>JAMFSV010000273.1 GCA_026225455.1 Burkholderiales bacterium | reverse complement strand
GCCCAGACCAGTCAGCTGGGGCGGAGCAATAAATTTGGCATCACGCGGCGCCGGGTCCAGACCCGCCGGGATATCCAGCGGCGGTGCGGAAGCGGTATCTTTGTAGTTGATCCGGTCGGTACTGAACCAGTTGTCCAGGGTGTCGCACCCGGCCAGCGACGACAGCGCCAGTACGGCGACGGCAACACGCAACGCGCTAACCGGAAAGTCAAAGCGCGCCAACTCAAAATGGGAAAGGTCAAAGCGTTTCATAAGTCCTTCGATGGTGCTTGTTGATGCGTTGGTGCAGCCGGACGGGCCTGTCGCGACTTACTCACTGTTTAATCACTTTTTACTCACTTTCCACGGCACGGGTTGTCAACCCCGCAGGCCGGCTTCCTGCAACGCCGAGCGCACGGTTTCGTGGTAGCGCACATCCAGCGGGGTCAGCGGTAGCCGAATCCCACCTTGAATCTTGCCCAACTGCTGCAACGCCCATTTCACGGGAATCGGGTTGGCTTCAATAAATAAATGTCCATGCAAGGCCAGCAGCAGCATATGGATTTCACGCGCTGCCTTGGCGTCCGCCGCGATTGCCGCGCGGCACAGGTCGGCCATCGCCCGCGGCGCTACATTGGCGGTGACCGATATATTGCCGTGACCGCCCATCAACATCAACGCGGTGGCGGTTGCGTCGTCGCCGCTGTAGATCGAAAATCCGCTGGGCGCGTGTTTGATCAACTGGATGCCGCGATCGAGATTGCCGGTGGCATCCTTGACGCCGATAATGCCCGGCACCCGTGCCAGCCGCAAAATCGTCTCGTTGCTCATATCGGCCACCGTGCGCCCCGGCACGTTGTACAAAATGATCGGCAGATCGACCCGCTCGGCAATCGTCGAAAAATGCCGGAACATCCCTTCCTGGGTCGGTTTATTGTAATAAGGCACGACTTGCAGCGTGGCATCCGCCCCGACCTGCTTGGCGTAGTCGGTCAGCGTGACGGCCTCGGCGGTGGAATTGCCGCCTGCGCCGGCAATCATCGGAATCCGGCCCGCGGCGTGTTCAACCGCGGTTTTGATCAGCAATTTGTGCTCATCGACGGTAACGGTCGGCGATTCGCCGCTGGTGCCGACGATCACGATGCCGTCCGTGCCTTCGGCAATATGCCAGTCGATCAGCGCACGCAAGCCCGGCAGGTCGAGAGCACCGTCTTCAAGCATCGGGGTGACGATGGCGACGATACTGCCGCGCAAGCCGCGAATGCCCGCATCCCGGGCCGCATTGCTGGAAATTCCATTTGACATAAAACTTTACGCTCAATTCGATTAAGTTGCGATTGTAGCCGATCGTCGATGCAAGTCATCAAAGATGTAGTACGGCGTAACGTTTACACGGGTCTGAAGCCCCCTGAAGCGGCTCCCGAACCGCACAAATACGCTGGATAAAGGCTGGAGCGGGGGTAGAGCGAAATACATCCTGAAATGCAAGGACCCGCAGCCGGCCCCGCACCATCTCGAGCAACTCGCCGGGTTGCAACAAAAAGTCGGGGTTGGACGGTTTTCCCAACTCGCCATTGCCGGCCGCAAAAGTTTCGTAGATCAGCACGCCGCCGGGCGCCAGCGACGCCAGCAGGTCGGTCACGAGAGGCCGGTGCAGGTAGTTGGTCACTACAATCCCGTCGAACTGGCTGCCCGCCAGCGGCCAGGGGGCATGTTCCAGATCGGCGCAGCGCGTGGTGACACCGGGTTCCAGCGCCAACTCCGCCAGCGCCGTTGCGTCACGGTCAAGTGCCAGTACTTGATAAGCCCGGCGCGCCAACCAGCGGGCGTGACGGCCGCGGCCGCTGGCGAGGTCCAGCACCGAACCGGCAGCCGGAATCAGATGCGCCCACGCCTGTACCCACTCACTGACGGCTTCGTTGGCATGCATCAGTTGTACGACAGCCCCATTGCATCACGTACATCACGCATGGTTTCATGAGCGTATTTGCGCGCTTTGTCGCAGCCGTCGGCGACAATCGCGCGCAGCAAGGACGGGTCGTCCATATATTTTTGCGCCCGCTCCAGCATCGGCTGCTGTTCGCGCAAGATGCCCTCGATCACCGGCTGCTTGCATTCCAGGCAACCGATACCGGCGCTGCGGCAACCGGCTTGCGCCCAATCGCGCGTGGCTTCGTCGGTATACACCTGGTGCAGTTCCCACACCGGACATTTGTCCGGATCGCCCGGATCGGTGCGCCTTACTCGGGCCGGATCGGTGGGCATGGTGCTAACCTTCTTCTCGATAACCTCGGCGTCTTCGCGCAAACCGATGGTGTTGCCGTAGGACTTGGACATTTTCTGCCCGTCCAGCCCCGGCATGCGCGATGCTTCAGTGAGCAAAACCTGGGGTTCGACCAGGATGATTTTGCGCGACCCTTCGAGATAACCGAACAGGCGCTCACGGTCGTTCATCGACAAGCTTTGCGATTCCTGCAGCATGGCTCGCGCTTGTTCCAACGCTTCATCGTCGCCATCCTGCTGATAAGCGTTGCGCAGTTCATGGTAAAGCTTGGAGCGTTTACCGCCGAGCTTGCGCGCCGCCTCATTGGCTTTCTCTTCGAAACCCGGCTCGCGGCCATACAAATAATTAAAACGCCGCGCCAACTCGCGCGTCATCTCGACATGCGGCACCTGGTCTTCCCCGACCGGCACCAGCGACGCGCGGTACAACAAAATATCGGCCGCCATCAGTACCGGATAACCGAGAAAACCGTAGGTGGTTAAATCCTTGTCCTTGAGCTTTTCCATCTGCTCTTTATAAGTCGGCACCCGTTCCAGCCAACCCAGCGGCGCGCTCATGCCAAGCAACAACGCCAGTTCCGCATGCTCGGGAACCCGGCTTTGGATAAACAGCGTCGCCTGGGCCGGGTCGATACCGGACGCCAGCCAATCGATCAGCACCTCCCACACGTTTTTCTCGATCACTTCCGGGGTTTCGTAGTGAGTCGTCAGGGCATGCCAATCGACCACACAGAAAAAGCAGGGGTACTCGGACTGCAGCCGCACCCAGTTTTTCAATACACCGTGATAGTGACCGAGATGAAGCGAGCCGGTCGGACGCATGCCGGAAAAGATACGATCGGGAAACATAGCGTGGGCGTTTTAGGGGCGACTAAAAAGGGGTGAAGGAAAAAATCAGGTTCAGCAGGCTAAAACCTGCGGTTACCAGCGGACGCAACCAGAAATTGGTCAAGATGCCGGTAAACACCAGTGCCATCACAATCAAAAAACCATAACGCTCAAGCCCTGCCAGCTTGATTGCAGCCGTACGCGGCAGCAAGGACACCAGCACTCGCCCACCGTCAAGCGGCGGCAGCGGAAATAAATTGAAGATGCAAATCACCAGGTTCACGGTAATACCGCCCCGCGCCATCAGCAAAACAAATTCCTCGAGTTGCGCATAGGTATCGCTGACTTGGGTCAAGATCAGCAATTTAAACAGCAGCGCCCACAGGAAAGCTTGAATCAGGTTGCAAGCGGGGCCCGCCAACGCGACCCAGATGGTGTCCCAGCGAGGGTTGCGCAAATTGCCGAACGACACCGGAACCGGTTTGGCATAACCGATGGCAAACGCGCCATTGGTGAGGAAATATAACACCAGCGGCATCACGATCGTGCCCACCGGATCAATATGTTTAAGCGGGTTCAGGCTGACGCGCCCGAACATATACGCGGTGTTGTCGCCAAAAAAGCGGGCCACATAGCCATGCGCGGCCTCGTGCAAGGTAATCGCAAAAATCAGCGGCAACGCATAAATGGTGATGTTACGAATCAGAGAATCTTCCATGGGACCGTATTGTATCAAGTGCCCCGCTCCAAATTTTGGCGGATACCGCACAGATTAATTAAGCATGCTTCGCGGCGGCGCCGGCTGCGGCGCCACCGCGCTTTTATCTCGACTCAAGCGCTTAAGCCGAAAGGCTCCAGCGCACCCCGCCCGGCCCGCACCAGCACCGGTTCCGCTCCGGTCAAGTCGATCACCGTGGTCGGCTCCCGGGTACAGGCTCCGCCATCCACCACCAGTTCCACCTGTTTTTCCAAGCGCACCCGGATTTCCTCGGGGTCGTTCAAGGGCAAGGTGTCGGGCGGCAGGATCAGGGTCGTCGCCAACAGCGGCTGTCCAAGCGCCTCAAGCAGCGCCAGCGTAATCGCGTGATCGGGCATGCGCAAGCCGATGGTTTTGCGCGACGGGTGCGAAAGACGGCGCGGCACTTCTTTGGTGGCTTCCAGGATAAACACATAAGGCCCGGGCGTGACCGACTTGATCAGCCGGAATTGCCGGTTATCGACCATGGCGAAGAGCGCCAGTTCGGACAAATCGCGCACCAGCAGCGACAAATTCTGCTTTTCGTCGATACCGCGAATGCGGCGCAAGCGCGTCACCGCGTCCTTATCGTCGAGATGGCAAGCCAGCGCGTAACTAGAATCGGTCGGTAGTGCGACCACCCCGCCATCGCCGATGATTTGCGCCGCCTGCTTGATCAATCTGGGCTGCGGATTGTCGGGATGTATCCGAAAAAATTGTGACATGAAAAAATCTAAATCCTGGCTTCCGCTGGGTCGCAGTAAGGGTTGATAAGGTTGAGGCTACCGGCTGCGCGGTTGCCGCGGTTGTTATACCCAATCCTGCCAGACCGGCGTCAGATCATCCGGTAGTTGAGGCAATCCGCCCAACGTCGTGTAGGCATCGCTGGGATCATGAAAATCCGCGCCGCGCGAGGCACGAAAACCATAACGGCGCGCCACCTCGGCATATTCGCGAAATTGATCCGGGCTATGGCTGCCGGTCACCACTTCGATCGCATTCCCGCCCAGTTCGCGGAATTCGTCGAAAAACGCCGAGAATTCCAACGGGCTATATTTATAACGCCCAGGATGCGCGACCACCGGCTGCCCGCCCGCGGCGAGGATCCAGCCTACCGCGTCAGGCAAGGTTGCCCAGCGATGCGGCGCAAAACCGGGCTTGCCTTCGGCCAAATAACGGTCAAACACGTCGCTCACCGATTTGGCCGCGCCAACCTCAACCAGATGACGGGCAAAATGGGTACGTGAAATCAGATCGGGATTGGACACATATTTAAGCGCGCCTTCATAAGCGCCTGGAACACCTGCCGCCGCCAGGCGCCGGCCCATGTCCTGAGCCCGCGCCACACGCCCGCTGCGGGTCTGCGCCAGCCCCTCAACCAAGGCCGGGCACAGCGGATCGAGATTAAGGCCGACGATATGGACGGTACGCCCGGCCCAGGTGACCGAAATTTCCACCCCGGCCACATATTGCATGCCCAGCGCTTCGGCCGCTTCACGCGCCGCCGACTGGCCGCTCAATTCGTCGTGATCCGTCAGCGCCCACAAGGTCACCCCGCCGTCGCGAGCACGCCGCGCCACCGCTTCGGGCGCGAGCAGGCCGTCGGAGACGGTCGAATGACAGTGGAGATCGGCGTTTATCATGGCAACCTGAGGGTATATCCCGAATTGTAACGCAGCGCCGCGGCGGCGTCTGGTTGAGCATGTAGGTTCGCCGCTACGGCGCGCCGCCAGGCCTTGCCCAGAAAGGCCGCCGAGGACTGCCGCAGCAGCCGCTCGCGACACATCGGGACAAGTTTTGGAGGCGTTTTGGGGATGTTTTAGCGTTGGCGCGCAGTTGCGCCCGATTCATGCACAAAAATCCTCGATCAGCGCCGCGACCTGTTCAGGCTGGTCGTGATGCAGCATATGGCCCGCGGCTGCGATCTCGACCTGCCGCCAGTCGCGAAACGCCGCAAAACGGGCACGGAATACCTCCAGCGGCTGATTCCCCGCAATCCAGCGTAGAGTGGTCGACTCACTGCCCTCGACATGCAGCACGGGCGCCGTGACTTGCGCCCAAACCGCCATCGCCTCATCCAGCCGATAGGGACGTGGACCGCGCATTTTATGCGCCGGATCGCCCAGGATTTCATACAGCCCGTCGGGCCGCCGGCGCGACCAATGCTCGGCGAGAAAGGTCGCCCGCTCGGTGGACAGCCGTGGATTGGTCTTGCGCAAACGTGAAACCACACCGCCCAGCGCATCGTAATGTTTCATCACCGGGGGCACGCGCATTTCGTCCAACCAGCCGCGCAATTGAGCCGGCGCCACGGCGGCCGGGCGATCGCCCATGCCGAACCCCTCCAGATCGACCACCCGCCTCACCCGCTCGGGTCGCACCCCGGCGTACAAACACGCCACGTTGGCGCCCATGCTATGACCGATCAGATTGACCGGACCTGGCGGCGCATACACGTCCAGCAGCGCGTCCAGATCGGATAAATATTCCGGAAAGCTGTAATAACCGCCACCGCTCGCGCGCACCGGCCAGCCCGACTGCCCAAAACCACGGGCATCGGGCGCAATCACGCGCCAGTCGCGCCGCAAGGCATCGACCACAAATTGAAACGAGGCCGCCACATCCATCCAGCCATGCAGCATCACCAGCAACGGCGCATCGGGCGCGCCCCAGTGATGGACCGCAAGCTGCTGCCCGCGAGTGTTCAGGCGGTCGGTTTTAAAAGGTTTCATGGGAGTAACCGGATTCCAAAATGAGCAGATGAAGCGGGTGGTGCGCGGTCTTTCAGCCACACACCGCCGCGCCATTCTAGAACACAAGTTGGACAACTACGACCGAGCAGGCTGGTACGAATAGCAGGTCAACCCGCGCGGCCTTTCCGGGAAACCCCACTATCGGCGAAAGGCTTTACAAATTTTATTTACAGTATACCTGGAATGGTTTCTTACCGGCTTCACACACATTGGCCGCAGTAACGTGAAATGTGACAACCTTTGTTGTATTTTGAAATTTGCAGACAAGATAAGGATCAACGCCATCCAGTGTCCATTGATCCACGGCGCCGACCGGAATGGGTATCAGGTCCGCCATCTGATCTGGCGGGCCATCATAGAGCGATGCGTTATTAAGGACATGCTTGATTCCGGCATCGTTTATGCTGGAAGGGCACTTGACGGGAGCTGCAATAGCCGAGGCCATGGGCACCACACACAGCGCCAAATAAATTAACTTATTGCACCACATAAAATCGGTCCCCATCGTCGACCTTCTTGCCAAATCCGTTCTTAAAACGAATCGTTCTTTCGTGGACCGGCTGCGTTATATGTCCCTTCCACTGGTCGAGAACCCGAATCCCAACTATGTTCTGCCCCAGATAAATGGCGGCGTGACTCTTGCCATTCAAGTGATTTCCATAGCGGCCATCGGGATCAAACGTGGCGATAACAGTGCCGGGCCCAAGCATTTTATTGCCTTTAACCGATGCCCCTTGGTGCCACAACGAAGAGGGCGGCGTTGTGACAATTGCATGTACGAAAGTAACACACTGCCCATTCCCAATGAGTTGTCCTTCAAGGGTTTTAGCTTTATTCACGTCTGCTACGTAAGGCATCTTCGGCTCCTATACCAGAGCTCAACGCTAAAACAAATTACTCAAGAAAGCGAATTTTTCGTTCGACATCGTGCGAGGCAAACCGTTCCGATTTACAAAATACATATGCTCAAACATCAACTCGCGTCGAGTCAGATTATGCTATTTATCGTCTTCGCTTGCGATATGCATTACAACCATTTTGATTTGTAAATCATCACCACGACAGCCTAAATATCTCAATATCCAGAGGCGTTACTCCTCTGTGATAAAACTTCAATTCATCTTCGGCTACGACACAATGTTGGAATTTTTTCCGGCGCGGCTGGGCTGCCAAGATCGTTGCTGAAAATCATTCACGCCAATAGCCGGTAGCTCGACAGATAAGAGACCGGTCCGATGGGCGCATTTGGACTAACTCGGTATTTTTAGTCGTTTACCGCCGATCCCGACCTTCATTCCCCCATCAGTTTACAATGGTGGTTTGGCAAATTTGCAGCGACAGCGGATTGTAAGCTGAGCGCCGCGGCTGCCGTTCAGGCGTATCGGCGGCTTAAATGGAAGCACCTTATGGCAATTTACCAGTTGGGCGACATCGTGCCGACCATTCATGAATCGGTGTTTGTGGCAGAATCCGCCACGATTATCGGCCGGGTAACCTTGCATGAAAATTCCAGCGTCTGGCCCGGCGCGGTAATCCGGGGGGATAATGAGTTGATTGAGGTCGGTTTCGGCAGCAATGTGCAGGAAGGTTCAGTACTGCATACCGACCCGGGTTTCCCGCT
>JAMFSV010000272.1 GCA_026225455.1 Burkholderiales bacterium | reverse complement strand
TGGCAGGCGGCGTCGGCGTGCCGATTCTGGTCGGTGTCCATCACGCCAATCCGGCCGCGATGGTGGCCATCGGCATGTTCTCCGGGTATTGCGGTACCTTGCTCACGCCGATGGCGGCAAACTTCAATATCGTGCCTGCGGCCCTGCTCGAACTACCCGACAAAAACGCCGTCATCAAAGTTCAGGTGCCGACCGCCTTGTCTATCCTGGCCGCGAATATCGCCCTGCTGTATTTCATGATGTAAGGAGTTGCTGTGGCTAATGTACTGATCACCGGTTATGAGCCATTCGAGCAAGATACGCTCAATGCTTCATGGGAAGCCGCACGCCAATTGGATGGTTTGCGCCTGACCTCACCCCACGGACCGGTGACGGTACAGGCCCGGCAACTGCCCTGCGTATTCGGCGCGGCCAATACCGTCCTCATCCGCGAGATCGAAGCGCTGCAGCCGGTGCTGGTGATCTGCGCCGGTTATGCGGGCATGCGTAGCGAAATCTCCATCGAACGCGTCGCCATCAACGTGGACGATGCGCGCATCCCCGACAATGCCCGGCAACAACCCATCGATGCGGCCATCGTCGCGGGCGGCCCGGCGGCTTATTTTTCCACGCTGCCGATCAAGGCCATCGCCCGCGCTTTGCGCGCGGCGCAGATTCCCGCGGGCGTCTCGCAAACCGCGGGGACCTTTGTCTGCAATCATGTGTTCTACGGTTTGCAGCATTACCTCGCGACTCGCCTGCCTCACGTGCGCGGCGGGTTTATTCACGTGCCGTATTGGCCGGAACAGACGGCACGGCATGCGGGAGTAACGGGGATGGCGCTGGAGCAGATGGTGGAGGGTTTGCGATTGGCGTTGCAGACGTCGCTGGAAGTGGAGTCGGACCTCAAGGAGTCCGGCGGGGCGATTGCTTGAAATGAATCACATCGGCTTTACGCTGAAACCATAACCGCGCAACAAGGCCAATACCCCTCTCGGCCCACCCAGATGTAAAGCCCCAACCGCCACAAACAAGGGATGGTTGGGCGTCACGATCAATAACATTTTCACCACAAAACGGCGGTTGCGGCGATACAGGATCTGCTCGTCGATTACATTCGACAAATCCATCGACTGCGCCAGCTTGGCGGATTTACGCACTTGCCAGGCCGCCATCTTGTCGGCATCCCCGGCTTGCCATAGGGCGTGCAATTCACGCACGTCAGCCACATCCTCGGCAGGGCTTTGCTGCAAATCCTGAGCCAACATTTCCCATTGCTCCGGCAGACTGAGGCGGGTGAATGCGCGCATCTGATCGTCCATCGATTCCAGGCCCAGGATCGGGCCGCGCAGATAGACATTTTCCAGTTGGGCTTCGGTGCCGTATTCGGTTTGCAAGCCGGCGGACGAGGAACTAAAGGTTTCGATCAGCAAAGACGCCAGCCACGGCTTCATCCTGCGGATCTGGACCAGCGCGGCCGGGTTATGGCGCAGACGATGCGCCAAGCTGCGCCACAGGGCCGCCGGCAACATATGCGGCAGACAGTCGTGAGCGCATACACCGTATTGATTGACGCTGCCCGGCGCCATCACGATATCGTCGGGCGACAGTTCGAACGCCAATGTCGGCGACGCCGTCAGGGCATTGATAATCGGCGCGCGAAACGGTTGATAAGCCGGATAGTCCGCCGGATCGCCGACATGCAGCGTGCCCAGCACATAGATGGTTTGAGCGCCCATGGTCGCCACATAAAACGGCAGATGCGGCGGCTTGGCGTGTTCGTCGTGGGCCGACGCCCAGCGGCAACACAGTAGCAGCAGGAGCGGTAACAGCAGCCCGCGGGCTAGGTTACGTCTGCGGCTAAGACTCAAGCTAAGACTCAAGCTAAAACTCAAGCTAAAACTCTGCCTAAAACGCAGGAGCCGATTCAGGATCGGCTTGCGGGTAAGCCGCAAGCAGCGAACACGCCGGCGGCGCGCCGCCGGGGCGATGCCGGCGCGCGACCGGCAAGCCGACGCCCTGGATAGGCGCAGGCTTGCCCGGTGGCATTCAGCCATCGATTTCTTCAACACGATGGCAGGCCACCAGCCGCTCGCTGACTTGGCGCAATTGCGGCACCTCATGGCGGCAAATTTCGGCCGCATAGGGACAGCGCTGATGGAAGGTACAGCCGCTGGGCAAATTCAGCGGCGACGGCAGTTCGCCTTGCAGCTTGATCTGGATCTGCCGCTTCGACGCATCGAGCGAGGGTGTCGCCGACATCAGCGAACGGGTGTAGGGGTGCAAGGGCCGCTCAAATAATGTCCCCTTGGCGCCCAATTCGACCACCGCGCCGAGATACATCACCATCACATCATGAGCGACGTGCTCGACCACCGACAGGTTATGCGAAATAAACACATAACTGGTGCCGAACTGATCCTGCAAATCCATAAACAAATTCAGGATCTGCGCCTGGATCGAGACATCGAGCGCCGAGACCGGTTCGTCCGCCACCACAATGCGCGGTTCGAGAATCATGGCACGGGCAATTGCCACACGCTGCCGCTGGCCGCCGGAAAACATATGCGGATAACGCCTGGTCTGCTCCGGCCGCAGGCCGACCGTGCGCATCATGTCGGCAATGCGCTCGGCCCGGGCACGGCTGTCCAGATCGGTATTGATCACCAGCGGCTCGCCCAGCGCCTGCTCCACCGTCTTGCGTGGATTGAGCGAGGCGTAAGGATTTTGAAACACCATTTGCACTTGCCGGCGCAGGGCTTTGGCCGCCGCATGGGTGTCGTGCGCCACATCGCGGCCGTCGATAAACAGCGACCCCGAAGTCGGCGCTTCGATCATCGTCAGTTGGCGCGCCAGGGTCGACTTGCCGCAGCCGGATTCACCCACCACCGCCAGCGTGCGGCCGCGGGCCAGGGAGAACGATACGCCGTTGAGCGCCTTGACCAAACCGCTGCGAAACCAGCCGCGGCTGACGGGATAGTGTTTGGTGAGGCGCTCGGCCACCAGCACAATCTCCTGCTGTGCCGAACTGGTTTCGCCAGACGCTGCTTGGGGCAGATTCGAATTCATGGGGTGCCCTCCGGTGCCACCTGCGCCGATGGCCCAGGCGGGTTTTGCTCCAGCGGCGCACTGCCGCTCGCCTGACCTTCATAGTGCAGGGGTTTGATACAGCGCACCTTCACTCCCGCCTCGACCTCGGCCAGCGCCGGCCGGCTGGCGCGGCAGGCATCTTCGACATATGCGCAACGCGGCGAGAACAGGCAACCGGCGGGCCGGTCATCGCGACCGGGGACCATGCCGCGCAAGGCGGACAAGCGGCGCGCGCCATGGTTATGCTCGGGGATCGCCGCCAGCAACGCCTCGGTATAAGGGTGCCGCGGTTGGATAAAAATTTGGGGGACAGGATGGCTTTCGATCACTTCACCGGCATACATCACCGAGACCCGCTGCGCCACTTCCGAGACCACCGCGAGGTCGTGCGAGATCAGCACCAGCCCCATGCCGCGCTCTTTTTGCAGCGATACCAGCAGGTCCATGATCTGCGCCTGGATCGTCACATCGAGAGCCGTGGTCGGCTCGTCGGCAATCAGCAGTTTGGGGTTGCAGGCTACCGCCATGGCAATCATCACCCGCTGGTTCATCCCGCCCGACATCTGATGCGGATAGGCCTTGCTGCGGTTCTTCGCGTCCGGGATGCCGACTTGTTCGAGCAGTTCGACGGCGCGGCTGCGCAACGCGGCACCGCGCAGTTTTTCATGCACCCGCAGCACTTCTTCGATCTGATACGCAACGGTGTAGCTGGGGTTCAGGCTGGTCAAAGCGTCCTGAAACACCATGGCGATATCTTTACCGATAATGGCGCGGCGTTGACGTGCAGTTGCATGCAACAAGTCGAAACCGTTAAAGCTGATTTGGTCGGCGCTCACCACGCCCGGCGCGTCGATCAGCCCCATCAAGGCCAGCATGGTGACACTTTTACCCGAGCCCGATTCGCCCACCACGCCGACGATTTCACCGGCGCTGAGATCAAGATCGACACCCGATACGGCAGGCAAACCGTCGAATTCCACCGACAGATTGCGGATGGTCAGTAAATTGCTCATTAAGCCATCCGTTTAAGTTTAGGGTCGAGCGCATCGCGCAAGCCGTCGCCCAGCAGATTGATCGCCAACACCGTAATCAGGATCGCAATGCCCGGCATGGTAACAATCCACCAGGCGTTGTCGATATAGTCGCGCGCCGAGGCCAGCATCGCGCCCCATTCCGCACTGGGCGGCTGGACCCCAAGACCGAGAAAACCCAGCGCCGCGGCATCGAGAATGGCCGTGGAAAAACCCAACGTACCTTGCACGATCAAGGGCGCCGCGCAGTTCGGCAAAACCTGCGAGAACATCAGGCGCAGCGATCCGGCACCCGCCACCCGCGAGGCGGTGACATAGTCTTTCTGCAATTCGCCCAGGGCCGACGCGCGCGTCAGCCGCACATAACCGGGCAAACCGACCACCCCGATCGCCATCATGGTATTGGCCAAACCCGGTCCGAGCACGGCCACCACCGCCACCGCCAGCAGCAAGGACGGCAGGGCCAGCAACACGTCCATGCTGCGCATGATGGGCGCATCGGTCCACTTGGCAAAAAAGGCCGCGATCAAGCCCAGCACGATACCGGGAATCAGTGCCAGCACCACCGAGACAAAACCGATAAACAGCGACAAACGCGCGCCGTACATCAAACGCGACAGAATATCGCGACCGGCTTCGTCGGTGCCCAACACAAAATGCCAGGACCCGCCCGCCAGCCAGGCCGGCGGAATCTTGACCGAGTCGCGATATTGTTCGATTGGACTATGCGGTACCAGCCATGGCGCAAACACGGCGATCAGCAATAACACCAGCAGCAGGCTGCCGGCCGCGACAGCGCCGCGATTTTTTGAAAATTGTTTCCAGAACTCGCGCAAAGCAAGAAACGAGCGCGGACTGGCGACAGACGGAGTGAACTGAAGCTCTGCCATAAATTACCTCGTATGCCGGATGCGCGGGTTAAGCACTCCGTACAGCAAATCCACCAGCAAATTGACCACGATCACCAGCGTCGCGATCAGTAAAATTCCGCCTTGCACCACCGGATAATCGCGCCGCGCAATTGCATCGATCAGCCACTTGCCGATACCCGGCCAGGAGAACAGGGTTTCGGTCAGTACCGCTCCCGCCAAGAGTGTGCCGACTTGCAGACCGACCACCGTCACCACCGGAATCAGCGCATTGCGCAAGGCATGCATCACGATCACCCGGGCCGGGCTCAAGCCTTTGGCGCGAGCGGTACGGATGTAGTCTTCACGCAGCACTTCAAGCATGGAAGATCGGGTCATGCGGGCAATCACGGCCAGCGGGATGGTGCCCAGCACGATGGTGGGCAAAATCAGATGGCTCACCGCCGAGCGGAACGCGCCGGGGTCGCCCGATAGCCAAGTGTCGATCAGCATAAAGCCGGTGACGACAGGCTCGTCGAATTCGACCGAGATGCGGCCCGACACCGGGGTCCAGCCCAGCCACACCGAAAAGAACATGATGAGCAGCAAACCCCACCAGAAAATCGGCATCGAATAGCCGGTCAGCGCCGTGCCCATCACCGTATGGTCGACCACCGAACCGCGCTTGAGCGCCGCCGCAACCCCGGCCGGCACCCCCACGATCAGGGCGAACAGCAAGGCGCACAACGACAATTCGACGGTGGCCGGGAAACGCGTAAAAAACTCGTTGGTAACGCTGATATTGGTCACCACCGACACGCCGAGGTCGCCGCGTGCCGCGTGTTCGATGTAATGCAGGTACTGCACCGGCAAAGGCAGGTCCAGACCGAAACGATGCAGCGCGGCGGCATGCATTTGCGGGTCGACCGCACGCTCACCCATCATCACTTCGACCGGATCGCCCGGAATCAGGTGAATCAGCGCAAAAGCAAGAATGGTGATGCCGATAAAGGTCGGTATCACCATCCCGATACGGCGGAAAAAATAGCGTAGCACGGTATCCGGCTCCTCGTGAAAAGCACTGCGCGCATGACACCCGGAGGATCGCTCCAGGCCTCACGCGCGACGAGTCAGCGCTGTTGATTTTCGCGTCACTGCCGGCACGGATTGCATGCCGGGCTGGACGCGAGACCGCGCGTCAAACACAAGCTTATTTCAAGCCCACACCGGTGAGAATGGTCGGGCCAAACGGATCGATCTTGAAATCTGTGACGTTTTTGCTGATCGGCTGATACACGGTCGAATGTGCGATCGGCGAGAACGGCAGTTGCTGGTTGAAAATTTCCTGAGCCTGCGTGTAGAGCTTGGTACGCTTGGCCACGTCGGTGGTCTGGCGCGCTTGCACGATCAGATCTTCAAACGGCTTGTAACAGAACTTCGAATAATTGCTGCCCTTGACCGCATCGCAACCCAACAATACGCCCAGCCAGTTGTCCGGGTCGCCGTTGTCGCCGGTCCAGCCGATCAGCATCGCATCGTGGTCGCCGGCCTGGGCGCGCTTGATGTATTCGCCCCATTCATAGGTCGTGATGGTAGCCTTGACGCCGATTTTGGCCCAGTCGGACTGAATCATCTCGGCCATCAGGCGTGCGTTCGGATTGTAAGGACGCTGTACCGGCATCGCCCACAAGGTGATTTCAAAACCGTTCGGGAAACCCGCCTTGGCCAGCAAAGCTTTGGCCTTGACCGGATCGTAAGGTGCGCCCTTCAGGTCCTTGTCGTAGCTCCACTCGGTCGGCGGCATCGGGTTCACCGCGGCCTGGCCGGCACCTTGGTAGACCGACTGGATAATCGCCGCCTTGTTGATCGCCATATCCAGGGCCTGGCGCACTTCGACCTTGTCGAGCGGCTTGTGGTCCATGTTGTAGGCCAGATAACCTTCGTTGAAACCGACCTGACTCGGCAATTGCAGATTGCTGTCGGCCTTGATGGTTTCGATATCGGCCGGCTTCGGATATGCCATTACCTGGCATTCGTTTTGTTTGAGCTTTTGCAAACGCACCGAAGCATCCGGTGTGATCGAGAAAATCAGCTTGCTGACCTTGACCGCACCCGGTGCCCAGTAATCGGGATTGCCGTCATAACGGATGGTCGCGTCCTTCACATAGCTGCGGAAGATAAACGGCCCGGTGCCGATCGGTTGCAAGTTGATATCCGAGGCGTGGCCGGCCTTGAGCAACTGGCCGGCATATTCGGCCGACTGGATCGACGCGAACGGCATCGCCAGATCCTGCAACAGCGGCGCATTGATCGAATTCAGCGTCAGCCGTACCGTGTAGGGGTCGAGTTTTTCGACCTTGGCGATATTTTTGTTCAGGCCCATATCCGTGAAATACGGATAGGAGACCGGATACGCTTTATGAAACGCATTCTCGGGATTCAACACACGGTCGAAGGTAAATACCACGTCGTCCGCATCGAAATCACGCGTCGGCTTGAAATAAGCGGTGGTGTGAAATTTCACACCATGCCGTAAATGGAAGGTGTATTGCAGGTTGTCGGGCGAAATATCCCAGCTCTCGGCCAGGCCCGGAACGATTTTGGTGCTGCCGCGCTCGAATTCGATCAGTTGATCGAATACCGCGTGTCCGCTTGAACTGAATTCAACGCTGGTGGTGTACTGCGCCGGGTCAAAGCCCGCCGGGCTGCCTTCCGAGCAAAATACCAGGGTCTTGTTCGGCAGCGTCGCGGCCGTTGCCGGCGCGATCGCGACACCCGCCATGCCGGCCACTCCTGCCAGCGATAATGCCAGGGTCACGCGGCACAAGGCGCGATTGAGGGTTAGTTTCATGCAATTCCTCCAGTTTCTAGGTCGGCCACGCCGACGCTGACCCGCCGTACTGTACTGGCGAAATTTAGCTGGAACAAGTAGTAAAAATCCATAAGCTTCGCAGCTTGCAATCGACTAACAAAGCCGAGTGGGTCCGGGCGGCGTAAAACGCCGCGCCTGGGGCGGCATGTTGCGGGCGCGGCAGGCTCACGGGCCGTGCTCCCGCGCATCCCGACCCAGTATTTATCCGCCGTTTATTTCAGCCCAACCCCGTCAAACCGCAGATACCCCAGCGGCTCTATCTTGAGACCCGTCACGTTTTTGCTCGCCGGCAGATAAGCCGTCGAATGGGCGATCGGAGAAAACGGCAGTTGTGCGGCAAATATCTGTTGCGCCTCGGTATAGATTTTGACCCGCGCCGCTTGGTCGGTGGTGTTGCGGCCCTTGATAATCAACGCGTCGAACGACTTGTCGCACCATTTACTGAAGTTGTTGCCGTCGACAGCGCTGCAGCCGAGCAAGGTGCCCAGCCAGTTATCGGGGTCGCCATTGTCGCCGTTCCAGCCGATCAACATGGTGTCGTCCTCACCCGCATGGGCCCGCTTGATGTATTCACCCCATTCATAAGTGACGATTTTCGCGTGCACGCCGATTTTGGCCCAATCGGACTGAATCATTTCCGCCATCAAACGGGCGTTGGGGTTGTAGGGCCGTTGCACCGGCATCGCCCACAGGCTGATGTCGAAGCCATTGGGATAACCGGCTTTCGCCAATAAAGCCTTGGCTTTGGCCGGATCGAACGGGGCTCCGCTCAGACTGGTGTCGTAGGACCATTGAGTCGGCGGCATCGGATGCGTCGCCAACTGGCCCGCACCCTGGTAAATCGACGCGATGATGGCTTTTTTGTCGATCGCCATATCCAAGGCCCGGCGCACCTCAGCCTGATCCAGCGGCTTATGGCTCACGTTATACGACATATAACCGAGATTAAAACCCGCTTGCGCCAGCATGGCGATTGCCGGATCGGCTTTCAGGTCGGCCAGATCGGCGGGACGGGGATAAGCCGCGACCTGGCATTCATCGCGCTTGAGTTTTTGCATACGCACCGCCGGGTCGACGGTAATCGAGAAAATCA
The DNA here is from genome assembly GCA_026225455.1 of Burkholderiales bacterium. Lineage (GTDB taxonomy): Bacteria > Pseudomonadota > Gammaproteobacteria > Burkholderiales > Burkholderiaceae > LMUX01. The sequence continues at coordinate 2,523 of JAMFSV010000272.1, read as the reverse complement.
AACGGCTTAATTGCACCGCACCGGGTTTCCAATAGTGCGGATTGCCGTCGAAGCGCAGCGTCGCGTCTTTGGTATAGCTGCGGAAAATAAACGGCCCGGTACCGATCGGCTGCAAATTGATCTCGGCGGCCCGGCCCGCTTTCAACAGTTGATCGGCATATTCGGCGGACAGGATGGAGGCAAACTCCATCGCCATATTTTGCAGGAAAGGCGCATTCACTTGCCGTAGCGTAAAGCGCACCGTGTAGGGATCGATTTTTTCGACTTTGGCGACCAGTTTGTCCAGACCCAAATCGACCAAATAGGGAAACTGTACTGGATAAGCACGATTGAACGGCAGCGTCGGGTCCAGCATACGCTCGAAGGTAAACACCACGTCGTCCGCGTCGAAATCGCGGCTGGGCTTGAAATAGGGGGTGGTATGGAATTCAACCCCGTGGCGCAGATGGAAGGTATATTGCAGCCCGTCAGGCGACACCTCCCAGCTTTGCGCCAGCCCGGCTTCGATCTGCGTGCCGCCGCGCTCGAATTCGACCAGACGGTTATAGAGGGTAAAAGTATCGGCGGTGAAATCGGTGCCCGTCGTATATTGCGCGGGGTCGAAACCGGCCGGGCTGCCCTCGGAGCAATAAACCAAGGTTTTGTCGGGTAAGGCAGTGGCAGCGTGGGCGGCGCGAACCACACCCAGCGGTAGGCAAATCAGTCCCGCGCTGAGCAGGGCCCTGGCGGCCATCGCCCGCAGGCCGGCGTTAATCAACGATTTCATGCGTGTTCCTCTTACTGTGACCACTTCGATAGCGTGGCCTTGAGCGAGAGTAATACCACATCGATTATTCACCGTGCAGCGGAATACTTTCAAAATCGCTGCAAAAACGCCGGCACCGCAGCCGCAACGCGGGATCGACCAGGTCAGCGCGCTGCCGCCAGCCGGTCGCAAATGGCTCGCGCCGCCAGAGCATTATTGAGCGTGTAAAAATGCAGGCCGGGGGCCCCGCCATCGATCAAGCGCTGACACAGAGCGGTTACGACATCGAGACCAAAAGCGCGGATCGACGCACGATCGTCGCCGTAACTTTCGAGGCGGCGCGCAATCCAGCGCGGTACTTCGGCGCCGCACATTTCCGAAAAGCGCATCAGTTGCGAGAAATTGGTGATGGGCATAATGCCCGGCGTGATCGGCACATCAATGCCCAGCTTGGCCGAATCATCCAGCAGGCGAAAGTAGGCGTCGCCGTTATAGAAATATTGGGTGATGGCGGAATTGGCGCCGGCTTTCACTTTACGCGCGAAGTTATCCAGATCGTGGCGCGGCGATTTGGACTGTGGATGGTATTCGGGGTAAGCCGCCACTTCGACGGTGAACCAGTCGCCGGTTTCTGCACGAATAAATTCCACCAGTTCCGAGGCATAACGAAACGCGCCGATCTCGCCCATGCCGGAAGGTAAATCGCCGCGCAAGGCGACGATATGATGAATCTGGTGCGAACGATAACGTTGCAAAATCTCCCGAATGTTCTCCCGCGACGAACCCACACAGGACAAGTGCGGTGCGGCGTCGAGTCCGTCTTGCGCCAGTTCCAGCACGGTGTCCAGCGTGCCTTGCTGGGTCGAGCCGCCGGCGCCGAAGGTTACCGAGAAAAATTTCGGTTGCAGCGGTAATAACTGGTCGCGCGCGGCGCGCAGTTTATCCAGCCCTTCCGCTGTTTTCGGCGGGAAAAACTCGAAGGAAAGTTCGGTAGCTTGCATGGCGAAAGAATGTGAGGGATTCAAACAATATTCAAACAACAGGTTCAATCCTTGGGTTTAGCCCTTGCGTTCAAACCGCAGCTTTAGAACCAGTTCCGATTGCCCACGATCACGGCCGACAGCAGCCACGAGACGAAGCTATACAACAAAGAACCGAAAAAGGCCGACCAGAAACCTGAGACTTCAAAACCTTTTAGCAATACCGCGCACAACCAGAACATCAGCGCGTTGATCACCAGGGTAAACAAACCCAAGGTCAGAATATTGACCGGTAGCGTGAGGATGATCAGCACCCAGCGCAACGACGCATTCAACAAGCCCAGCACCACCGCGACAATCATCGCGGTACCGAAGCCATTGATATGAATCGACGGCACCAAATGCGTAATGATGACAAGCGCTAAAGCGTTAATCAGCCAGATAAGCAAGAGTTGCAGCACAGGGCCTCCGAGCATAAGAAAAAATGCGATTCAGCGACCCGAATGAGCGGCATGAATCGGTTACATCGGCCGCCGTCCAGGCCGGCCGATGCTTACAGGCTTTTAATAACGATAATGATCCGGCTTGTACGGGCCGTTTTTATCGACGGTGATGTACTTGGCTTGCGCATCGGTCAATACCGACAAATCGGCACCGATCCGTTCCAGATGCAGACGCGCGACCTTTTCATCAAGGTGCTTGGGCAAAACGTAGACCTTGTTTTCGTACTTGTCGCCGTGCACGAACAATTCGATCTGCGCGATCGTCTGGTTGGTAAACGATGCCGACATCACGAAC
>JAMFSV010000036.1 GCA_026225455.1 Burkholderiales bacterium | reverse complement strand
TTGTCACGATAAATAACGAGCCAGGACAGACGGAGACAGCAGGCTAACACGGGATAAAATCCTGCGTCCGATGCCGATCGATTTGGGGCTTGCCGGACTCCAGCTTGTTTGAATTCGTCAGCCCGAGTTTCTCAGCTTGAGTCTGGCAGTTTAAGTCTGCAAGCATGAGTCTCGGAACATCAGCCGCCAGATGAACCGCACCGCGGCACTCAACGCACGGTGAGCGTAATGCGCGCGTAACGGCCGTCCTGGTCAAATGCGGTAATCGCATAGTCGCCCGCTTGGGCGAAGTCCAGCGTACGCCCAAGCGCTGCTGCCGCCGTACCGACCAGCACACCGTTTACCAGCCAGCCGATCGAGCCATGCGCCCCGCTCAGGGTCAGGTGCAATTGCGGGGCACGGCCGCCATAGGTACGCCGGATCACTTCGCCGGAGCTGGCGCCCATAATCGCCAATTGCCCACTCGCATTGTCGGCACCGGCACAGCCGGCTTGCCAGCCTGGCGCATCTTGACGCCGGCTGCGCGGGTCCAGCCACGGTTCGAGCTGCGCCGGCCACAGCGGACTTTCGGCATCGTGCAAGGGATCGCGAGTGCAAGCGGCATCGGCGCGCAAGCCGGTTACACTATCCACGCTGTAACGCAGCACCGGTTCACCGCCGCGTAGCGGATCGGGAAAGGTCGGCGGCGCGATGCCGTCGAGCAGCCACGCGGTGCGCTGGATGGTGCACAAGTCCGCCGGCTGCGCGGCCGCTGCCGTGCCCAGCGGCCAGCATATCTGTGCTTGCGTCACTCCCGGCGGCGGCGGGCGCTGCGCGCTTTCGACCGCGTCTGGGAGAGCCGAGAAAATACTCATCATTAGCGGCGTGGCCGCATTGGCGCCGAAGTAGCCGGGGTTGGGCGTGCCGTCGGGGCGGCCAATCCATACGCCCACCGTATACCGATCCGTTACCCCCACCGCCCACGCATCGCGAAAACCGAAGCTGGTCCCGGTCTTCCACGCAATACCGTGGCTCGCACCGCGCTCCTCGACTGCACGCCCGACCGGCCCGCCGGTTTCAAGAATGTCGCGCACGATATAAGCGGCCCCGGCACTCATCATGCGGTGCTGTTCCAGCGGCGCGGCAAGGGTCAAACGCGGCGTGCCGGCCATGCCGCCGCGAGCCAGTGAGGCATACGCGCCGACCAGATTTTCCAGCGAGGTATCCGCACCGCCGAGGATCACCGCCAAGTTAGGCGTGGCTCCGCGCGGAAAACGCAGCTTCAGGCCGCCCTGCAATAATTTGTCGACAAAACGATCCGGGCCATATTGGTCGAGCACTTCGACCGCAGGCACGTTAAGCGAACGCGTCAGCGCTTCCGAGACACTCACCGGCCCGTGAAACGACTGCTCGAAGTTGCCCGGCTGATAACCGCCGAACGATTGCGGCACATCGGCCAGCAGCGACTCCGAATGGATCAGTCCGGCATCCAGGGCGAAGCCGTATAAAAATGGCTTGAGGGTCGAACCCGGCGAACGCCAGGCGCGCACCATGTCGACATAGCTAAAACGCTCCAGGTCGCTGAAATCGGCGGAACCCGCGTAGGCGCGCACTTCGAGTGTCGCGTTATCGATCACCAGCGCCGCGCTTGAGGCATGTCGCGGCAAACTGCGCGCACGCGCCAGCAGCAAGCTTTCGACGCTGGCCTGCAAATCCGCGTCGATGGTGGTGGCAATCGTGGTCGGGTGAGGCAAGGTGTCTCGCGCTTCGCGTTTAAGCCGCTGTGCCAGTAGCGGCGCAAGCATGGGTTCGCGGATGGTCTGGGCATAAACCGGTTCAGTCAGCGCGTCCCGAATGGCCGCGGTCGGCCAGCGGTCGGCCATGCGCTGCAATACCTTGTCGCGAGCCTGTTGCGCACGCTGCGCAAAACGATCGGGGCGCAATAAGGAAGGCGCTTGCGGCAATACCGCAAGCATTGCCGCCTCGGCATAAGTCAGACGGCTCGCCGGTTTTCCCAGATAAGCGCGGCTGGCCGCATCGACACCTTCGAGCACGCCCCCCATCGGCGCGTAATTCAAATACAAGGTCAGGATTTCGCGTTTGGAGTAATGCGCTTCCAATTGCAAAGCGCGCAGAATCTGATGCAACTTGCCGCGCACGGTGTGCGGCGTCGGATCGATCATGCGTGCGACTTGCATGGTGATGGTCGAGCCGCCCGAGACGATATGACCGTGTACCAGCCATTGGCCCATGGCGCGCAGCAGCGCCAGCGGGTTCACCCCGGGATGCCACCAGAAGGCGCGATCCTCATAACCGATCAGCGCCTGCAGATAGCGCGGCGAAACCTGTTCCAGGGTAATCGGGTTACGCCAGACATAAAGTTTGTCCGGAAAAGCGCGCAAGGGGGTACCGTCGCGCGCGGTCACCAGCAGCGCGAAAGGCGCCGAGCGACCCGGCACGGGCAAGGGAAATAAACGGTCGCTCACGACGGCGAGTACCGCCGCCATCAGCACGGCGAGCGCACTCGCGCGCAGTGCGCGCGAAGCGCGAACACGGCGCAACATGGGCGGTATTCGATGCCTGCAGCGCTGGGTAGCGCGCCCGATGCGCCGCCGGATACAGCGCATGATGCGGCGCATCAATCCGCCGCGCTCAACCTGACGCGGAGGTACCGCAGGCGGTTGAGCGCTCTCGCCCTGAGCCACCCCCGTCGCCGCTTATTTGGCTGCCGAGGCGGCTGCCGGTGCCGCTGGGGCTGGGGCCGGCGCTGCCGCCGCTACGGATGCGGCATTCGCTGTCGATGCGGATGCGGCAATCGCGGCCGCGCCGCTCTCGGCGCCCGCCGCCGGGTCCGGCGCGTTGGTATCGACAATGCTCATTTTGTTATGCGGATCGAGCACCCCAAACACCTGCGGCCGGTACATATCCTGGGCAAATAAAGGCGGCACGATAAACTGGCCCGGGGTCACCACCCGCGCCCGATAGAACAAGTCGAGCGGACCCCAACCGAGTTTGACCGCCGCCACAAAACGATCGTCGCGGAATTCCACGTGGGCTATCCGTTCGTTTTGCATGGCCTGGTTGACGTCGATCTCGCCGACCTTCACCCCCTCGCCGCTTTCACCCTGGACCAAGTTCAGGTTTTCGATTTCCAGCCCCGCCGGAATCCGATCGACCACCAGCGCCGAGCCGATTACGGTATTGGCCGAATTCGCCACCACATGCACCAGCACCGTGTCGCCCACCTTTAACGGTGCGCTACCGAGCGGGCTGCCGTCGCCGCGCAAATATTCGCGGCTCAAGGTAATGTGCGCCTCGTTGGCTCCAGGCGGAGTGGGTGCCTGTACCGGGTTGCCGCTCAGGGACAATTCGACGAACAAACGCTGGTCGGAAGGATTGTTCAGGGTCAGGCCATGGGCAAATTGATCGGCGCTGACCTCGGCAAACGACGTCACCCGGCTGTCCACCGTACGACTCACGCCGTCGCTGACTACCGTGGCGCTCCACGGTTTTTGCACGGTATTGCCGAGAATTTGCCCCAGGCGGAATAACGCCAGCCGGTCCTGCGTACTGTAGTACCAGGGGCCGCGCGCGGCCATGGCGCTCTCGACCCGGCCCAGCAATTGCGCCGGGCCGCCTTCAACCGCAATCTTGTCGCGTTCCAGCAAGACATAAGACAAGGCGGCATCGCGCAGATTGCTGCCGTAATCCCACCACCAATAACCCGGCACCCGTTCCATCTTGACGCCTTGCTGCAAGGCTTGCTGGCTGCGCGCCTGGTCGCCCATCAGGTTGAGTGCGATACCCAGTTCGACCAGCGCCAGCCCGGAATCGGCATAACCACGCTGCTCAAACAATTGCCGCAGTGTCGCGAGCGGCGCTTTACGTTCGCGCGCCAGCACATAAGAGGCTTGCACCAGCGCCTCGTAGTTGCGGTTATTGCGCGCGAAGTTGTCGATCAATTGGCGCATATCGGCCGGCGTAACATGCGTCGGCAGCGGCGTGATCTGCACACTGCCTTCTTGCAAACCACGCAACAAGAACGCCATGGCGCTGTTGTACATCGCATCGGGCACGCTGAAACCCTGAGCCCGCGCATCCTGTAAAAAGCCCGCGACATAAGCCGACAGCCAGAAATCATCGGCTCCCGAACCCCACAAGCTGAAGCCGCCACGCGCCGATTGGTAACCGCCCAGCTTGCCCAGGGCAAAGTCGATGCGCTGCGCACGCTGTTCATGGGTATACACCGTCAAACCGTATTGGCGTGCCGCCGCTTCGTCAACGTAAAGCCACGGATATGCACTGCTGACGGACTGCTCGGCACAACCGTAGGGATACTCAAGCAGCCATTTGACAGCGGAACGGACGTCGACCGGCGGCTGATTGGACAGCAGCAAATGGGCCGCCAACGACCCGGGATAAAGACCCGCGACTTGCGCATCGTGAATTTGCAAGGTCGCGCCGGGTTCTATCGTATAACGCTGTACCAATTGGGTCGACGGTGTCGGCGCTTCAACCTCAAGCGCGTAATGCCGCGTCAACGCGATACCCGCGCCCTGTACCGTCACGTCGAGAGCATGCAAACCGGTTTTCTCACCGGCGTCGAGGCTGTAACGCAAGGTCACTTTTTGCTGGGTTTTAAGCGCCACGTCACGCGCCGCACCGCCTTGCACCGTCAAGCCGTCGTCGCCCGCCACCTGGACCTTGAACTGACCGGCCGCGCCGGTCAAATTCTGCAAGTCGAGTGCAATCGTCGAGTGATCGCCGAAATTCAGGTAACGCGGGGTCGACAATTCGGCGATCACGGGTGCCGCCACCACCATCTCGCGACTGCTGCTGCCGTAACGGTCGGCGCCCGCAACCACGGCGGAAAGCCGCAAGGTGCCGTTGAAGTCCGGCAAGGTCACCGGCACCTCGGCTTCGCCATTGGCGTCCAGCGTCACCGGCCCGCTAAACAGATCGACCAGTTTGACCTTCTTCGGCAGATTGGGGGTGGCCTTGGGGGTGGTGTCACCGCCCCATTTCAACTTACCTTTTTTGCCCGCCATTTTTTCAATCAGGCGCCCGTAGATATCGTGCAGATCAGCGCCGTAACGCAGTTTGCCGAAGAAAAACTGGAATGGATCGGGTGCGGCAAATTGGGTGATGTTGAGTATCCCGACATCGACCGCCGACAAAGTCAACAAGGTGCTTTCGCCTTTGGCCCCAGGGACCTTGATCTTGACTTTGACCAGGCTCTCCGATTTCGCCTGCGCCGGGGCGAGAAGCATCACGTCGAGCTTACGCTCGGCGCGCGCCAGCGGCAGCGCGATCAAACCCAGCGCTCGCGCCGGAGTAACCAGGTCGCCCTGATTGCCCGGACGCAGCACCATCACCGAGACATATAGATCGTGCCGCTGCCAAGCCGGATCAACCGGGATATCGACGCTCTGGCTGGCGCCCTCGACATCGACCCGCTTGGTCCATAAGGTGCGGTCGCCGTCCACCGTGATCAGTGCGATACCCGCATGCGGCGGGGTAATCGTCAGATGCGCGGTGTCGCCGCCGTGATAACCGTCACGGTCGAGCTTGAGCGCCACCCGGTCCGGGCGCAGGCCCGCGGCTTCGTCGCCTTGCGCGCTCCAGCCGGCATAAAACCGATAAATCTGCGTTTGGCCGGTGGCGGCATCTAAAATTTCCAGGCGATAACGCCCGTATTTGACCGGTAGATGCAAACGGCCGCGTGCATTGGCGGGCACATCGACGGAGCCGGTGTAGACCAGTTCGTCGCTATCGGTAAAGCCGGAATTCCAGCCGCGCTGGTCGTCATAGCGCCAGTAATAATTGCGGTTTTCGCGGAACAGCCGTACCGGCAAACCTGTTGCCGCCTTCAAGTTGCCCGCTTGATCGGTACGGATCACCTCGAAATCGGCGCTGCCGTCTTCGGGCGCGTAGTCGCCGCTGAATAACGGCCGCACTGCCGTCAGCACCGCGGCCGGCCAGATGGTCCGCTCCAGATTACGCACCACCGGCCGCCCGCCCGATTCCAGCAGGCTCAAGGTGGCGCGCACCGTCACCGGCGAATGTGTACCGGCGGCGGGATCAAGTGCGATATCGAAGGCGGTATGGCCCGACTCATCGAGCTTTTGTTCGTCGAGTTGCTGGCGCACATGTAGCGAGGCATCGTTGGCATCGCCAAATTCGAAGCCCGGGTAACGCGCGGCCAGCGGGTTCAGATTGCGTGAGAATTCCGCCAGTCCCAACAAACGGTTACCCGCGGCGGGTGCGCCATATAAATAGCTGCCGTGCACCTCAACATGGAAGGGCTGATCCGGTTTGAGCGCGGTGAGTGGCGCGTTGAGTGAACTACTCAGATCCAGTTTCATCCGTTCCGGCAGGAATTCCTCAACCCCAAACCGCATGGTGGTGCTGGGCTGTTTATCGGCCGGATCGTTACGCAGCTCCAGCGTCCACGAACCGGTTGGCGCATCGGCCGGCAGCGCCAGCGTCTTGAGGTAATAACCGGGACGACCGGCCAGAGGCTGCCAGGTTTCGACAAATTGGGTTTTTCCGTCGGCACGGCGCAGTGTCGCCTGAATCGGTTGCGGTGGCACCGGACGCCCATCGGCATCGCGAGCCAGCACCGACACGGCAAAATTTTCGCCCGGCCGATAGAGATCGCGCCCGCTCCAGGCAAACAGCCTGACGGGTTTATAAGCCAAGCCCGTCACGTCGTATTCGGAGAGATCGAGCGCTGCTTCGCGCACCGCCAACATCGACATCTGCTGACCCTTTTGCGCCAACACCAGCGCAGCACCCGGCGGCTGCGCGGCAAACGCCGCATGACCGTCGCCATCGGTCTGACCCCGCGCCAACACCCGGCCTTGTTTATCCAGCCAGGTCAGGTCGACACCGGATACGGCGCTGCCGTCGGTCAGCGAACTGACAAAGGCATCGGCGCTTTTTTCGAACAAGCGCAGATGCAAGCCGAGGTCGCTGACATAAAAATACGTGGTCTGGTATTCGTAACCGAAGCGGCCGGGTTGCGACATCACGGCGATATAGATACCGGGATCTTTCAGCGATTTGATATCTTCCACCGGCAAGTAAGTGACGCTGCGCTTGTCGGTTTGCGCTTCAGTGACAAAACGCCCCTGATAAACGCTGTCCGTCATCTTATGCATGGCATCGAGCGACCAACCGGAAACCGCGCCGTGCAAGCTGTCGGGCACCTGGCCGTTGTCGTTATTGTCGCCGCTGCTGTCGGACGCGTTATCCGAACTATCGCCGTCCTCGTCGCTGTCATCGGATTTGTCCGCGTCGGAAGACTTGCCGCGCGCCATCATCGAGTCGAGAAAACGCGGCAATTGGTCGGGGCGCACACGCAGGAACTGCACATCGACCTCGGGCACATTCACCGTAATCACCGGCAAGCCGCCATTCTGTTTGGCCGGTAGCACCATGCCGCGGCTGGCAAAATAATAGGCCGGCACCACGGCCGGGGTATTGATCGAATAACGCACTTCATGACCGAGCTTGCGGCCGTCGTTGGCGCTCAAGGTGTCTTGTACCTGCACCACATAACGGGTCAGTGCTTGCACATGAGGAAAATACAGCAGCCGCGGATTGTCGCCGACGACCCAGGCACCCGATACTTCAACCCCACCTTGCAGATCGGTCAATTGGCCCGAGGTGCTGACTTCGCTTGCGGCGGAAGCGGCGCCGGTGCTGTCGCCATCGTCGGTATTGGTTTTGGCCTTGAGATCTTTACTGGCCGGCATCTTGAACACCCGCACCACTTTATCGTAGTCGGCAGCGGTATCGAGCGGCTGCGAAAACGTCAGCGCCAGTGCCGGCTGCCCGTCCAATTCGCGATTGGCGGCGTCGATCAGCGTGAAGGGGGTATTGGGGTCGCCTGCCGCATCGGCCCCTGCTGCATGATGCTGGCGATAGCGGAGCACACCGAACGCGGCGGCCGCGATCAGGATCAAGGCAAAAATCGCGAGCAGGTAACGGGCATTCAGGGCGTTGCGGGACGTCATGGCAGGCTCGGGGGTAATCGACACAAACCGCAGTGTATCGGTTGTGTTGCCATTTTTTAACGAATTAATTCATACATTTAGCTTTCATGATTCAATCTGAATGTATCTGCAAATGGACTCGATCCTAATCTCAAAAAGAAAAGGCCGGTAACCTGGAACCCCGCCGCTCTTCCGCAGAAGATGACGAAGCGCCCTGTTACCGGCCTACTTGACCCACGAGCCGATCAGATGATGATCGACGCGTTACAGATCAAGGCAATACACTATTCCCAACCCCGACCTTACTGACAAGCCTCGCATTCATCGAAGCCCGGATCGCCCGGACGCATCACACACACAGGACCATCGGCTTCAACTTCAGGGCTCAGCGAATTCAGCGACGCGGTGTCGCTGGCCGACAGGCCACCCGTGGTGCCGCCCGACGACACGGAATTATGCGAACCCCGTGCCACGGTCGATTTTTCGACGTGGGTAGCGGCCATGGTGCGCAGATAGTAGGTGGTTTTCAGGCCACGCAGCCAAGCCAGGCGATAGGTTTCATCGAGTTTTTTGCCCGACGCGCCCGCCATGTAGATGTTGAGCGACTGCGCCTGGTCAATCCATTTCTGCCGGCGTGAGGCGGCTTCCACCAGCCAGGTTGCATCGACTTCGAAGGCGGTGGCATAGAGCGCGCGCAGGTCGGCCGGAATCCGGTCGATGCGGGCCAAGGTGCCGTCGAAGTACTTCAAGTCGGCTACCATCACTTCGTCCCACAAGCCGCGCGCCTTCAAGTCACGCACCAGGTATTGGTTCACCACGGTGAACTCGCCCGACAGGTTCGATTTGACGTACAGGTTTTGATAGGTCGGCTCGATACATGCCGATACGCCAATGATGTTGGAGATGGTCGCGGTCGGGGCAATCGCCACGCAATTCGAATTGCGCATGCCGAACTGGTTGATGCGTGCGCGCAGCGAATCCCAGTTCATCGAGACCGAATCATCGACTTCAACATAACCGCCACGGGCATCCGCCAGCAACTTGACCGAATCTTGCGGCAAGATGCCGCGATCCCACAGCGAGCCGCGATAGCTGGAATAACGACCGCGTTCTTCGGCCAGTTCGCTTGAGGCCCAGTAAGCGTAATAACACACGGCTTCCATCGAGCGGTCGGCAAACGACACTGCTGCGTCGGAGGCGTACGGCACGCGCAACATGTGCAGGCAATCCTGGAAGCCCATGATGCCCAGACCCACCGGACGATGCTTCAAGTTCGAATTGCGCGCCTTGGCCACCGCGTAATAATTGATGTCGATCACGTTATCGAGCATACGCATGGCGGTGTGGATGGTCTTTTTGAGCTTGTCGTGATCCAGCGACAAGCTACCGTCCGCGCCCGTCTTCATATGCGCCACCAGGTTCACCGAACCGAGGTTACACACGGCGATTTCATTGTCGCTGGTATTCAGCGTGATTTCGGTACACAGATTGGACGAGTGCACCACGCCCACATGCTGCTGCGGGCTGCGAATGTTGCAAGGGTCTTTGAACGTAATCCATGGGTGGCCTGTTTCAAACAACATGGAGAGAATTTTTCTCCACAATTTACCTGCAGAAACCGTTTTAAACGCTTTCATGTCG
>JAMFSV010000271.1 GCA_026225455.1 Burkholderiales bacterium | reverse complement strand
TGATGCTTTACAAGGTCGGCGCCCGCCGCTGGATCGCGCGCATCATGATTTCCTGGGGCATCGCCACTAGCGCCATGGTGCTGGTCGGCAATGAATGGCAGTTCTACGGGCTACGCTTCATCATCGGCGCGATGGAAGCGGGCTTCGCACCCGGTGTTCTGTATTACCTTACGTTGTGGTTTCCGCCGAGCCACCGCGGTCGCATTACCTCGATGCTGTTTCTTGCCTCGGCGTTCTCCGGACTGGTTGGTGCGCCGTTGTCGGGTCTGGTCCTCGGGCACATGGACGGCGTGCTTGGCGTTCGCGGATGGCACTGGCTGTTTCTGCTTGGCGGTTTGCCATGTATCGTCCTGGGCCTGCTGGTACTTAAGTTATTGAAGGACCGGATCGAAGACGCGGGCTGGCTCAGCGCCTCGGAAAAGTCCTTGCTGGCAAGCCGTATTCAGCGACCCGCCGCGCACACGGGCGCCGGCAGCTCGTTGCTCGATGCAATCAGGACACGTGGTTTCCTGATGCTCGGGTTGATCTATTTTCTGATCCAGGTGGCGTCGTATGGGCTTAATTTCTGGGCGCCGCAACTCATTCGAAGCGCGGGTACGCACAACCCGACCACCATCGGTTTGCTGACGGCGGTGCCTTACATTTGTGGTGCGATCGCCATGGTCGTGGTGGGCCGTCTCTCCGATGCCTCGGGCGAGCGTCGCAAGTTCGTATGCGGTCTGCTGGTGATGGCGGCGATCGGCTTTTTTGCCGCCGGTATCTTCGACAAACAAACGGGTCTCCTGATCGTGGCGCTCGGCGTGATGGGTGCGGGCGTGGTGGCTTCGATCCCGGCGTTCTGGGCGCTGCCGCCGAAGCTCCTGACGGGGGCGGGCGCTGCCGGCGGCATAGCGTTGATCAACACGATCGGACAACTCGGCGGCATTGTGAGTCCGGTGATGGTAGGACGGGTTCGCGACCTGACCGGCAGTACGACGCCCGCGTTATATGCGATCGGCGCGATGAGCTTGATTGGCGCATTGCTCCTGCTGTTCGGTTTGCCGGCGGTATTGCGCGAGAGGGATCCGTCAGAGGCTCGTGTTTCCCCGAGATAACCTGGGTCCGAAGGTTTTAATCTTCGGGGTCATTTCTGGCGCTTTATACGACCAAAAAAGCTTTCGTTGTGGTGTCGGAGAAAAAAATCCAGTTGCGGCCTGATACGTTGTTAAATATGGACAGGGTTTGTTGCAATGGGCCAATATAAACAAGTCGAACTGCCCGAGACAAGGTGTCGCGACCGTTTTATTCAAGTTGATGGGCCAGCAGGGAATGGCCGCACGCTTTTGCCCGAGGCCCTTGTTTCCGCTCGTTGTTTGACGTAGTAAACCACCCTCGGCCGGTTATCCCAATTCGGATTCGGCTAAAAGTACCGTGCACGCTGGAATGTGCAAAAACGCAGGAAAATGCGACCGGCTTACTTCAACCAATGCTTTAAAAATTGTCGTGACACCTGCGCTGGTCAAGCGCCTTCGCCATCCCCCCAAGGCCGGGCAAACTGCGATTTGCCTTGCCTCACGCAACGATTCGGCGCATTCTTAATCGTTCCGATGCCGATGACCGTCAGTTTG
>JAMFSV010000270.1 GCA_026225455.1 Burkholderiales bacterium | reverse complement strand
TTGCCGCTTGCCGCTTGCCGCTTGCCGCTTGCCGCTTGCCGCTTGCCGCTTGCCGCTTGCCGCTTGCCGCTTGCCGCTTGCTGCTGCCCAAGCTGTGGTTTGCTTGTGCTTCTATGAAGCTGGCTAAGGTATTGGTCTGCCGGCGTTGCCCCTCGCCGGGGCGCGCCTTACTTTCTTTTGTCTTGCCAAAAGAAAGTAAGCAAAGAAAACTCGCTGCACTGCGATGAGCGCGGGACATATCTCAAGCGACGGTGCGAGCCTGATCGCAACACATCGTTCGCGCTGTTCAGTGGTTTTGGACTACCGCGCGTACTCACCATTTGGATATCGTTATTCCAAGGTCGTCGGCACGGTGATCGGTCCTTTGAAACGTTTGCGATGGTTAAACGCCGAGTCGCGCACGCTGGTTGGCGCAGAACTGCGTCCTCAGATCGCAAATCCTGGGGCGTTGGATGCATCCCTCCCCCACTGCTATCCCGCTGCTATAATCGCGCTTTGGTAGCCAGCGCCTCAGCTACAGCCCACCTGCCCCTGCCCCCATGCTTGTTCTTGGTATTGAAAGTTCCTGCGACGAAACCGGTCTGGCGCTCTACGACACGGAGCGCGGCCTGCTCGCGCATGCGTTGCATTCGCAGATCGCGATGCATCGCGAATACGGCGGCGTGGTGCCCGAACTGGCTTCGCGCGACCATATCCGCCGCGTGCTGCCTTTGTTAAGCGAGGTGATGGCTGAGGCTCAGGTCCAGTCTCCAGCGATCGATGCGATCGCCTTTACCCAGGGACCCGGCTTGGCCGGTGCCTTGCTGGTCGGTGCCGGCGTGGCGAATGCCCTGGCGCTGGCCTGGAACAAACCGGTGATCGGCATTCATCATCTTGAAGGTCATTTGCTGTCGCCGTTGCTGGCCGACGCGCCGCCGGCTTTTCCCTTTGTCGCGTTGCTGGTGTCGGGCGGCCATACGCAGTTGATGCGGGTCACCGATGTCGGGGTCTATGAGACGCTGGGCGAAACCCTGGACGATGCCGCCGGCGAAGCGTTCGACAAGACCGCCAAATTGCTCGGCCTCGATTATCCCGGCGGCCCGGCCGTATCGCGGCTGGCCGAATTGGGCACTCCCGGCGCCATCGTGTTGCCGCGGCCGATGCTGCATTCGGGCGACCTCGATTTCAGTTTCAGCGGCTTAAAAACCGCCGTGCTGACGCAAGTCCGCAAACTGGGCAGCACGGTGGGCGAAAAGGCTAAAGCCGATCTGGCGCGTGGTTTTGTCGATGCGGCCGTCGAGGTGCTGGTGAGCAAATCGATAGCCGCATTAAAACAGGCGGGCTTGGAGCGCTTGGTGGTGGCCGGTGGCGTCGGCGCCAACCGGCAATTGCGCGAAGGGCTGAACGCCGCGGCAAAAAAACGGCGTTTCAGCGTGCATTACCCGGACCTCGCCTTATGCACCGACAACGGCGCGATGATTGCGCTGGCTGGCGCGTTGCGGCTGGCGCGCTGGCCCGATCAAGCAAGCCACGACTATGGCTTTACCGTCAAACCGCGCTGGGATTTGACGACGCTGGCGCAATAAGACCCGTCGCTGAGCTTATGCAAGCGCCCCTCTTGCCACGTTACCCCGTCCCTGAACAGCACGAGGTACAGGCCCGCGAATCCAGGTTTAAACCATGGAATAAGCGAAAAATCGCAGGCACAAATAACAGCGCCCCCATCCTTACGAGTGGGGGCGCGGCACTAATGGCTTTTTAGGCGGCAAAGCTTATCGCCCGACGTAGCGCACTAATCAAGCTACCAGTTTGGCTACACCGCTAACGGCCTTGCCCTGCTCATCGACGAGAAAACGCTTACGTATCGAAGCCGTAATCCCCGCGGCATCCAGCCCTTGCAAACTCAGCAGCTTGACCGGATCGCCGTGGTCGATAAACTGGTCGGGCAGACCCAGTTGCAAGATCGGGCGCAGCACGGCGTTAGCCAAAAGGCTTTCGACACATGCCGAGCCTGCGCCGCCCATGATGCAACCCTCTTCCACCGTGACAAACGCATCATGCGTCTGGGCCAGCTTGACCAGCAATTCCGCATCCACCGGTTTCACAAAGCGCATGTTGACCACCGTGGCATTCAACGCCTCACCGGCCTCAAGGCTGGGGGCAACCATGGTACCGAATGCCAGGATTGCGATACGCTGGCCGGCCGGCAAAGTGCTTTCGCGTTTGATCTCGCCACGGCCGATAGGCAAGGCCGTCATTTGTTTGACCGGCTCGACGCCGGTACCGGCGCCTCGCGGATACCGCACCGCCGTCGGGCCGTTTTGCTGGACCGCCGTGTACAGCATCTGACGGCATTCGTTTTCATCCGAGGCGGCCATCACGATCATGTTCGGAATGCAGCGCAGGAAGGCCATATCGTAGGCACCGGCGTGCGTCGCACCGTCGGCGCCGACTAAACCGCCGCGGTCGATGGCAAATACCACCGGCAGGTTTTGCAAGGCGACATCGTGGATCAACTGGTCGTAACCGCGCTGCAGGAAGGTCGAATAAATCGCCACTACGGGTTTCAAACCTTCGGTCGCCACCCCGCCCGCGAAGGTAACCGCGTGCTGCTCGGCAATGCCGACATCGTAATAACGGTCGGGGAAGCGTTTTTCGAACTCGACCATGCCCGAGCCTTCACGCATCGCGGGGGTAATGCCGACCACACGCGAATCGAGTTCGGCCATATCGCACAGCCATTCGCCGAACACTTGCGTGTAAGTGCGTTTGGCCGGCTTGGTCGAAGGCTTGATGCCTTCGGCCGGATTAAATTTACCGGGACCGTGATATAGCACCGGGTCCGCTTCCGCCAGCTTGTAACCCTGGCCTTTGCGGGTGACGACATGGAGGAATTGCGGCCCGCGCAATTCCTTGATGTTTTGCAAGGTCGGAATCAGCGAGTCGAAATCGTGTCCGTCGATCGGGCCGATATAGTTAAAACCGAATTCCTCGAACATGGTCGCGGGCACAACCATGCCCTTGGCATGCTCTTCCAGCTTGCGGGCCAGTTCGAGCATCGGCGGCGCCACGCTGAGCATGCGCTCGACGCCTTTTTTGGCGGCGGCATAAAATTTGCCCGACATCAGGCGTGCGAGGTAGCGATTGAGTGCGCCGACGGGTGGCGAGATCGACATATCGTTGTCGTTCAGGATCACCACCAGCGGCAGGTCGTCGCAGACCCCAGCGTTATTCATTGCCTCAAAGGCCATCCCGGCCGTCATGGCGCCATCGCCGATCACCGCGATCGCATGGCGGTTATCGCCACGCAGCTTGCTGCCGACCGCCATCCCCAGCGCCGCCGAAATCGAGGTGCTGGAATGGGCCGTGCCGAAGGTGTCGTACTTGGATTCGGCGCGGCGCGGAAAACCGGAAATGCCGCCAAATTGGCGCAGTGTCGCCATCGCCTCGCGGCGGCCGGTGAGGATTTTGTGCGGATAGGTCTGATGGCCCACATCCCAGACGATGCGATCGTCCGGGGTGCCGAATACGTAATGCAGGGCGATGGTCAATTCGACCGTGCCCAGATTCGACGACAGGTGACCGCCCGTCTGCGAAACGCTTTCCAGCACGAACGCACGCAACTCGTCCGCAAGCGGGCGCAATTGGCTGCGGTCGAGACGGCGTAACGCCGCCGGGTCATCGATGGTTTTCAACAAATCGTACATCGTCGTTCCAATCTAAGGGACCTCAGCGCAACGGCTTATTGCGCGGTCTCCGGTTTAATTTGTTCTGTGCGAGCCCAAGCGCCTGTCGCCACCAGGCCACGCGCGAATATGCTGCCGGCGGCCTGCGCTCGACCGCCGCTATCTCGCGGTTAATTCGCCCTATCCACCACTAAATCGGCCAATTCACCCAAACGCCGCGCCCGTGCGCCAAACCCGGTCAGCGCCGCGTGGGCCTCTCCTCTGAGCTGCTCCGCCAGCGCGCGCGACGCGTCCAGGCCCAGAATCGACACATAGGTCGGCTTGCCATCCTTGGCGTCCTTACCGGCGGTTTTGCCCAAGGTGGCCGAATCGGCGGTCACATCGTGAATATCGTCGACTACCTGGAACGCCAAACCGATGGCGGCAGAATAAAGATCCAGCGCTTCCCGCTCGGCAGGATTGCTTTCCGATAAAGGGCCACATAATGCACCCATTCTCACCGCGGCGCGCAACAAGGCTCCTGTTTTGAGTCGGTGCATGGTCTCAAGTTCAGGGCGGGCAAGCCGCGTACCGACACTTTCGAGGTCGATGGCCTGACCGCCGGCCATCCCGACCGAGCCGCTGGCGCTCGCCAGCTCACGCATCAAGGCTGCCTGCTGAGGCGCCTGCAGGGCCGGCGCGCCCAACGTGATAAAGGCTTGCGATTGCAGTGCGTCGCCGACCAGCAGCGCCGTCGCCTCGTCATACTGTATATGCACCGTAGGTTTGCCGCGCCGCATGGCATCGTCGTCCATCGCGGGCATATCGTCGTGCACCAGCGAGTATACGTGGATCATTTCAATGGCGCACGCGGCGGCATCCAAGGCTTCGGCAGGGGCGCCCACGGCCTCGCCCGCAGCATGACACAACAAGGGCCGAACCCGCTTGCCGCCGCCCAGCGCGGCGTAGCGCATGGCTTCATGCAACCGTTGCGGCAAAGTCGTGGCAGGCGGTAAAAAACCCTCCAGCGCGGCCTCGGTACGGGTCAAAACGGCTTGGGTCCAGGCTTTAAAGCTTAATTCGGCTTGCAGGACCGTCATCAGGCGTCCCCTTTGTCTGCGTCGGAATCGGGTGAGCGCGCAGCGGCTGCAACGCCGACCGCGTCGGGATCGTTTAAGGATTTCAAGGTATCGCCGTCGAGCACGCGGACCTGCTGTTCGACTTTTTCGAGTTGCTGCTGGCAAAACGTGACCAGGGTCGCACCCCGGCGATACGCTGACAGTGAAGCTTCCAGACTTAGATTACCGCCTTCCATTTGACCGACGAGAGCCTCTAATTCAGCCAACGCCGCTTCGTAAGAGGCGGGTGCCGGCACCTGGGACAAGCCGGCGGGCGCAGCGGACGAGGCGGCGGAATCAGCCGCCGTGGCTGGCCTCGGGGTAGTTTGGGAAGGGTCGACCGTTTTTGCCATAAGAAGGAAATTAGAACGAATTGGGTATTTTACGGCAAAAACCGCCCGCCCCGAGACAAGAAAGCAATTCGACCTCGGCACACCGCCACCCGCCCCAAACCTACATTTGCGACATAAATCAGCGACTTAAGGTGCACGAAAACCTCGCAAATGGTACAATGCTAGGTTCCCTAAATCGACTTTTCTTCGGTTCGGTTGTTCGCTGCTTTCACGTTTTTTTCGGGAGTGGGAATGTCCAATCTGAGCAACGCCTTGCAGCTTAAGAGCATACATAGCCAGCTGCCTGTGACGGCTTACTTTGACGAAGCGCTGTTTAAGCGCGAAATTGATACATTGTTTAAAGCTGGCCCCCGTTATATCGGCAGCACCTCGATGGTGCCCAATACGGGAGATTACTTCGCGTTACCGGGCGAGGCCGAGGGCCGCCTGCTGGTCCATAATCAACACGACCAGATCGAGTTGCTGTCCAATGTTTGCCGCCACCGCCAAGCCATCATGCTGAACGGGCGCGGCAATGCCGAGAATATCGTCTGCCCCTTGCACCGCTGGACGTACGACCTCAAAGGGCAATTGCTCGGCGCGCCGCATTTCCCGGATAACCCGTGCCTGAATCTCGGCAGCACCCCGCTGCAAAACTGGCAAGGCCTGTTGTTCGAAGCGGCGCCGTCCGCCCGCGATGTGCTCGACGATCTATCCAGCATGAAAACCGCGCCCTATTTCGACTTCTCGGGCTATTTGCTCGATCACGTCGAAATTCACGAGTGCAACTACAACTGGAAGACGTTTATCGAGGTCTACCTCGAGGACTACCATGTGGTCCCGTTCCATCCGGGCCTGGGTAGCTTTGTCTCGTGCGACGACCTGAAATGGCAGTTTGGCGAATGGTATAGCGTGCAAACCGTCGGTGTACACGCCGACCTGACCAAACCGGGCAGCGCAAAATATCGCAAATGGCAGGAAGCGGTATTGAATTTCCGCGACGGCAGCGCCCCCGAATTTGGCGCCGTCTGGATGATTTATTACCCCAACGTGATGATCGAGTGGTATCCCCACGTCCTGATCGTTTCGTCCGTCATCCCGCGCGGCCCGCGCCAGACCACAAATATCGTCGAATATTATTACCCCGAGGAAATCGCCCTGTTCGAGCGCGAATTTATCGAGGCCGAACGCGCGGCGTATCAAGAAACCGCGGCGGAAGACGATGAAATCGCTGAACGCATGGATGCGGGACGCCTGGCGCTGATGACGCGCGGCGAATCGCAGGTAGGCCCTTACCAGAGCCCGATGGAAGACGGCATGCAGCACTTCCACGAATTCCTGCGCCGCCAACTGGGCGATATCTGAACGCGTAATGCGACGTAACCTGGGACGTAACCTTGCTGCAAGCTGCACCGCGTACACTGCGCGGTGCAGTGTCGGCCAAGACACTGCCGACCTATTGCGCCGGCAGATTACATTAAGGAATCGCGCCGGCAAACCGCTTCGGCCCTGAACCAATCAGGCCGCACCACAGGGGAAGGCCATGCCGCACACCCGCTACACCACCTTGATCTCAGCCGAAACACTCGCTCAACGCCTGGCAGAGGCGCCGCATTCCACGCTGGTGCTCGACTGCCGCTTCGACCTCGCCGCGCCCGAAGCCGGCGCCGAAGCCTATGCCGTAGCGCACGTGGACGGCGCCCGTTATTTACATCTCGATCGAGATCTATCCGGCGAAAAAACCGGCAGCAACGGCCGTCATCCCTTGCCGGATCGCGCTACGCTGGCACGCAAACTCGCCGCATTGGGCCTGGATCAGGGCATGCAAGTGGTAGCTTATGATGCGCAAGGCGGCATGTATGCGGCGCGTTTATGGTGGCTGCTGCGCTGGCTCGGGCACGATGCCGTCGCGGTACTCGACGGCGGTTTGCAGGCATGGATGACGGCTGGACGGCCGGTCGTGGTCGACCCCGAGGTACTGATCCGCGCGCCCGGCAATTTTGTCGCCGGCCGTGCGCTGACCACCACCGTGAGTGTCAGTGAAGTCGAGCACAACCTGAACACCCATGCCGAATTGGTGATCGACGCACGGGCGCCCGACCGTTATCGCGGCGAGAACGAAACCCTGGATCCGCGCGGCGGCCATATTCCAGGCGCGGTCAATCGCTTTTTCAAGGATAACCTGACGGCTGAAGGACGTTTCAAGCCGGCACATACCTTGCGCGATGAATTTTCCGCCATTATCGGCCAAGTACCGGTGCATAGCGTAGTGCTGCAATGCGGCTCCGGCGTCACCGCCTGCCACAACGCGCTGGCGCTGGAACTGGCCGGCCTGCAAGGCGCGGCTTTATATGGCGGGTCGTGGAGCGAATGGTCGGCCGACCCGGCGCGGCCCATCGCCACCGGACCGGCACCCTGAGTTCGCGCCGCCAGCACTGATACGGCATGCAGGATACGGCGGCACCTCAAACGGGGCAAACACCGGCCGCGAGCCGCTTTCCCCGCTTGGATCGGGTCAAGCTGTCAGGCCACCCTTTACGCCACCCCGTTTTCGCGGAACCAGGTCAGTGCGCGCTGCCAGCCGTCTTTTGCATCGGCCGGCCGATAACTGGGCCGGTAGTCGGCAAAAAAAGCATGCGGCGCATCGCCGTACACCACAAATTCCGAGCTTTTGGCCACCGCCGGTGCGGTGGCGGCGATGGCCGCTTTCATTTGGGCGAGGGACTCTTGCGAGATGCTCGGGTCGAGACCGCCATATAAGCCCAGCACCGGCGCATGCAACTGCGCCACTTGATCGATCGGGTTCTGCGGATTCATCGCATTGTGCTCGCCGACCACGCGGCCATACCACGCCACCACCGCTTTGAGCTGCGGATTATGCTCGGCATAGAGCCAGGCAATCCGACCGCCCCAGCAAAAACCGGTGGCGCCCAGGCGCTTCAAGTCGCCGCCATTTTGCCCGGCCCACGCCACCGTGGCGTCAAGGTCGTCCAGCACCTGGGCGTCGGGAACCTTGCTCACCAGCTTGTCGCTCAGCTCCTGAATGGTCGGATAAACCGAAGCATCGCCCTCGCGCGAATATAAATTGGGCGCCAGCGCCAGATAACCCAGCTTGGCAAAACGCCGGCACACATCGGCAATGTGCTCGTGCACGCCGAAAATCTCGTGGATCACAATAATCACCGGCAAATGAGTGCGGCCCTGGGGCTGCGCCCGATACACCGGGACCCAATCGCCATCCGACTTGACCGCGATCTCGCCGGCCTCAAGTCCGACGCTGTCGGTATGCACCGTTTGTGCCGAGACGGGCATCACGGCAGCGGCAAACCCCGTTCCCAGCGCCGCTTTGATAAAGGTGCGGCGATCGAATGGAACATGGGGAATCAGGCTATCCACTTCGGGCTTAAGCATCGGCATCTCCTCCTGGGTTTTGGGCCAAGCATGCGGGGCATCGGCTCGGGATGCAACAGCATAACAAAACCGGGGATTACACGTATTTGCTGCCGCGCCTATCGACGTCTATCCCGCTTGCCTGCCTGTTGCCGGCTACCCGCCACCTGTTGCCTGCCAGGCGCCGGCACCTGCTGTCTGGCGCCTTAACCGGCTTGATGCATGAAATTGCGCACCGGGCAGTAGGGCTCAATGCAGCTTGACGCGCGGCAAGGTGGAGCGGCGCAGCCAGTGCGCCAGCGTGTCGAGCACCATCCGCGGCCAGCCATGCAAGGCCGCGATATGCAAACGGTATAAGGACATATACATAAAGCGCGCAAATAGGCCCTCGACCAGCATATTGCCGCCGATGACGCCGCCCATCAGATTGCCGACAGCACTCAAATGCCCCAGCGAAACCAGCGAACCGAAATCGCGATAACGGAATTCAGGCAAGACATGGCCGGCGAGGCGCGCTTCCAGCGCCTTGAGCAGGAAACTGGCCTGCTGATGGGCCGCTTGGGCGCGCGGCGGCACATTGCGCTTTTCTTCAGGCCAGGCGCAGGCGGCACAGTCGCCCAGCGCGAAAATATGATCGTCGGTTTCGGTCTGCAAGGTGGCACGCACATTGAGTTGCCCCAGGCGATTCACGGCCAAGCCGTCCAGTTCGCTCAGGATGGCCGGCGCCTTGATCCCCGCCGCCCACACCGTCAAGTCCACGGCAAAGGTCTTGCCTGCCGCGGTATGCAAGGCGGTGGGCGTAACTTCGGTGACCCGTTCGCCGGTGCATACGCTGACCCCCAATTTGACCAGCAGTTCGGCGGTCGAGGTCGAGACGCGCTCGGGCAGCGCCGGCAAAATACGCTCGCCCGACTCGATCAGGGTGATGCCGATATCGTTCATCGGGTCGAGATTATGCAAGCCGTACGACGCCAGCACATGAGCCGTGGCGCGTAACTCGGCCGACAGCTCGACGCCGGTCGCGCCGCCGCCGATAATCGCGATCTCGATGCGCGAGCGGCCCGGCACTGCCAGGCCGACGCCGCTGCCAGGGCCAGATGCGGCAGGTTCGGCGATGGTGTGCGCCCGCATGCAGGCGGCAATCAAGCGTCGCCTGAAACGCTCGGCCTGCCATACGGTGTCGAGCGCAATCGCGTTTTCTTCGGCACCCGCGACGCCGAAGAAATGGGTGGTGCTGCCCACGGCGATCACCAGCGTGTCATAGGCCAGCGTGCGTTCGGGTAGCAACTCGACGCCGTCCTCCGGGTCGATCAGGGCGCCGATGCGGATGGTTTTGGCCTGGCGATTCAAACCGGCTAATTGACCCTGCTGAAACTCGAAACCATGCCAGCGCGCCTGGGCCGCATATTCGAGTTGATGGGTAAACGGGTCCATGCTGCCCGCCGCGACTTCATGCAACAGGGGTTTCCAGATATGCGTAGGATTACGGTCCACCAGGATCACCTGTGCGCCCGGCGTTTCGCGCAAAGCGCCGATACGGTCGCCCAAACGCGTGGCCAATTCGAGTCCGCCCGCGCCGCCGCCCACCACGATAATGCGATGCATATGCTGCTCCCTGATTTTTAAAATCTTTTGCAGGCCCGGATTAATGCGCCTCTTCCCAGTTGGCGCCGTAACCGACCTCGGCAATCAGCGGCACCTTGAGGTCCGCCACGCCGCACATCAATTCCGGCAAACGCCGTTTGACCTCGTCGAATTCGGCATCCGGCACCTCGAGCACCAGTTCATCGTGCACCTGCATGATCATGATTGACTGCTTGTGTGTGGCTTCCAGCCAGTCTTGCACGGCAATCATCGAAAGTTTGATCAGGTCGGCCGCGGTGCCTTGCATCGGCGCATTGATCGCCGCACGTTCGGCGCCCTGGCGTCGTGGGCCATTGCCGCCGTTGATTTCAGGCAACCACAGGCGGCGGCCGAAAACGGTTTCAACATAGCCGTGTTGCTTGGCCGAGTTGCGGGTTTCTTCCATGTAGTGGGCGACACCTGGGTAGCGCATAAAATAACGGTCGATATACAGCTTGGCCGCGTCGCGCGTAATCCCAAGGTTGGCCGCCAAGCCAAACGCGCTCATGCCGTAGATCAAACCGAAGTTGATGGTCTTGGCCACCCGCCGCTGGTCGGTCGTCACCTCCAGCAAGGTCACGCCGAAGATCTCGGCGGCCGTCGCGCGGTGAATATCCTCGCCGCCCGCGAAGGCACGCAGCAGATTTTCGTCGCCCGAGATATGCGCCATGATGCGCAATTCGATCTGCGAATAGTCAGCCGACATGATACGGCTGCCCGGCGGCGCAATAAACGCCTCACGAATCCGCCGCCCTTCCGCGGTACGCACCGGGATGTTCTGCAAATTCGGTTCGTTGGACGCGAGGCGCCCGGTCACCGCCACCGCCTGGGCATAATGCGTATGCACCCGTCCGGTATCCGGGTTGACCATTTTCGGCAGCTTGTCGGTATAGGTCGATTTCAGCTTGGACAAGCCGCGATATTCAAGCAGGACCTTGGGCAGCGGGTAATCTTCCGCCAATTTCTGCAGCACTTCCTCGTCGGTGGAAGGTGCGCCGCTGGGGGTTTTCTTGATCACCGGCAATTGCAGGCGTTCAAAGAAAATCTCGCCGATCTGCTTGGGTGAATTTAAATTGAACTGGCCTTCCGCCAGTTGGTAGGCCTGCTGTTCCAGGTCGAGCAGCTTGGCGCCGATCTCATGGCTTTGACGGCCCAGCAAAACTGTGTCGATCAGGACTCCGTTGCGCTCAACCTTGCGCAATACGCCGGCGGTCGGCAATTCAATCGCGCGATAGACATATTCCAGCCCGGCCACATCGCGCAGTTGCGGATACAAGGCCTGATGCAAACGCAAGGTGATGTCGGCATCCTCGGCGGCGTAGGCCGACGCTTCTTCCAGCGCGACTTCGTCAAAGCCGATTTGCGAAGCCCCCTTGCCGCACACTTCCTCATACTTGATGGTCTTCTGCCCCAGATGCCGCAGCGCCAGGCCATCCATATCGTGACTGCGATGCGATTCGAGCACATACGATTCGAGCATGGTGTCGTGCTCGATGCCGCCCAGGACGATGCCGTAATTGGCGAATACCTGGGCGTCGTATTTCATGTGCTGCCCGACTTTTTTATGGGCGGCATCTTCCAGCCAGGGTTTCAAACGTGCAAGCACCTCGTCGCGCTGCAGTTGCTCAGGCACACCGGGACCCCGGTGCGCGACCGGGATATAAGCCGCCTGGCCCGCCTCGACACAGAGCGAGATGCCGACCAGACGTGCCTGCATGGCATCCAGCGAGGTGGTTTCAGTGTCCAGGGCGGTCAATTCGGCCGCGTTGATTTTCAGCAGCCAGGCGTCGAATTGCTCCCAGCTCAACACCGTGTCGTACTGCCGCGCCAGATCGACGCCAACCGCGGCCGGCAGGGTGCTGGTGTCACCGGCACCCTGCCCCGCGGAGGCCCGGATATGCGGTGTGGCGGCCCGCATGTTTTCATTGATCGCGCCCTCGGGCGCGGCGCCATTGGCCTCACGGCCGGCGGCCGCGTCGATCTCGCGCACCCAGGTCTTGAAACCATGGCGGACAAATAGCTCGCGCAAGGTATCGCGTGACTCGGCAAGCGCCGGCAGCGTCTTTTCTATGGTGTCGAGGTGCGGCGCGAGTTCGCAGATCGTGTGCACGGTGACCAGTTTTTTCGCCAGCGGCAGGAAATCGAGCACGCTGCGCAAATTGTCGCCCACCGCGCCCTTGATCTCGTCGGCATGGGCCATCACGCCTTCCAGCGTGTCATATTGGCTGAGCCACTTGACCGCGGTTTTGGGACCGCACTTATACACCCCGGGAACATTGTCAACCGTGTCGCCGATTAGAGACAGATAATCGACAATCCGTTCGGGCGGCACACCGAATTTCGCGATCACGCCGGCGCGGTCAAGCACCTCGTTACTCATGGTGTTGACCAGCGTGACCTCGCTCGTCACGAGTTGCGCCAGATCCTTGTCGCCCGTCGACACCACCACCTTCATCCCGGCCCGCTCGGCCTCCACGGCCAGGGTGCCGATCACGTCATCGGCCTCCACCCCGTCGACCATCAGCAGCGGCCAGCCCAGGGCGCGCACCACTTCGTGGATCACGCCGATCTGGGCTGCGAGGTCCTCGGGCATCGATGGCCGTTGCGCTTTGTAGTCGGGATACCAATCATCCCTGAAGGTTTTGCCCTTGGCATCGAACACGCACGCGCTATACTCGGCGCTGACGTCGTTGCGCAAGCGCCGTAGCATATTGACCATGCCGTAGAGCGCACCTGTCGGTTCCCCGCCGGGTCCACGCAAATCGGGTAAGGCATGATAGGCACGGTATAGATAACTCGAACCATCGACTAGAAGCAGGGTCTTACCTTGCAGATTGGTTTGTACGGACATTATGAACAAAAGAAAAGTAATTCCGAGCCTGAGATCGCTCGCAGATGAGGACCGGGCGACCGCCAAAAAGGCGCGCGCGTCGTGGCAGATGTTCACGATTATGGCAGAGTTTATCGAGGCGACCGAGTATCTCTCCGAGATCCGGCCGGCAGTCAGCATTTATGGCTCGGCTCGGCTGAAATCGAATACGCCCTATTACAAACTGGCGGCCAAAATCGCCCGCAAGCTGTCGGATGCCGGCTTTGCCGTGATCTCGGGCGGCGGCCCCGGCATTATGGAAGCGGCCAACAAAGGCGCGCATGCCGGCAAATCGCCGTCGGTAGGCTTGAATATCGAATTGCCGCATGAACAGCATGGCAACGCCTGGCAGGATATCTCCCTGCGCTTCCGCCATTTCTTCACCCGCAAAGTCACCTTCGTCAAGAATTCCGACGCCGTGATCGTGATGCCGGGCGGCTTCGGCACACTCGACGAAATGGCCGAAGTGCTGACGCTGATCCAAACCAATAAATCGCGCCGCGTGCCCATCATTCTGGTCGGATCGGAATTCTGGTCCGGCCTGCTCGAATGGTTTAACGGCACCATGCTGCCCGCCGGCGTGATCAATAGCGACGATCTGAAGTTGATGGAAGTGATCGACGACCCGGATGAAGTACTGGCGCGGGTGCTGGCCTTTTATGAATCGCATACGGCAGCCGAAGTCCCGGCCGCCGAGCAGAGCGACGACGACCGGATGTTTTATTTGTAGGGGGCCGCCTAGGTGCGGCCGGCTAGGTGGGGCCGCCCAGATGCGGCCGGCTAACTGGCGCCGCCCAGGTGGGGCCGGCCGAGCAAGCCCGCTCCTACTGAAAAGCCACTTCGGCAAAACTGCGCAGCTTGCGGCTGTGCAGTCTGGCCAAGCCGTTCTCGCGCAGCAACTCCATCGCCCGGATGCCGATCTGCAAGTGTTGATCGACTTGGGTGCGATAGAACTGGTCGGCCATGCCGGGCAGTTTGAGTTCGCCATGCAAAGGCTTATCCGAGACGCACAGCAAAGTGCCATACGGCACCCTGAACCGAAAGCCGTTGGCGGCAATCGTCGCACTTTCCATATCCAGCGCCACCGCGCGGCTCTGGCTGAAACGCTTGACCGGGCCGCGATGATCGAGCAATTCCCAGTTGCGATTGTCGACACTGGCTACCGTGCCCGTGCGCATCACCCGTTTCAGTTCGGTGCCTTCGAGCTTGGTGACCTGGGCCACCGCGCGTTCCAGCGCCACCTGCACTTCGGCCAGCGCCGGCACCGGCACCCACAAGGGCAGGTCGGCGTCGAGCACATGATCTTCGCGGACATAACCGTGCGCCAGCACATAATCGCCCAGCCGCTGGGTGTTGCGCAGACCGGCGCAATGACCCAGCATGATCCAGGCGTGCGGGCGCAGCACCGCGATATGATCGGTAATGGTTTTGGCGTTGGACGGTCCGACGCCGATATTCACCATGGTGATGCCGCTGCCGTCGGCACGTTTCAGGTGATACGC
This sequence comes from Burkholderiales bacterium, assembly GCA_026225455.1. GTDB lineage: Bacteria > Pseudomonadota > Gammaproteobacteria > Burkholderiales > Burkholderiaceae > LMUX01. The sequence goes on along the minus strand of JAMFSV010000270.1, from coordinate 1,094 downwards.
CGGCATTTGCGGCAAACGCGCCACCGCCTTGCCCTCGACCCGGATCTGCGACGGCTGTGCGCCGTGGGCGCTATGCGTGATGACATCGCCCGGCTCGACAAACGCCACATATTGGCTGCGATAAAGCTGCTCGTCGGGATCCTCGGACGGCTCCATCAGGCCCAGCCCGAATTTGACGAATTCGTCGATATAGAACTGATAATTCGTCACCAGCACATAATTTTGAAAATGGCTGGGCGACGTCGCCGTATAGTGGCGTAGGCGGTGTAATGAAAAATCGACCCGCGCCGCTGTAAACAAGGCCAAGGGCGACGGTTCGCCGGGCAAAGGTTCATAGGTGCCGTTGGCGATCCGGTCGTCGATCACCGCCAAATCGGGGATATCGAAAATATCGCGCATCTGCCGCAAACGCTGCTGATCCAGCTCGCCTTCCAGATGGATGCCTTCGGAAAAAGCGAAATGGATCGGAATCGGTTGCTCGGAAACGCCCACTTCGACCGATACCTGGTGGTTTTTGCACAACAGCCGCAATTGTTCGCGATAGTAGCCGTCAAACAGATCGGGGCGCGTCACCGTGGTCTCGAACACGCCCGGACCCGAGACAAAACCGTAGGAGCGGCGCGAATCGATATTCGTCATCACATCGGTGCAGATGCGCACAAACGGGTAACATGCACGCACTCTGGAAGTTGGCGTCTCACCGCGCCGATAAGCTTCAAACGCGGCGCGCAACAAGGCCGTATTGTTTTGATAGATTTCGCATAAATAGTCGACGGCGCGGTCCGGGTCGTCGATACTTTGGGTGACAGGCAAAGCCGCAGCCTGAGCCGAATCTTGATGTGTAGTCGTTTTCGTATCCATATCTCAATGCAAGCATGACAAGCTGGTTCGGTGCAGAATGCCATGGATGCGCTTACGACGGAAGCGAGTTTGCTAAAATCCGCCCACCTTTTTGGAGAATAGAGATGAAATCGCTCTTCGCCAGTACGATTGCCACGGTGGCCGCCACCACGATTGTTACGCTTGCCTTATGCGGCACAGCCACCGCTCAGCAGCTTGACGGCACCGCGGCCGCCACCCCCACCGCCGCCGCC
>JAMFSV010000269.1 GCA_026225455.1 Burkholderiales bacterium | reverse complement strand
ATGACCAAGCTTTTGCGATCGATCCAAATTTTGCCGAAGCCGCCAATAATCGCAGCGTCAGTCTGCTCGCATTAGACCGACCGGAAGAAGCCCTAAAAAGTGTAGAAACGGCGCTGGCGCTCAAACCCGACTATCCGTTTGCGACCTACAACCGGGGCAATGCCCTGCGCGATCTGGGCCATTACAGTCTGGCACTGGCCTGCTACGCCGAGGTTCAGCAACGCACCCCGGACTACGGCCGGGCGCATTGGAACGAAGCATTATGCCGCCTGCTGATTGGCGATTTCGAACGGGGCTGGCAGAAACACGAATGGCGCTGGAAAACCGATACCTTCACCTCGCCCGTCCGCGGGTTCACCGAACCGCTGTGGCTGGGCGACGCGCCGCTGCAAGGCAAAACGATTTTGCTGCATGCCGAACAAGGCTTCGGCGACACCTTGCAGTTTTGCCGCTACAGCAGCCTGGTTGCCGCGCTTGGCGCTACTGTGGTGCTGGAAGTCCAACCTGCGCTGATGTCGCTGTTGAGCCAACTCGAAGGCGTATCGCAACTGGTGGCCAGCGGTACGCCCTTGCCGCCGTTCGACTATCAATGCCCGTTGATGAGTTTGCCCGCCGCGCTGCACACCACCCTCACCACCATCCCGGCCGCGCCCTACCTTAGCGCCGACCCGGTCCAGGCCGAGGCTTGGCGCGATCGCCTGGGCACCCGTTCACGCCCTCGCGTCGGGCTGGTGTGGTCCGGCAATAGTTTCCATGTCAACGACCGGAAACGCTCGATCCCGCTGGCGCAAGTCGTCCCGCTGCTCAGCGGTAAATTTCAATTTATCAGCCTGCAAAAAGAGTTACGCGTCAGCGACCAGGCGACGATGGACCAGCATCCGGAAATTTTCGACCCGCGCGACCAACTGGGCGATTTTGCCGATACGGCAGCGCTGGTCAGTGTGCTGGACCTGGTGATCACGGTCGATACCGCTATTGCGCATCTGGCCGGCGCGCTGGGCAAGCCGGTCTGGCTCTTATTGCCGGCCATCCCCGATTGGCGCTGGCTGCTTGAGCGCGACGATAGCCCCTGGTATGCCAGCGCGCGGCTGTTCAGGCAACCGGAGCCGTTCGACTGGAACAGCGTGATCGGCAAAGTGTCTCAAGCGTTGTCCGAATTCGGCCCCGACGCAGCGGTAGCGGACTACCCGCACTGAGTTGCCGTCCCGCTTTGGCGCCGAATGGAGGCGCCAAAGCGGATCATGGCGCCTGATCCGGCGATTGGGTCTAGGCGCTGGCGCGTTCCATCGGCGAAAGCGGCCGTGCTGTATTTAATACTGTTTCAAGGAGTGTCGTTTTGGAAGTGCCTTCCGTCACCGCGCCCGATTGCCGCCGGTGCGTCCATTATTACATCACGCACGACGCAAGCTTTCTCTACGGCTGCCGCTCGCTGAATTTCAAAAGCCGGCAGTTGCCGATGTATGCCGTTCTCGAAGCGTCGGGCGAGGCATGCCTTGCATTCACCCCCAAAAAACCCGCGGTGCCCGGCCCGCGCACCTGAGCCCCTGCATCAGCAACCCCAGCCGGAGGCCCGGGCGAGCCGTCCAGCCCGGCAAAAGTCGCGGTGGCCGTGAAAAACAATCGAGCCAGCAAGGGTCGCGAGCAAAGATTCCCGGCTGGACGTATCATCGCAGACCGGCGCCGTGCCACGCAGAATGGTGTCCAGCACCCCGTCACCACGATTTTCGCAACACTGCGGTGCAAGGACCAGCCTTCCCGCAGTGCTCCGTTCTGGCATACAGTCGGAGCCGGGGTTTAGTGTTCTGAATTAACTGCAAATTATTGAGATGGTTATGTCGCACTCCAGTCATGTAAAGCCCTCATGCCGCATAGAACGCGTCGCTGAGGCCCGCTTGCCCACGGTTCATGGCGAATTTACCGTCTATGCCTATCGCGCCGAGGATAAGGTCGAACATTTGGCCGTGGTGGCAGGCGACCTGCGGGATGAGGCTTTAGGTCCGGTTCTGGTCCGGCTGCACTCGGAATGCCTGACCGGCGATGTATTTGGGTCGCTGCGCTGCGACTGCGGGCCGCAACTGGATCTGGCATTGGAATCGATTGCCGCCGCCGGGCGCGGGGTGGTGGTGTATTTACGCGGTCATGAAGGGCGCGGCATCGGGCTGGCCAACAAAATCCGCGCTTACGCCCTGCAAGATACCGGGCGCGATACCGTCGATGCGAACAGCGACCTGGGTTTGCCCGTCGATGCCCGGCGTTTCGAGCCGGCGGCCATGATCTTGTGCGATCTTGGCGTATCGCAAGTGCGCTTGATGAGCAATAACCCGCGCAAAGTCGCGGCATTGGAAAACGCCGGCATTACCGTCACCGAACGGGTGCCGATTGCCATCGAACCCAATATTGAGAACCGCCATTACCTGCATACCAAACAACTCAGGCTGGGGCATTTGCTGACCATCGCCGATCACGACGAGCCGGTTCAGGAATAAGGCGGCCGGCTGACACCGGCGCCTGGCAAGCCGCGAGTTAATTCCGTCGCGCCGCGATTTGAGCGGCGTGGACCGCGGCTTGCATGATTTCCCGCGCAGACCGGGATTCTCCCGCCGCGGTTTGCTCCCGGTTGACTTACTATTGCCGCTCAAAGCGCTCGTAACGCTTGTCGATATATTCCTCGCGGCTGACAAAATCCTTGATGCTGGTCCCCGGCGGCCCACGCCGCAACCACTCCAGCATCAGGTCGACCTGATCGGGCGGCCCCTGCACCAGTGCTTCGACAGAACCATCCTCCAGGTCGCGTATCCAGCCGCCAATGCGCAGTGCGTGGGCTCGGCGCATCGCCGACAGCAGATAGCGCGGCAAAGAGCCCTGCGCGCGGATAAAGTAGGTTTCGATGCGGGTATTGAGATCGGCAACAGGCATAAGGTGGGCAGGAAAAATCGGTTCCAGGGCAGGCGCGGACGGCGCTTTACCGGAACACATGGGAATGGCTTTATAGCATTTTCCGAGCCTCAAGCCGGGCTCAGCCAACACCTTCTTGGGCACTATTCTATGGGCTGGCGCAAAAACATGCTGGCACCTGCCCGCTCGCCGCGTCACCCAAACCCGCCGACAGCGGTAAACTCCCCCTGCGGCACGCTAAACTGTACGACAGCCACCTTCGTGCGACCTTCCGGAGCCCCTGATGCCGACGTCAGCCCTGCGATCCACCCGCCTCGCCCGGCGTCCCATGCAGGCGGTCCTCGCGGCCCTGGCGGTCCTGGCCGCCTGCCTGTGCCAAGCTACGGCGCTGGCGCAAATACCGCCGCCCTTCGTCCATCCCGGCGTGCTGGTCGACCTGCCGCACCTCAAATACATCAGAACCCAGATCGAGATCGGCACCGAGCCGTTTGCCTCGGCCTTCGCCGCGGCCCAAAAGAGCCGCTGGGGCGCCCTGTCTTATGCGGTGCAAGGCCCACCGGCCAACGGCATGATCGTCTGCGACGAGGATCCCAAAGCCGATCTCGGCTGCACCCAGGAAGACAGCGATGCATCGGCCGCCTACACCCAGGCCCTGCTGTGGACCCTCACCGACGATATACGTTATGCGCAGAAGGCGATTCAGATCATGAATCACTATGCCCGAACCCTGCGTGCTCATGGTGGCGAAAATGCCCCCTTGCAGGCCGCGTGGGCCGCGGAAAAATGGCCGGCAGCCGCCGAGATTATCCGCTATAGCGATGCGGGCTGGGACGATCAAGATTTCGCCGCCTTCACCTCCATGCTGCGCCGACAGTATTTGCCGCTGATCACCGGCGATCACGGTGCCGGCAAAAACGGCGACTGGACGCTGAGCATGATAGACGGAGCATTAGGTATCGCCGTCGTCACCGATGACCACGACTTGTTCGACGCCACCCTGGCGCGCTGGAATCGTTGGGTGCCGGCCTATTTCTACAACTTTGCGCTGGATGGAACACAGCCCGTCATGCTGCCCGAGGGACCGGCCGACTGGAACGGCCAAACGCATTTCGGCGCGCAAACCAGCGGCGTCACGCAGGAAACCTGCCGCGACTTGCAACACGCCCAGCTTGGGCTCGCGGCCACCTTCAATGCGGCGGAAACCGCTTATATGCAAGGGGTCGACCTCTACACGCCGATGACCCTGCGCCTGACCACCTCGCTGGAATATATGTCGCGGCTGCTGGCGGGTGTACGTCAGACCAGTCTCAAACCGGTACCAAGCCAAAGCAAGGTTGCAAAAACCGCTGAACCAAACCCGCAATCAGCTATTCCCGCGGGGTTTCCCGGCCTGTGCGACACGCGGTTTTACCGTCCCGTGCTGCAAGCCACCATGGAACGTGCTTATAACGCCTATGGCATACGCCAGCATGTCGCGTTGCCCGATACTCGACAGCATCTGCAAAACGATGTCCGCCCCTATGCGTTGCCTAACGATAACGATAGGCACAACGTCATATGGGAAACGCTGACGCATGGCACCCTGAGCCCTGCCGAAAATAGCGGAATCGTCCCGCCCGCCGACGCGTTGACGGCAACCCCGCCGCATCTGCCTTAGCCCGTTTCAACAGCATTTTTGCAGCAAACCGTCATAACGACTTTTTTACGTCGTTATGACAACTATTTTCGGCATAACATAGTGTCCGCAGACTACAGCGCGGGTACTTATGCCCGAAAAGGACAAAAAATGCAGGGACGCCTGGACCAGCTCGACGAGATCGATCGTAATTTGATTGCCCTGTTGCAAGTCAACGCGCGCGAGAGCGTCGCCAATCTGGCGCGCAAATTGGACATCGCGCGCACCACCGTGCTGTCGCGTATCGCCCGGATGGAGCGCAACAACATCATTGCCGGTTATGGAGTGAGGCTGGGCAGCGAAGTGCTGGACAGCAGTCTCAATGCTTATGTCGGCATCGCCCTTTCCCCCAAGTCGGGCAAGGATGTACTGCGTCGCATGTCGAAAATTCCGGAAGTGCAGATGCTGTGCGCCGTGAGCGGCGAGTTCGATTATGTGGCGTGGCTCAGAACCAGCACACCCTCACGGCTGGATCAATTGCTCGACGAAATCGGCGAAATGGATGGCGTGTCCGACACCACCACCTCGATTGTGCTGGCCGTCAAAATCGATCGCGGCACGGTGGGCCAATAAAATTCGGCTAGGTAAAAACCCGTAAAACATTCAAAACGACGAAATACCTCGTCATTAACACTGAAATTTACGACAAAGCGTATATTCTTTACCTTTTCTTTACACTCACACGGCCCCTAGAATCGGTCATCAGATCAATTCAGCCCGTGTTCAAGGAAAAAGAATGAAAGTTACGTTGCTAGGCGCAGGTCATATCGGCCAAACCATTGCCCATTTGCTGCAAGAATCCGGTCATTACACCGTGACCGTCGCCGATCGCAGCGAAAAGGCACTGGCGGACATCACCGGCAACGGCATCAAGACCATGGTGCTGGATTCAAGCGATGCCCACGCCTTGACCAACGCGCTCGACGGCCGCGACGTGGTGATCAACGCACTGCCGTACCAAATGGCTATCGCCGTTGCGACCGCGGCCAAAGCCACCGGCACGCATTACTTCGACTTGACGGAAGACGTGCACGCGACCCGCACCATTCGTGCGCTGGCCGAAGGCGCCAGTACCGCGTTTATGCCGCAATGCGGTTTGGCTCCTGGCTTTATCGGGATTGCCGCGCATGACCTGGCCCAGAAATTCGATGAGGTCTATGAAGTCAAAATGCGTGTGGGCGCGTTGCCCGAATTTCCGACCAACGCCTTGAAGTACAACACGACCTGGAGCGTCGACGGCCTGATCAACGAATATTGCCACCCGTGCGAAGCGATTCGCGGCGGCAAAATGCACGAAGTACAGGCGCTCGAAGGGCTCGAGCATTTTTCGCTGGACGGCGTCGAATACGAAGCGTTCAACACCTCGGGCGGCTTGGGCACTTTGTGCGAAACGCTCAACGGCCGGGTCTCGAATCTAGACTACAAAACCGTGCGTTATCCGGGTCACTGCAATCTGATGAAGTTTTTGCTGGAGGAATTGCGCCTGAATGAAGACCAGGAACAACTCAAGCAAATCATGCGCCGTTCAGTACCCGCCACCATGCAAGATGTGGTGCTGGTATTCGTCACCGTCAGCGGATTGCGCGACGGCAAGCTGGTGCAGGAAGTGTTCACCCGGAAAATTTTTGCGACCCATAACGGCGGCCACTCGGTCAGCGCCATTCAGATCACCACCGCTGCCGGCATTTGCACCGCGGTAGATTTGTTCCGTGAAAAGAAACTGCCGTCCTCGGGTTTTATCCGCCAGGAACAGATTTCGCTGGATGCATTCCTGGGCAACCACTTCGGCCGCGCTT
>JAMFSV010000035.1 GCA_026225455.1 Burkholderiales bacterium | reverse complement strand
CGCGGCGTCGGGCAGCGCGCAATTGATCATCGGCACCCATGCCATCATCCAGGAAGCGGTTGAATTTGCGCGTCTGGGGCTGGTGATCGTCGATGAGCAGCATCGCTTCGGCGTGCAACAGCGTTTGGCTCTACGTGCCAAAGCCCGGCATGCCGCCGACGGCGCGGCCGAATTCCAGCCGCACCAGCTAATGATGAGTGCCACCCCGATTCCGCGCACGCTGGCGATGACTTATTACGCCGATCTCGATGTCTCCACCATCGATGAACTGCCGCCCGGCCGTACCCCGATCCTGACCAAGCTGATCAGCGCGGCCCGGCGCGACGAAGTGATCGCCCGGGTGCGCGAGGCGGCCCTGACCGGACGCCAGGTTTACTGGGTCTGCCCCTTGATCGAAGAAAGCGAGGCGCTGCAACTGCAAACCGCGGTCGATACCTATCAGGCGCTGACCCTGGCGTTGCCCGAATTACGCGTGGGCATGGTGCACGGTCGTTTGAACCCGGCCGACAAAGCCGCGGTGATGCAGGCCTTCGCCCAGGGCGAACTGAATTTACTGGTGGCGACCACCGTGATCGAGGTCGGGGTCGACGTGCCGAACGCTTCGCTGATGGTGATCGAGCATGCTGAGCGTTTCGGCTTGGCCCAATTGCACCAGCTCCGCGGCCGGGTCGGGCGCGGCAGCGCGGCGTCGGTATGTTTGCTGATGTACGCCGGGCCGTTATCGCTCACCGGCCGGGCGCGCTTGCAAACCATGCGCGAAACCGCCGATGGTTTTGAAATTGCCCGGCGCGACCTCGAATTGCGCGGCCCCGGCGAATTTCTCGGTGCCCGCCAATCGGGTGCGGCCATGCTGCGTTTTGCCGATCTGCAGCAAGACGCCTGGTTGATCGAGCCCACCCGCGAGGCGGCGCGGCAAATGCTGGACAGCGTGCCTGAGATTGTGACCAAACACCTGAATCGGTGGCTGGGTGGGCGCGAGCATTATTTAAAGGCTTAAAGGGACCGAGCAAAAAATCTCACTCGGCAGTCGCTCATCGCGCGACTGCTCAAACGGTCTCCCGGGCATGCATGTCAATGCATGGGTTCGAGCGGCTTCGTCTATATCTCGAAAACTGCTTGCCCGGGCTTGGCGTGAACGCAATGTCGGTGTATAAAAGCTAAAATCTATTGAAACCCACTTTGCGATTGCTTTATGACGCTTACTGAACTGAAATACATCGTCGCGGTGGCCCGCGAACGGCATTTTGGCCGCGCGGCCGAAGCCTGCTTCGTCAGCCAACCGACTTTGTCGGTCGCAATCAAAAAACTCGAAGATGAGTTGAACATCCAGATCTTCGAGCGCGGCACCAGCGAAGTCAGCGTGACCCAGATCGGCGAGCAGATCGTAGCCCAAGCCCAGCGCGTGCTGGAGCAGACCCTGGCGATCAAGGAAATCGCCAAACAAGGTAAAGATCCGCTACTGGGGCCGCTGCGCCTGGGCGTGATCTACACCATCGGGCCGTACATCCTGCCCACCCTGGTCAAGCAAATGATCGACCGGGTGCCGCAAATGCCCTTGATGCTGCAGGAAAATTACACCCTGAAGCTGATCGAACTACTCAAACAGGGCGAAATCGACGTCGCGATCATGGCGCTGCCGTTCCCGGAAACCGGTTTGATGGTCCGTCCCTTATACGACGAGCCGTTTGTGGTCGCGATGCCCAAAGGCCATCCCTGGGAAAAGCGCAGTTCGATCAAGGCCGACGACCTGAAACTGGAAACCATGCTGCTGCTGGGCAATGGTCATTGCTTCCGCGACCATGTGCTGGGTGTTTGCCCCGAGTTGATGCGGTTTTCGCAAAACGCCGACGGGATCCAGAAGACCTTCGAAGGCTCCTCCCTGGAAACCATCCGCCATATGGTTGCCAGCGGCGTCGGCATTACCGTGCTGCCGCGTACCTCGGTCTCGGACATGCACGAGACCCATATGAACAGCACCGACAGCGGCATGCTGACCTATGTGCCGTTCGAGGACCCGATCCCCGATCGGCGGGTGGTGCTGGCCTGGCGCAAAAGCTTTACCCGCATGCCCGCCATTGAGGCGGTGTGCGCTGCGATTCAATCGTGCGAGTTGCCGGGGATCAGCAAGCTGGATTTGCCGGCGAAGTTGAATTAAAGCGGCTCGGGCGACACGCCGAGATCCAGGCGTATTGGCTCTGATGCATAAAAAGCGTCTGCAAACTTCGGTTCGCGGGCGCTTTTTTGTTGATGCATGGCATGCGCTACATACTCAAGCAGGCGCTGTTCGCCAGGTTTCGGTCAGTCATCGCGCGCATCGCTGAACTCGTATGGCCCAACCAGATCTCCGTGATTGCCGCAGGCTATTGAATAGATAAATACAATCAATTATATAAATCAATAGTATTTATTTATATTCTAGCTGTGCCAACCAGCTAGCCCAGCTAAAACCGGAGAACGCCATGTCCCGCCTGATTCCAAGTTCCATCTTAAGCACCGCTTCGACACCTGGAACAGAGCATCCCTGGCAAATCCTGCAAGCCGAATTCCGCTCGATCGCGACCGAATTTTTGGCCCTGCGCGCGTTGGCGGTTTGACGCCCCGGTTTTAAACACCGCCGGCGCTAGCGCAAAAGCCTGCTCGGCCTTGGCCCGATCCAATATCTCGCTTGCCTCACTTCTCCTACAAAGGACACACCATGACAGAACGCACCTTGACCACGGCATTCGGCGCCCCGGTACCGGACAACCAAAACTCCTTGACGGCCGGCCCGCGTGGCCCGATCGCTTTGCAGGATGTGTGGTTGCTGGAAAAACTCGCGCATTTCGATCGTGAGGTGATTCCTGAACGGCGGGTGCATGCCAAAGGCTCGGGCGCTTACGGCACCTTGACGGTGACGCATGACATCACGCGTTACACCAAGGCCGGGCTGTTTGCGGAAGTGGGCAAACAAACGCCGCTGTTTTTGCGTTTTTCCACGGTGGCGGGGGAACGCGGCGCGGCCGATGCCGAACGCGATGTGCGCGGGTTTTCGGTCAAGTTCTATACCGATGAAGGCAATTGGGATTTGGTGGGTAATAACACGCCGGTCTTTTTTATCCGCGATCCGCTGAAGTTTCCCGATTTTATTCATACGCAAAAACGCGATCCGCAGACCAATTTGCGTAATTCGACGGCGGTCTGGGATTTCTGGACGCGGCATCCGGAAGCGCTGCATCAGATCACCATCTTGATGAGCGACCGCGGCATTCCCCGCAACTATCGCCAACTGCACGGCTTCGGTTCGCATACGTTTTCGTTTATCAATGCCGAGCAGCAGCGCTTCTGGGTCAAATTCCATTTCAAGTCGATGCAGGGGATTGCGAATTACACCAATGAAGAAGCCGGGCAGGTCATCGCCAACGATCGCGAGAGTGCGCAGCGCGACCTGTTCCAGCATATTGAAGCGGGCGATTTTCCCAAGTG
>JAMFSV010000268.1 GCA_026225455.1 Burkholderiales bacterium | reverse complement strand
TTCAGGGCTCAGTTCCTCCGCCGCAAAACGCACGCTGCGCGGCTGGGTCGCCGCCGCGGAGTGGGTTGCGGCCAGCCAGCGGTAAGCGCCGCCGGCGATCGCGCCGAGCAGAAATACGTTGAGCGTCAGCGACACGATACACAGCAGTTTTAGCGAACGGCCCATCATTCATTGCTCCAGTCTTGCGTCAAGCTGCCAAAAGCGGTGCTTGAGTAGGTCAACTCGGTGAGGCCGGGGGCGGCAACCGTTTGCGTCAGCAACGAAACCATCAATATGCCGGCGGCGATACCAGCCACGCCCACCCCCACGCCCAGCAAGGCGACACCTCGCAGCGAGGCCCCGTTCCCAGCCGGAGAGCGGCGGTCGTGACGCAGGTCGCGCTGAGTTGATCCGATAAACCACCGGCGCCATCGCTGCCATGGCGCTACCGGCCGAGCCTCGGCGACGATGCGGGAAACCAGTGCCGGCGCGGGCGCTGCGACGACATGCGCGGCCAATAACCGATCCAGTTGCCGGGCGTCGGCCAGCGCCGCGAGTGCCAGGGGTTCCCGCTGCTCGATCAAGGCCAGCGCGGCGGCGCGCTCCGCCTGCGGCCAGTGCTCGATTGCGGCACCGTAGGCGTCGGTCAAGGCAACAAATCTTTGGGGTGTCATCGGGGTTTCCCTCCGTCTACGTTATTGCCGCCCGGGCCGGCATCAAGCTCGGGGCGTTCACCGGCGAGCTGTTGCCGCATGCTGCGCCTGGCACGCGCCAGCAAGCTTTCAAGCGCTTCGATCGTCACGCCCATCAGCTCGGCCGTTTGCGCGTTCGACAGTTCCTGGTAGTACTGCAGTACCAGCGCTTCACGCTGCCTGGACGGCAAAGCGGCAAGTGCCGCCGCTACCCGCCGGGCGCGCCCGGCATCGGCCAGTGTGTCATCCAGCGCCGCAGCCGGGTCGGTTTGCTCGGGCAGCTCGTCCAGCGCAGCTTCACGTTGGCGGCGCAAGCGGTCGTAGCACTGATTGAGCGCTACCCGGTGCAACCAGGTATCGAAGCGCGCCGATCCGCTTTGCCAGCGCGCCGCATGTTTCCAGATCCGGATAAAAACCTCTTGCGCCACGTCCTCGGCCTCATGCCGATCGCCCAACATGCGAGTGGCAAGTGAAAGCAGTCGCGGCAATTTGCGCGCGACCATCTCCCGCACCGCGTCCGGCTCCTGATTGCCGACACGGGCCAGCAAATCTGCATCCGGATCTTCCGCGGTCAAAGGGTTATGTCTCGTTGTTGCATGGCGTGTGCCTTAGGCCTGCTGGATTTCCAATGCCGCTGCGCTTGCCTTTGCCAGCGCCGGGTAGCACCACTGTTCAGTACACTGACCAATACGCTTATCAATACAATTAATAGACTATTCCCGGTGCCCGGTAGTAGGCGGGATGGGCGGGGTAGACCACGCGTCCGGTGAGTATGGCAGTGGCCGCGACGATCAAGATAGTTTTAAACATGGGATTCCTGAAGAAGCGGGTTGGGTTCCGAAATAGATCTCATTTTTCTTTAACGTCCCACGGCAGCAAATCCGTCGCTCCCCGCGCAGATAAGTTGCACATGGTGGTCGCGAGGCTGGGTTGTTGCGAGATGTACTCGCACGGTCAACCAGGGGAAAGCCCGAGCGCCATCTCAGAAAAAATTTCGGTTTGCTTAATTACGCCAGAGAAATTTTATTCGATTGCCTTGTCTCTTTATTTCTCATTCAATCAGTCCTAATTTTAGGATTTTTACTTTGAATTTTATATTTTTGGCATACAAAGTATTTTGGGTAATGCAGGTCAGTCAGCTATTTTTTTGAATAGCGGTTGCATCAAAATAAAGGAACTTTTTTAAAATTTGATTTTGTGCCGTATTTTGGAATTAGAGTGGATATCTCATAAATCGATAAATCTTGTAAAAATCATATGGAGCATGGAATTCATGAAAAAAAACATCACGTTAGCTTTGGTCTGTCTGGCCTTTAATTCGGCGACTGCCGGTGCCGCTGAAATTGCACAAAACACCTCGCCGCCGCCCAACGGCGTGATGTTTACCGATGCCGGCGTCGCCAAGGCTTCGACTACCGGCGACGTCGTCACCTGCACCAACAGCAACGGCGCCGTCATGCAGTCGACGCCCTGGGCCTATATGCAGTTGCACAATAAAGTCATTGATACCATTGTGTTGAATGGAGAATCCGCCGGTGGCACCACTTTCTACTGCAAAGCGGCAACGGGAGATCTGCAACTTCTGATGGTGGCCGATCAATCGACGCAGACCAATGAGGTCCGCATCTGGATTGATTCCGGACTGATTATCGATCAAAAAATCGACCCTACTCAGTGGACCACGGTTGAAAAAGATTTTTTAAATCCCGCACAGACGGATTTTATGCCATATATGGTTAAGTCTGGAGAAAACCCGACCTTGACTTACCATAATACTTTTTCAAAAGGTACTTACGGGAATAGTTTCGTACTCTCCTATTCAAACTCCAATTGATTGGTTTTCCCGGCGTGCCATGTCGAATATGGCGCAGCGCCAAGGGGGAAATGCAGGTTCGGAATTTTCGCGCAGGGGCATTCCCTGTAGAGTGCGGCAAATCTCGAACCCGCTCGACATCGTCAAGATTTGCCCCAACGGCACTTGGCGTGCAAGGTCCCGGCGTTTTGATCGCGATGGTATCTTGCTCATGGTCTTTGCAGGAAATCGAAAAAACTGCGGCATGCGGCGGCGGAATATTGCCAAATTTTTACCAGCCAGCCGCATGACTGTTCTGCCGCACTGCGGCTTGGCTTGCACGCATGCATTCAGGTTGCAGCAACGGCTGGTTCAGTGATCACGCTCGTCAGACCGGTCGGGTAGCGGGGGCCGGCTCCAGCACAATTTAAGCGCCGCGCCTGATTTGCGGTCTAGGGCGGCCCAATTCAAGGCCCGATCCGTTTGAGCAAATCAACTTCAGGAGGTCTCCCGCCAAACCCAATCCACTTATTCCCACAGCACGTGCGGGCTCCGCTGCGACATTAAAACTATTGCATTAGTATCGTTAGCGGAATAGTGTGTTTCGTTTTGATGACGTACACGAATTTAAAATTAACTGCGACAATACGCGACCGCCACGCTAAGCCTCTTTTTTATTGCTCGTTCATGTCAAAGCCGTATAACTCTTCTTCCGGCAGTCCCGCAGTCCAACGTCCTTGGGACGCCAGACTGGCGCGTTTCTTGGTTACGCCCCTCAAAGATAGCTGGGTCACGCCTAACCACCTGACCACCGTGCGCCTGTTGATCGGTATCGCGGCGGCGCTATGCTTTACGCATGGCACCTACGGCTGGTCGAATCTGGCCGCGTTTTTGCTCGCTTTATCGAATTTTGTCGATCATACCGATGGCGAATTGGCGCGTATCAGCGGCAAGACCAGTCGCATCGGGCATTTATACGATCTGGCCAGCGACGCCGGAGTGACGATTTTGCTGTTTATCGGCATGGGGATGGGTGTCGGTGCCGGCTTGGGCCGCTCGACCTCGATTCCGCCTGCTTTGCTTGGTGCGCTGGCCGGCGGGGCGATTGCGCTGATTTTCTGGCTGCGCATGCGCATCGAAGATATCGCCGGCAAGGCGGGCACAAAACAAGCTTCGTTTGGCGGTTTCGAAACCGAAGACGTACTGTATATGCTGCCGCTGGTGACCTTGCTGAATGGCGTGGCGCCGTTTTTACATGCCGCGGCCCTGGGCGCGCCGCTGTTTGCCGCCTGGGTCGTGATCGATTACCGGCGCGTTGTACGCCGGCAACATCCGGTGGTGGCCCGCAGCGACATCGGGATGGCGCCATGAACGCGCCCGCACCGCGCGGTTTGCTGGAGCCGGATCCGGATACGCAACTCAACGCCGATCAAAGCATGACTGCGCGTTTGCGCGGCACCGATGCGTCCACCTTGAAGCGGGATTTTGCGCAGCAGGGCGCTTTCTTGTATCTGGAAGATTTTCTGCCGCCCGAAGTTACCGCGCAGTTGGTTGCCGGTGTAGAAGCGGTCAAGGCATCGGTCAACCGCAATTATTTGCCCGGCCATAAACAAGGCGGCAGTGTCAGCCGGCATACGATAGACCAACTGGCGCCGTTTATCGCCGAACTGTATCGTTCGCCCGCGCTGATTGATTGGCTGGCGCGGTTATGCGGTGAGTCCCTGCAAGTTTCGCCGGCCGACGATCCGCATGCCTATGCATTATATTTTTATACCCGTCCGGGCGACCATATCGGCTGGCACTACGACACCTCTTACTACGAGGGTCGGCGCTACACACTGCTGCTGGGGGTGATCGACCAGTCTTCCTGCCGGCTCGACTACGAATTGCATACGCGCGAGCCTGAAGTAGCGGATCAGCCGGGATCGGTGCAGATTCCCCCCGGCGGGCTGGTGTTTTTCGATGGCGACGCTTTGCGCCATCGTATTACGCCCCTGGGCGAAAACGAATTTCGCGTGTCGCTGACTTTTGAGTATGTGACCAATCCGAACATGCGCGCGTGGCGGCGATTTATCTCGAATATGAAAGACGCCGTGGCCTATTTCGGCTTTCGCCAGGTGTTTCGCAAACTGCTGCCGGCAGCCAAGCGCACATGACACGCGCCGCAGTCTGGTTGTTATCGGCGGGTGTGCTGCTGTTTGTCGCGCTTTTGCTATCCCAGGGCCTACCGGCGGTTTTCTCGACCCTGGCGCTAGCCGGCTGGGGTTTGCTGGGACTGGCGTTATTTCACCTGGTGCCGTTGGTGCTTGATGCCGCGGCGATTCGTGTGCTGTTCTTCAAGGCTGCGACCCAGGGTTCGTTCCTTGACGCCTTGCTCGCGCGCTGGGCCGGCGAATCGGTGAACAGCCTGATGCCGGCGGGGCAGATCGGGGGGCCGGTACTGATGGTCCGGTATTTGGGGCAGCGCGGTATGCCCACGCCGGATGCGGCGGCCGCGATCACTGTCAGCACCACGTTCCAGACCCTGGCGCAAATCGTGTTCGCCCTGCTCGGCGTCATGCTGCTCGGCGCCCATGCCAGTCACGCCACCTTGCACACCTTGCGGCTACCCCTGCTTGCCGCCAGCGGCGTGCTTGCTTTGCTGTTAGGCCTGTTCTATGCGATGCAGCAGCACGGTTTGTTCGGCCGCTTGACGCGGACGGCCGCCAAATTATTCGGCAAACGCGATTGGTCGCAGTGGATGAACCAGGCCGAAGCCATCGATGTTTCGGTGCAGCAGCTTTATCGGCACAGCGCGCGGCTGCTGTTGAGCTTTGTCTTGAGTTTGCTCGGCTGGCTGGTCGGCACGGGCGAGGTCTATCTGGCACTGTCGTTGCTTGGCCACCCGGTCGGTTGGGCCGATGCTTTGCTGCTCGAAAGCCTGGGACAAGCCATCCGTGGTGCCGCGTTTGCCATTCCCGGCTCACTGGGTGTGCAAGAGGGGGGCTATTTGCTGCTGGCGCCGCTGGCCGGCTTGCCGCCCGAGGCGGCACTGGCCTTGTCGCTGGCCAAACGGGCACGGGAAATTTTGCTCGGTGTACCGGGCATGATCTATCTGCATTGGTGTGAACGGGGTTGGCGCCGCCGCCGGGGGCAAGTCGCTGCGTTGCCGCCCGTGCCTGTCGGTGATTGAGACTGGTTGGCGATTGAGACTGGTTGGCGGCCGCGCACCGGCCCTGCTTGGGGGCAACGCCGCCGCGATATTTTTTAATTGATTGTTCAAGTTTTATTTTAGACAGGATATTCATGCGTGCCATCATTCTTGCTGCCGGGCGCGGCTTACGTCTGCAGCAACCCGAAGCACAACAGATGCCGAAATGCTTGTTGCAGTTTGACGGCATGAGCCTGCTGGAACGGCACCTGCACATGCTCAAAAGCGCCGGAGTCGAGGATATCGTGTTGGCGCTCGGATTCCGCCACGAATTAGTCGAGGCGGAGCTCGATCGTCTGGCTTTGCAGCCGCGCCCTGAAGTCGTGCTGAATCCGCGTTTCGACCTCGGCAGCGTGCTGACCGTGCATACCGTGGCCGAGGCCATGGGGCGCGGTGGCGACGTATTGCTGATGGATGCCGACGTGCTGTACGACGAACGCATCATGAGTGCTTTGGTGGCCGGCAGCCAAGCGGTGAATCGCTTGCTGATCGATCGCGATTTCGAAATCGGCGATGAGCCGGTCAAATTATGCGTGCGCGACGGCGTGCCGATCGAGTTGCGCAAGCAGCTTGCGGTCGGTTTGCAGTACGACACGATAGGCGAGTCGGTCGGGTTTTTCCGTTTTAACGAAGCCGGCGCACGCAGGCTTGCGGCAATTGTTGCGGCTTATGTCGACAGCGATCGGGCGCATATGCCGCATGAAGAAGCGGTGCGTGACCTGCTGCAGGAAGGCAGCCAGTTGTTCGAGGTGACCGATGTCACGGGATCGCCGTGGATCGAGATCGATTTTCCCAATGATGTTGCACGCGCAGCCGAAGAAGTGCTGCCGCAACTTCAGTCGTTGTCAGGAGTTACACGATGAACGCCCCTATTAATGCTTCCGCCGCCGCGGCAATCGACAGCGCCGCCGGTCGCGGTATCACGCTCTCACGCAGCGCCAAACTGCGTCAAATGCTGTTGAGCGACCAGCTCGAATTCCTGATGGAAGCCCACAGCGGTTTATCCGCTCGCATTGTGCGCGAAGCCGGTTTCAGCGGGATCTGGGCTTCGGGTTTGTCGATCTCGGCCCAATTGGGCGTGCGCGACAATAATGAAGCGAGCTGGACCCAGGTGGTCGACGTGCTCGAATTTATGGCCGATGCCAGCGATTTGCCGATTTTGCTCGATGGCGATACCGGTTACGGCAACTTCAATAATATGCGCCGCCTGGTGCGCAAGCTCGAACAGCGCGGTATTGCCGGTGTCTGTATCGAAGACAAACAATTCCCCAAGACCAATAGCTTTCTCAATGGCGAACGCCAGCCGTTGGCGGAAATGGACGAATTTGCGGGCAAGATCAAGGCCGGCAAGGATACCCAGACCGATTCCAATTTCTCTATCGTGGCCCGGGTTGAAGCCTTGATCGCGGGCTGGGGCATGGATGAAGCCCTGCGCCGCGCCGAAGCTTATCGGCAGGCCGGCGCCGACGCGATTCTGATTCACAGCAAACTGTCGCGCCCCGACGAAATTCTCCAATTCGCCCGCGAATGGGCCGGACGCGGTCCGCTGGTGATCGTGCCGACCAAGTACTACAGCACCCCGACCGACGTGTTCCGCCAAGCCGGCATCAGCACCGTGATCTGGGCCAATCATCTGGTTCGTTCTTCGACTTCGGCCATGCAAAGCGTGGCCAAGGAAATTTACGAAAACCAGACTTTGGTGAATGTCGAAGACCGGATCGTGTCGGTCAACGAGATTTTCCGCTTGCAGGATGCGGACGAATATACCGCTGCTGAAAGCCTTTACCTCTCCGCTGCCGGCACTTCGCGCGCAGCGCTGGTGCTGGCGGCCAGCCGCGGCAAAGGCCTGGAAGCGATCACCGCCGACCGGCCCAAGGTGATGCTGCCGATTGCCGGCAAGCCCTTGTTGCGTTGGTTGATCGATGGCTTCAAGAAAGAAAGTATCAACGACATTACGGTGGTCGGCGGTTATCGGGCCGATGCTATCGAAACCGCGGGGATCAAGCTGGTGGTCAATCAGCGCCATGCGGAAACCGGCGAACTGGCATCGCTGGCCTGCGCGGTCGATGCGCTGCAGACCGATACCGTGATTTCCTACGGCGACTTGCTGTTCCGCAGCTACGTGCTGCGCGATCTGGTCGAAAGCACCGCCGATTTCAGCGTGGTGGTCGATTCGTCGCTGAGCGGCAGCCACAACCAGACCGTGCGCGATTTCGCTTATTGCTCGGGCGACGACGATCGCGGCCTGTTCGGCCAGCAAGTGTTGCTCCAACGCATCAGCAGCGGCGCGGATGCGGCGGCGGCCGTTTCGTCCGACCCGGCGCAAGGCCGTTGGATCGGCATGCTCAATGTTCGCGGCCCGGGCCTGGCCCAGTTGAAAGCCGTGATGACCCGGTTGCGCAGCCGGCCCGATTTCGACACGCTGGATATGCCCGCACTCTTGAATGCCTTGATTGCCGACGGCGCTGCCATTGAAGTGCAGTATGTGCACGGCCATTGGCGCGGCGTGAACGATCTTGACGATTTCCGCCGCGCGGGCGATTTTGCCCATGCGCAAACACCGGTCGGCAGCGTGCCCGACGCCACCGCCAATGAGGGTGCTCAATGATTGAAGCGCGCCAGTTTGTCGAGGCGGCGCGTGAGCGCGGCTTCGACTGGTATGCCGGAGTGCCGTGTTCGTATTTGACGCCGTTTATCAACTACGTGTTGCAAGACCCGTCGCTGCATTATGTGTCGATGGCCAATGAAGGCGACGCGGTCGCGTTGATCGCCGGGGTCGCGCTCGCGGGTAAGCGCGGGATCACCATGATGCAGAACTCGGGGCTGGGCAACGCGGTCAGCCCCTTGACCTCGCTGACCTGGACTTTCCGCCTGCCGCAGTTGCTGATTGTGACCTGGCGCGGTCAGCCGGGTGTAGCCGACGAACCGCAGCACGCGCTGATGGGACCGATTACGCCGGCCTTGCTGGACACCATGGAAATCCCCTGGGAATTATTTCCGACCGAAGCCGAGGCGATCGCCCCGGCGCTGGAACGGGCGATTGCTTATATGGATACGACGGGGCGGCCTTATGCCCTGGTGATGCAAAAAGGCAGCGTGGCGCCTTATGCACTGAAACCCGCACTCAAACCCGCAGTTAAATCCGTATCTGTATCCGGCATTGCCGCGCATCCGGATAGCGGTGTGTCGGGCGTGGTATCGCAGTTGCAGGGTGTGGAAGCGGCGGCCCGGCCGTCGCGCCACGAGGTATTGCAGCGCGTAGTCGCGCAAACGCCGTTGGCTTCGACTGTGGTCTTGGCTTCAACCGGGTTTTGCGGGCGCGAACTGTATGCCATCGATGACCGGCCCAATCAGTTGTATATGGTGGGCTCGATGGGTTGCGTGGTGCCGTTCGCGCTGGGTTTGGCCTTGGCCCGGCCCGACCTGCGGGTGGTGGCGCTGGACGGCGACGGCGCGGCATTGATGCGGATGGGTGCTTTTGCCACGGTCGGCG
>JAMFSV010000267.1 GCA_026225455.1 Burkholderiales bacterium | reverse complement strand
GAGATCGTTCTGATAGCCGCCATGGTCGCCCAGGAAAACGATGTTTTTGAAGCCGTGCACCTTGAAGCTGTTGGCGGCCGACTCCAGCATCTTTTCAAAGACGTCATCGGGAATGGTAATGGTGCCGGGAAACCGCATATGCGATGTCGGCGGGGCGTAGCCGCCTTCCGGCACATAAGCTATGACCGGGGCGACCAGGGCATTGCCCAGGCCTTCCGCGATACGTTGCGACAGCACGGCGACGCGCGCATTATGCTTGCCGAGCGCGACGTCGGGCCCGCTTTGCTCGGTGCCGCCGATGGGAATAATGATGGTGGTTTTGCCGGCATGAATCTGCTCACGCAACTCGGTCCAGGTGAGATTTTCCAGCAGCACGGTCTTGGGCGTTTGTGCCGCGGCGGTGTGGGTTGCGATCAGCAAAAGAGCGCAGGCCAATACTCGCTGCGGGAGAGGACGCATCAAGCGCATAGAACATCCTTGGAGAGAAGGGCTTCAGGCGGTGCTTGAGCTATCGCCGCGAGCGCAGCAAGATATTGCCGGCGCTCAGGCGGGTTCGCCTGAGCGCAGTGCCGGACAGGTAGGGTGAGGTTTTACCCTCACGCATTGCCGACGGCTCAAGGCGAGAATAGCATATCGAGCGCAAACCACGACATGCGGCTTGTGGCTGCATGTCGTGGTTTGCGCCATCCTGGATTGGTCCAACTCTACCGGGGGCAGGTATGCCAAAAGCCAGTTATTGCGGCAAATCGCGCGCCAGACGGATGCCGCTGAATTGCCAATCGGCGTGGGCCGGGAAAAAATTGCGATAGGTCACACGGCTATGGCCGCCGGGCGTGGCGCATGAACCGCCGCGCAGTACATATTGGTTGACCATAAATTTACCGTTGTATTCGCCGACCGCCCCCGGCGCCACACTAAACCCCGGGTATGGCGCGTAACTGGATTGCGTCCATTGCCAGACTTCGCCAAATAATTGCGTCAGGTCCGCCGTGTCGGCAGCGGCCGGATGAATCGGCTCGCGCGGCGAAGCAGTCGCGCCGGTTGCCGAGAGGCTTGCCGCATGCTCCCATTCAGCCTCGGTCGGCAAGCGTGACCCCGACCAGCGCGCATAAGCATCGGCTTCGAAATAGGATAGATGCACCACCGGCAAGTCGGGGTCCAGGGGCCGCCTGCCGCCCAGGGTGAATTCGCTCCAGCCGGTGCTGCCGCCGCTGTCTCGATGCCAATAAAGCGGGCAAGTGCGTTGTTCTTGCGTGACCCAATCCCATCCTGCCGAGAGCCAAAGAGTAGGCTGCTGATAACCGCCTGCCGCAATGAAATGCGCATAATCGCGATTGGTCACCAGCCGCCTTGCCAACTGATAGGCGTGCAAGTACACACGATGCCGCGGCACTTCGTTGTCAAAATAAAACGGCTGGTCCGACGGGTGTGCATGTTCGACCGTATTAGGCGCGAGCGCCCCGATCTCAACCAGGGCGGCATCGAATTCAAGCCACGCTGCGGTGCCCTCAAGGTCAGCCGTCGCAGCCCGGCCGTGATCGAGCACAGGGCTGTCGCGATACGCCGGTTGGAGCGGGTTTTGCGCCAAAGCATGTTTGATGTCGGTCAGTATCAATTCCTGATGCTGTTGCTCATGATGCAGACCCAGCACCACCAAAGCCGCCAATTCAGGCGCGCCACGCTCATCGATTTCATTCAGTAGCTGCAACATCGCCGCATCGACATGGGCGCGATAGGCCAGCACCTCGGATAAGGCCGGGCGCGTCAGCAAGCCCCGCTGCGGCCTTGGGTGACGCGCGCCGACACTGGTGTAGTACGAATTGAACAAGATCCGGAATGCTTCGTCGTAAGGCAGGAAGCTGGCGGCATAGGATTC
>JAMFSV010000266.1 GCA_026225455.1 Burkholderiales bacterium | reverse complement strand
GCGGCCGACCAGATCGTCAGGCGGATTGGCATGATACGTGACATGAAGACTGCCATTCCGGCAATCAATCATGGCGGTGCGTTACCGACTCCGCCCTTGTAAAGCGTGTGTGCTGCAGCACCGATTTTCCGGCTGCAGCTTGCTTGAATCAATTGAGGAATCGCCATGCAGTTGCGTGCGGACGCGCTTGAAACCCACCTTGCGCGAGGCTTGGCCGGTTGTTACACGATTTTCGGCGACGAACCCTTGCTGATCCAGGAGGCGGTCGACCGGATTCGCGTGGCGGCGCGTGCGGCCGGCTTTACCGAGCGTTCGGTATTTACGGTCGAGCGCAGTTTCGATTGGAGCAGTTTGCTCGGGGCCAATCAGTCGATGTCCTTATTCGGCGATCGTCAATTGATCGAATTGCGCATTCCCACCGGCAAACCGGGGCGCGATGGCGGTGAAGCGTTGCGCACGCTGGCTGCCAGCAACAACCCCGATGCCCTGATGCTGATTACCTTGCCGCGTCTGGATGCCGCAACCCAGAAGTCGGCCTGGTTTTCGGCGCTGAGCGAGGCCGGTGTGGCGCTCAAGATTGACCCGGTCGAACGTGCTCAACTGCCTAACTGGATTGGTCAGCGGCTTGCGGCGCAAGGTCAGCGCATGGTCGCGGGTGAGGAAGGGCGGCGCGCGCTGCAGTTTATCGCGGAGAAGGTCGAGGGTAATTTATTGGCCGCACATCAGGAAATCCAGAAGCTCGGTTTGCTTTACCCCGAAAGCGCGCTGAATCTGGAGCAGGTGCAGGACGCGGTACTTAATGTGGCGCGCTACGACGTGTTCAAATTGAATGAGGCGATGCTGGCCGGCGATGTCGCGCGGTTGGCGCGCATGATAGACGGCTTGCGTGGCGAAGGCGAGGCAGCCGTGCTGGTGCTGTGGGCGGTGGTCGAAGAAATCCGCATGTTGTTGCGCGTCAAACGTGGCGTGGCGGCCGGCAAACCGGTGGCCAGCCTGTTGCGCGAAAACCGTGTCTGGGGCCCGCGCGAACGTTTGGTCGGGCCGGCCGTCACGCGCCTCACCGAGACGGTGCTGGAGCGCGCACTGGCGTTTGCCGCGCGGCTGGACCGGCAGGTAAAAGGCTTGCGTGGAGCGGTGCCGGGCGACCGCGCCAGCGAGCCGCCGGCCAACCCGTGGGACGGTCTGTTCGAACTGGCCATGACGGTCGCGGCACCGCGCCGCTGAGGCGTGGTTTAGGGGCGGTTTAGGGGCGGTTTGGCGCAAATTCGATACGCACCCGACGAGCACTTGCTGTTTGTGCCAATCTAACGCTTTTTGGCGAACATACGTAAAGAAGAACCCGATGGATATCGACCACTACATGACCGATTTGGGGCGCCGTGCCCGTGCCGCTTCGCGCCTGATGGCGCGTGCCACCACGGCAGCCAAGAACGATGCCTTGCGCGCCATCGCGGCAGCCATCGAGCGCGACACCGAACGCCTCAAAGCCGCCAACGCGCGCGATCTCGCACGGGCTGCCACGCAGGGACTCGACGCTGCTTTTATCGACCGCCTGACGCTGTCGGACAAAGCCTTGCGCACCATGATAGACGGCCTGCTTCAAGTGGCTGCGCTGCCCGATCCGGTGGGGGAAATGAGTCGGATAAAATCACGTCCCAGCGGCATCCAGGTGGGGCAGATGCGGGTGCCGCTCGGGGTGGTCGGCATTATTTACGAGGCCCGGCCCAATGTCACCATCGACGCCGCCGCACTCTGCCTCAAGTCTGGCAATGCCACCATTCTGCGGGGCGGGTCCGAGGCCATCGAGAGCAACACCGAACTGGCCCGCACCATCGGCGAAGGGCTTCATGCCGCGGGTCTGCCGGCCGACGCGGTGCAGGTGGTCAGTACTACCGATCGTGCCGCGGTCGGTAAATTGGCCACCATGACCGAATACGTCGACGTGATTGTGCCGCGCGGCGGCCGGGGTTTGATCGAGCGGCTGATGGCGGAAGCCCGGGTGCCGATGATCAAGCATCTGGACGGCATCTGCCATGTTTATATCGATGACGCCGCCGATTTGCAGCGTGCCGTGACGGTTTCAGATAATGCCAAGACCCATCGCTACGGCACCTGCAACACCATGGAAACCCTGCTGGTTGCACGTGGTATCGCGCCGCGGATTTTACCGCAACTGGGCCTGATTTATCGCGGCAAGCAAGTTGAGTTGCGCGTCTGCGCCGAGAGTCGCGCGATCCTCCAGGCGGCGGACATCGGGCCGCTGGTGGATGCAACCGAAGCCGACTGGCGTACCGAATACCTGGCCCCCGTGCTGTCGATCAAAATCGTCGATGGCCTGGATGCCGCGATCGATCACATCAATACCTATGGTTCCGCCCATACCGACGCCATCGTCACGGAAAATCACGACCGGGCCATGCGGTTCTTGCGTGAAGTCGATTCGGCCAGCGTCATGATCAACGCCTCGACCCGGTTTGCCGATGGCTTTGAGTTCGGCCTGGGCGCCGAAATCGGCATCTCCAACGACAAACTGCATGCGCGCGGGCCGGTCGGGCTTGAAGGCTTGACCTCGCTGAAATACATCGTGTTCGGACACGGCGAAGCCCGGCAATAAACGCACGCCGCATCAATATCTCATCCTATGTTTTTTTTGAGCCATCCTCATGCTTATGTTATGGGTTAAAGCGCTACATATCGTCTTGATCGCCTCATGGTTTGCCGGCTTGTTTTACCTGCCGCGCATCTACGTCAATTTAGCCATGGAAAGCGATCCGGCGGCACAGCAGCGCTTATTGCTGATGGCGCGCAAATTATTTCGCTTTATGACCATGATTGCGGTTCCGGCCTTGGCCTGCGGCCTCTGGCTTTGGCTGGTGGTCGGCATCGGGCAAGGGCAGGGGTGGATGCAGGCAAAGCTGGGTGTGGTGATCTTATTGATTGCTTATCATGCGTATTGCGGGCGTTTGCTCAGCCTGTTCGAGCAGGGACGCAACACCCGCAGTCATAAATGGTATCGCTGGTTTAACGAGTTGCCGGTGTTGGGCATGCTGGCGGCTGTGGTGCTGGTGGTGGTAAAACCCTTTTAAGCGGTTCCATATCTATAGACAGGAGCTTGTCGTGGCAAAAATTTGCGAATACTTTCTTTCGCCGGTGTCGCCGTACACCTACCTTGGCCACGATGCTTTTGTCGCCTTGGCCAGCCGGCACCAGGTGCAACTGGTGCTCAAGCCCTTTGATCTGGGGCGCGTATTCTCAGTATCCGGCGGCTTGCCGCTGGCGCAACGCGCGCCGCAACGGCAGAATTACCGTCTGACGGAACTCAAGCGCTGGAGCGAGTTTCGCCAATTACCGCTCAATTTGCAGCCGAAGTTTTTCCCGGTCTCCGGCGATTTGGCCTGCCGCCTGATTGCGGCGGTGCAATTGGCGCATGGCACGGAATGCGCGCTGGCATTGACCGGACTGATCTGCCGCACCATCTGGGTGGACGAAGCCAATGCCGCTGATGAAGCCACCCTGGCTCGGCTGGCCGAGTCGCTCGATCTGGACGGCCCGCAGCTATTGAAAGCCGCGGCGCTCGCCAATGTGCAGAGTACCGTGGCGCAACACACCGACGATGCGATTGCCGCCGGGGTCTTCGGTTCGCCGTGGTATGTCTACGAAGAACAGCCGTTCTGGGGCCAGGACCGCCTCGATTTTGTCGAACGCGCTTTTAGCGGCGCATAACGCGCCCTTTCTTTCAATCGACGGTACGGCGCTTGTTCAAGATATTTTTGGCGCGCGCCAGCTTGTCGACCAATTCCGGCCCGCGTTGCAGGGCCACCCCGACTGCCAGCACATCGCCGATCGCCAAATGCGAAATACGCGATGTCATCGGCGCATAAATATCCGTGTCCTCGTCCACATTCGCCATCAGCGCGATGGTGGCGATGCGCGCCAGCGGCGAATGCCCGTGGGTAATCGCAATCACCGTCGCGCCGCAAGCCAGCGCCGACTGGGCCGATTCGATCACGTCGCGGGTACGGCCGGTGTTGGAGACCGCCACCATCACGTCGCCCGGGCCCAACAGGGCGGCCGACATCGAAAAGGTGTGGGGATCGCTATATGCGACGCTGGGTACGCCCAGGCGAAAAAATTTATGTTGGATATCGAGCGCCGCGACGCCTGAGCCGCCCGCGCCATAAAATTCGATACGGCGTGCCTGGGCCAGCAGGTTGATGGCGGCGGCAACGCTATCCGACGACAGGCTGTTGCGCACTTCGATCAGGGCCAGGATAGTCCGGTCGAACACCTTGGCGGCAATGCCCGCGGCGCCTTCGTCGGGCAGCACATCGCGATACACCGCCGGTACCTCGGGCGCAATGCTTTGGGCCAGGCGGATTTTGAATTCGCGGTAACCGCTGCATCCCAGGGCACGGCAAAAGCGGGCAATCGTCGGTTGGCTGACGCCGACGCGCGCGGCGAGTTCGGTCATCGACAAATCGACGACTGCGCGCGGCGCTTCCGCGACATAGATCGCCAGCTTGCGTTCCGAGGGCCGCAACTGCGGCTGGATCGTGACGATCCGATTAAGCATGAGAGGAATCTCGGCGGTGAATTGGCGGGCATGGCGATCGGGCCGCCGGGAGCGGACCGCGATGCTATCCGCGAACTATAATGCCAAGTACAAAAAATGTGTAGAAAAACTACATAACGTGATGTGCCTGCCTTCAAGTATCGGCGATCTTGCCGCTGCAATGCAGCATATTTATGGCTTTCCTTGTGCGGAGGCTCGCGACACTAGGGCGGGATCCGAATTGCATAGATGTAGTTTTTCTACTAAACTCATCTCTTCCCGCCGTAATTCATGTTCGGCATCGCATCCTTGCTCCCCGCCTACTCAGGAGTTCCGCCATGGCCACCTTGCATCCCCAGGTCGATAAAGTTACCGAGCGCGTGCTTGAACGCAGCAGCAAAACCCGTGCCGCCTACCTGGCCCGCATCGACCGCGCGCAAGGGCAGTTCCCGTCGCGTACCGCGCTGTCATGCGCCAATCTCGCGCATGGTTTTGCCGGCGTCGAAGGGCGTGACAAGATCGCGATCAAAGCGATGAAACAACCGAATATCGGCATTGTCTCGTCCTATAACGACATGCTGTCGGCCCACGCGCCCTACGTCAATTTCCCCGAAATCATCAAACAGGCGGCGCGCGAAGCCGGCGGCGTGGCGCAATTTGCCGGCGGCGTGCCGGCGATGTGCGATGGTATTACCCAAGGTAATGCGGGCATGGAGTTGTCGTTGTTCTCGCGCGAAGTGATTGCGATGAGCACCGCCGTGGCTCTGACCCACAATATGTTCGACGCGGCACTGTGCCTGGGGATTTGCGACAAGATTGTCCCAGGCCTGTTGATCGGCGCGCTGCAATTCGGCCACTTGCCCACTATTTTTGTCCCGGCCGGGCCGATGACGAGCGGCTTGTCCAACGATGCAAAAGCCAAGATACGCCAGCAATACGCCACCGGCCAAGTCGGTCGCGAAGCCTTGCTCGATGCCGAGTCGGCGGCCTACCACGCACAAGGCACCTGTACTTTTTACGGCACGGCCAATAGCAATCAATTGCTGATGGAAGTCATGGGCCTGCATTTGCCGGGCGCGGCCTTTATTCACCCGCATACGCCGCTGCGCGATGCGCTGACCGCACAAGCCGCGCGGCGCGTGATCGAGATCACCGCCGAACGCGGCCAATACACCCCTGTCGGTCATGTGATCGATGAGCGAGCCATCGTCAACGGCATCGCCGCGTTGCTGGCCACCGGCGGCTCGACCAATCACACTTTGCACCTGGTCGCGATTGCACGCGCGGCGGGGATCCTGATCGACTGGGACGACTTCGACCAATTGTCGAAAGCCGTGCCCTTGCTGGCCCGTATTTATCCCAACGGCAGCGCCGACGTGAACCACTATCATGCCGCCGGCGGTATGGCATTCCTGATCCGCGAAATGCTGGCGGCCGGTTTGCTTCATGAAAACGTCAAGACTGTGGCGGGCCCTGGTTTGTCGCGTTATGCCGAAGAGCCGCGTTTGCTTGACGGGGTGTTGACTTGGGTGCCTGGCGCCGAATTGAGTGCGGATCGCAGCGTTTTGCGCGGCACCAGTGAACCGTTTGACCCCGATGGCGGTCTACGTTTAATGCAGGGCAAGCTGGGCCGCGGGGTGATCAAGATTTCGGCGGTGGCGCCCAAGCATCGCAGCCTGAAGGCGCCGGCCATTGTGTTCAACTCCCAGGAGGAAGTGCAGGTGGCCTTCGATGCGGGCGAATTGAAACGTGATTTCGTCGCCGTGGTGCGCTTCCAGGGTGCGCGTGCCAACGGCATGCCCGAGCTGCATCGTCTGACGCCGCTCTTGGGCGTGATGCAGGATCAGGGTTTTCATGTCGCGTTGGTCACCGACGGCCGCATGTCGGGCGCCT
>JAMFSV010000265.1 GCA_026225455.1 Burkholderiales bacterium | reverse complement strand
TGCGGATGGTTCTTGCCTGATCCGCAATGCTGCGCGTGATCGCCTGGCGAATCCACCAGGTGGCGTAAGTGGAGAACTTGTAGCCGCGGCGGTATTCAAACTTGTCCACCGCCTTCATCAAGCCGATATTGCCTTCCTGGATCAAGTCGAGGAACTGCAAACCACGGTTGGTATATTTCTTTGCAATCGAGATCACCAGGCGCAAATTGGCCTCGGTCATTTCGCGCTTGGCCTGACGCGCTTTCAATTCGCCCGCCGCCATCTGCCGGTTGGTTTCCTTGAGATCCTTCAGCGGCAGTACCACACGCGCTTGCAAATCGATCAGCTTTTGCTGCTGCTCGCAGATTGCCGGAATGTTGCGAATCAGGATAGTGCTGTAGGCATTACCTTCATCGACAACTTTCTGCGCCCAATCGAGATTGGTTTCATTGCCCGGGAAACGCGTGATGAATTCGCCGCGCGGCATGCCGCACTTGTCGACCACCGTATGCAGGATCTGACGCTCGACCTGACGCACTTCGTCGACTTGCGCGCGCAAGGTGTCGCACAAACGTTCGACGGTACGCGCGGTAAAGCGAATCGACATCAGTTCGGCCTGGATCGACTCCTGGGCCTTGAGATAGGCTTTGGACTTATAGCCTTCCTTCTCGTAGGCACGGCGCATCTTGTCGAACCATTCGCTGATCTGCGAAAAACGGTCGAGCGCATCGCGCTTGAGCTGTTCGAGTTGAGCGGCGTTAGCGGACGCGGCGGCAGCACCGTCATCGTCCTCTTCTTCCTCTTCCTCGACGGCTTCGACTTCTTCTTCGGCAGGCGCAGTCTCGATTTCTTCGGCTTCGGCAGCGGTGAAACCATCTGCATCGGCGGCGTTCGGGTCGATCAGGCCGTCAACCAATTCGTCGATCCGGATTTCTTCGGACGCAACGCGCTCCGCCATCGCCAGGATATCGGCAATGGTGGTCGGACAGGCCGAGATGGCTTGCACCATATGCTTCAGACCGTCTTCGATGCGCTTGGCGATTTCAATTTCGCCTTCGCGCGTCAGCAATTCGACGGTACCCATTTCGCGCATATACATGCGCACCGGGTCGGTGGTGCGGCCGAATTCGGAGTCGACGGTCGACAGGGCGACCTCGGCTTCTTCTTCGACTTCATCGTCGCTGGTAGCAGCCGGCGCGTTGTCGTTCAGCAGCAGCGTTTCGGCATCGGGGGCCTGTTCATAAACGGCCACACCCATGTCATTGAAGGTGCTGATGATGCTTTCGATCGCTTCGGTTTCGGCAAAGTTATCGGGCAAGTGGTCGTTGATTTCCGCATAGGTCAGGAAACCACGTTCCTTACCCAGCTTGATCAGCGCGCGCAACTTCGCACGACGTTCCTCGAGTTCCTCTGCGGTGCCGGGTTGATGCGATGCAAACGCGTCTTTCAGCAGAGCTTTCTCTTTAGCGCGGCGATCGCGTGCCTTGAGTTTCTCGACCTTGACTTCGGGCACTGCGACCTGGGGCACTTCGTCCCCGACAGGTACAGGCACAGGTACTACTTCGTTCAACTGTTTCTTCATGGAACTCGCCGTAGCGGCTTCTATTTCGACGCGTTGAGGTTCGACATCAACCTCGACGGCCGCAGCCTTGGATACTTTACTCGTGCGCGCAGCCTTCCCGGAGGGGGCGGCGGCGGCCTCTTTCTCTTGCTTGACTTCAACCTGCTCAACTTGCTTTGATGCGCCGCGTTTGCTGGCGCTGACAGCCGTCACGTCAGCCTTACCCCTGCCAGCGCTAGCTGGTTTAGGTGTGGCTGCGGCTGTGCTCTGCTTTTTTGCCTCTGAATCTTGAACCACACTACTCGCGGCAACCTTCGCCTCGGTTTTCCCCGGGTTTGCCGCCACTTTGGCGGTCCCTGTATTGGGTTTTGCTTTTACGACCTTGCTTGCCGCCTGCTTGCCTGCAGCCTGCTTGCCTGCAGCCTGATTTTCTGCTTTCGTTGCGGTTTTTGCGCCCGCTTTTGCGTCCTGAGGAGCGGATCGAGCGGAACCGGCTGCAGGAGCAGCTTTCTTCCGTTCTTCAGACGTCTTGCCTACCGCTGCCTTGCCGCTTGTAGTCTTTGCCATCCTGATCTCGCCCTTTACAAGAAAACGAAACGCTGAGAACCTTCAATTATATCATGCCGACCCGTCTGAACCCGAGGGAGTCGCAAGACGCTTCTTTAAATCAGCCGCACGCCGCGATAAATCGGCGAATTCAGCGGTTTCATCGGACGTTAAACGCCCTTGTTTGGACAGGCGATCGAGCCTGTCGCACCATAAGTCGTAACGCAGACGCGCCACCGCCGCCCGCAATTCCTCGCCGGCCACGCGCTCCTGCTCCAGATGGCGTTCCGCGTCGGCCTCGACACTGGGGTCGTGCAGCATCACATCACGGACATTTTCATCATAGACTAGAATTCCGTCGAAAATTTCCTCATACATGGGGGCATTTTCCGACGCCCGCAATAATTCGGACAGCACCGTGAACTGGGCGGCGTCGCCCAAAGCACGCGCATGAGCCAGAACTTCCTCGAATAATTCGTGATTGCGCGTTGCCTCAAACAGGATTTCCTCGTCGTCGGCATCGAGCAAATGGACAATCCGGGGGAACATCACCAGGTTGCGCAAGGCACGTTGTTCGTTGCCGGTCACCCGGCGCCGCTCGCTTTTGGGCGGTGCCGCGCGCGCCGGGGCATTGGCGCGGGTGCCTACATCACATAATGCCGCAACCTCCTCGAACGGAGTATCCAGCCGATCGGCCAGCATATGCAAGATCTGCACCCGCAACGCGTTGGCCGGCATTGCCTGCAACAGCGGTTTGGCGTCGAACAAGGCCTTGGCACGCCCTTCCGGCTGCTCCAACTGCTTGCCGGCGGTAATTTCGTTCAGCAGGAATTGCGACAACGGCAAAGCCCGGTCGACCTCCTCGGCAAAAGCATCGGCGCCGCGTTCGCGGACAAAGCTGTCGGGGTCGTGCTCGGTCGGCAAAAACAGGAAACGCACACTGCGATTGTCGGCCGCATGCGGCAAACAGGCGTCCAGCGCGCGCCGCGCGGCCTTGCGCCCGGCCGAGTCGCCATCGAAACTGAACACCACCGTATCGGTCTGGCGAAACAACTTCTGTACGTGAATCGGGGTACAAGCCGTGCCCAAGGTCGCCACAGCGTTCGGAAAACCGAGTTGCGCCAGCGCCACCACGTCCATATAACCTTCGACCACCAGCGCATAGCCTTTTTCACGGATCGCCAGACGCGCCTCAAACAGGCCGTATAACTCGCTACCCTTGTTGAATAAGGGTGTTTCCGGTGAATTCAGGTATTTCGGCTCACCGCTATCCAGCACCCGGCCGCCGAAACCGATGACCTGACCCTTCACATTACGGATCGGGAACATGATGCGGTCGCGAAAACGGTCGTAGCGACGCGACTGGCCTTGCCCGTCGGATTTGTCGCTATTGATCACCAGACCGGACTCGACCAGCGCCTCGTCGCGATAGTTGTCAAACACGGCCTCAAGGTTCTGCCACTCTTCCGGCGCAAAACCCAAACCGAAATGCGCCGCGATTTCGCCCGTCAAACCGCGCCGTTTCAGGTAATCGACCGCCTTGGGCGCGCCGCGCAATTGCTTGCGGTAATAATCGCAGGCCACCCGCATCGCGTCGCTCAGGCCGGGGGTCACCGCCGGCTTGGCGCCAGCCGCCGCGCCATAACCGCCGATGGACGGGGCTTCGCGCGGCACCGTCATGCCCACCGACTGCGCCAGGTCCGTTACCGCCTCGGGAAAACTCAGGCCGGTGTGCTCCATCAGGAAACTGATGGCGGTGCCGTGCGCGCCACAACCGAAGCAATGATAAAACTGCTTGGTCGGGCTGACCGTAAACGACGGGCTTTTCTCGTTATGGAACGGGCACAAACCCATAAAATTGGCGCCGCCCTTCTTCAACTGCACAAAACGGCCGACCACCTCGACAATGTCGACGCGATTTAGCAGGTCTTGCAGGAAGGCGTGGGGGATCATGGCCGGTTATGGGTCCGGTTATGGGTCCACTTATATGCCCACTTATATATCCCCTTAAGCCGCGCTGCAGCAGATGTCGCAGCGCGGGCGGAGACACCCGGCCCGCATGAGATACACGCGAGCGAGCGCCGTGGCGCATGATGCGTCACGGGTTCACCGGCCGGCGCGTCGAAACATAAGCTCATGCCGTCATACGGTCAGTTTGCCCCTGCCAACGCCGCCTTGACCAGGCCGGAGATCGCGCTCATGTCGGTGCGACCCGCCAGCTTGGCTTTCAGCACCGCCATTACCCGCCCCATGTCCTGCGGGCCTGTCGCACCGGTTTCGGCAACCGCCGCCTGCACTGCGGCGGCCACTTCGTCCGGCGACAACTGCTGCGGCATATATTCCTGCAGCACCAGCATTTCGCTGGCTTCCTTGTCCGCCAGATCGGTACGCCCGGCAGCCTGAAACTGGCTGAACGAATCCTTGCGCTGCTTGATCAGTTTATCGGTGACCGCAATTACGTTAGCGTCGTCCAGCACGATCCGTTCGTCGACTTCACGCTGCTTGATCGCCGCCAGCAACAGGCGGATGGTACCGAGCCGCTCGCTGTCTTTGGCGCGCATGGCGTTTTTCATATCTTCGGTAATACGTTCTCTGAGGCTCATGGACTGTCTTTCCAAAAAGGCGCTAGGGTAACCATCTAAGATGGTGCAACAAACCCTGTTTTACAAGGTCCAGCAGACAAAAAACCCGCTTCGGGACATCCTTCCCAAAGCGGGTTTATTCTATTCGGGCGGGCCGCAGAGGGAGGCCCGCGCGGGCCGCGCCGCAAGGACCGCACGAAGCAGGTCACCTGAGCGCGCCGCGCTCACGACGCCGCTT
Organism: Burkholderiales bacterium; assembly: GCA_026225455.1. Classification (GTDB taxonomy): domain Bacteria; phylum Pseudomonadota; class Gammaproteobacteria; order Burkholderiales; family Burkholderiaceae; genus LMUX01. Next base: position 620 of record JAMFSV010000265.1, on the reverse strand, counting down.
TGGGCCACCATGGATAGCGAGGCACGCGTGGAGCGGCGTGGCGTTGATTCGGATTACACAGCGATTTGATCGAATTATCGGGCGACGCCAGGGGAAAAACCGCCGGGCGCGCACCCGGGCAGAGATTCCGGCACGGCTTGCAAGCCCACGCCCAAGTTGCTAGTTTAACACATGGCGCTGCGCACTTTGCCATCCGGGCAAGCAGATTACCGTGCAAAGCTGCCTCCGGATGAAGCTATTTTCCGCTCAATTTTGTCTTGCCTGGGTCCCGACGCGCAGTTCCGCTCAGCATGCCCTCAGCGGATGCCGGCTTGAGTGGCTTCGGCCGCCGCCCGGCCTGCCGCCACGCCTGAAGCCCACGCCCACTGGAAGTTATAACCACCCAGCCAACCGGTCACATCGACCGCTTCGCCGATAAAATACAGGCCCGGCACGCGCTGCGCCATCATGGTGGTGGACGATAGTTCGCGGGTATCGACCCCGCCGCGCGTCACTTCGGCCTTGCGCCAGCCTTCGGTGCCGCTGGGTGTCAGGGGCCAGCGCGCCAGCGCCTCACCCAAGCCGCGCAACGCTCTGTCGGGCAAGTCGGCCAGACGCGCGTCGGGGGCCAGACCTTGCGC
>JAMFSV010000264.1 GCA_026225455.1 Burkholderiales bacterium | reverse complement strand
CCCTCATTGAATGACCGGCTGGTACAACTATTTGCCACAGGAAACGTATGCCGTCTTTGACCCTGCTCACCCGTTACAAAGCCTGGGCCGACCAGCTCACCTTCGCCAGTTTGAGCGCTTTACCCGAAGGCGAGGCGACCAAAACCCGCTCGACGCGATTCAAGAACATGGTCAATACACTGAACCATGTATATGTCATCGATAACATTTTCCAGGCGCACCTCGAAGGCCGTCCACACCATTACACCGCGCGCAATACCCCCGCCTATCCGCCTTTGGCCGAACTGTGGCAACTGGTCTCGGTGCTGGATCAATGGTATGTCGACTATGCCGCTTCGCTGTCCCAGGCGCAGCAGGACGAGCGCATCCAATTCCAGTTTGTCGGCGGCGGCGCCGGGGAGATGTCACGCGGCGAGATGATCTTGCATGTGGTCAATCACGCCAGTTATCACCGCGGTTTTGTCGGCGACATGATGTACCAGATTCCCGTCACGCCTCCTGTGACCGACCTGCCGGTATTTCTGCGCGATGTGCCGCAATAAGCTTTGAGCCTGCGCGGTCGCTTCGGTGGCTTCCTGCTTCATCGAGCGGCCTGACTGCGCCAGTTCTCAGCAGGCTGACAAGCGGTGTCCTCGCTGTAAGACACGCCCCGAAGGAAGTGCTCGTGAGGAATTGATCGCGCCGACAACGTCGGCGTGATTTTCATAGCTGCAATCGACGCGCAGGAATTTCGCCTGTATTTGCCGCTTGTCTTGCGATAGGCGACCGCAGCACGGGCAAGTCGCAGTTTGGGGCGGAGGCACTCCTTGCCAGCGCCGAAAACTGCCGGGGCACTTGTTTGCGTGATTCTGTGCCAGCACGGAACTCAGCAGATGCACCAACGAGTTCAGCGGCAAACCGTAGTATCCTGATTAAAATCAGCTTCAGTTGCCTATCATGCCTGCCAAATTCACCGACGCTGCCCGCTTCTGGCGTACCCCGCTGTTGCCGGGTGCCGAGCTGCTCACGGCCGAATACTATGCGCACGAATTTGCTCCGCACTGGCATGAAGGTTTTTCGATTTCGGTGATTCAGGCGGGTGCCCAAAGTTATCAATATCGCGGCGCGCGCTGCGTCGCCGGCGCCAGTTGCATCCCCGCCATCAATCCCGGTGAAGTGCATACCGGAGAGCGCGCCGCGGACCATGGCTGGGCTTATCGCGCCTTCTATCCCTCGCTCGCCTGGATGCAAACCCTGGCGAACGATATCGCCGGCCGTCAGGTCGGTTCACCCTGGCTGGTCGATGGGGTGATTCACGACGCCGAGCTTGCCGCCCGGCTCACGCTGGCGCATCACATGCTGGAGCAGCAAACCGACCCGCTGGCGGCCGAAACCGCCTTGGTTGCGGCGTTCGCCATGCTGCTGAATCGCTATTCGGTGGCGCATCACAGCACCCCCACCCTGCATGCCGATACGCAACGCGTGAGGTGCTTGCAAATGAAGCTGGCGGAAGAATTGACCAGTCCTGTCACGCTGAGCGAACTTGCGGCGGTGGTCGGGCTATCGCCCTTCCATGTCGCGCGGCTCTTTTCACGCAGCGTCGGCATGCCGCCCCACGCCTGGCGCAACCAGCTTCGACTCAATCGCGCTCAAGGTCTGTTGCGCCACGGCATGTCGGCCACCGAGGTTGCCGCTACCGTCGGCTTTGCCGATCAAAGTCATTTCAACCGGCATTTCAAACGGGCTTTCGGCGCTACGCCGGGACGCTGGCAATCAGGCGCGGGCTAAGGCCTGCGCCTGCCGATAATGGTCTTGCGTCGCCGGTGCCTGAAAACTATAAAATCAGGCGGACCGGCCTTAAGGAAAATTGAACGGCGTTCAAATTATCCTGCGCGCCGGACAATTTTTCGGCAAGATGGCATTTCTCTCTGCGGACTCTACGGCAACCCATCCATGCACACACCTGCATTGCATCAGATATCGCGTCAACTTCGCCGCTCCGCCGTACTTCCCACCTTGCTTTGCAGCCTGACGCTGCTGACGGCATCAAGCGCGGCGTTGGCAGCCGGCCAAGTCGATACGCCCGATTTGTCCGCGCAAAATATCGATCGCCTGCATGCTCCCATCTTGCCGCCCCAGCAAGCGGTTTGCCATCCGGTGATGATGGAAGGCACAGCCAAATCAAGCGGTTTCAGCGGCAAAGTCCTGATCGCGGCCGACCCCCAAGCGCGTGTCGTCACGATCCAGGTGACGGACGCGGGTCCGGCAAATTTCGCCATGGGTGTCTCGGGTGCCGATGCCTGGGTCAAAGACTCTGGCGGCGTAGTGCGTCAAGCCGATTTTGAGGGTTATCGAGCCGGTTTGGTCAGCGACGCGTACTGGGCCAGCGGCGGCCTGATGAATACCTGCTGGCCGGCGGAAATGCATTTTTTACGCTCCGACAAAGTCAACGGCATCAAGGCCGACGTATTCGAAGTCCTGCCCGAGGGAGGCAGT
>JAMFSV010000263.1 GCA_026225455.1 Burkholderiales bacterium | reverse complement strand
GTGGCAGATGAGGTGGCAGATGAGGTGGCCGGTGAGGCCGAGTGCGCAGGGGCGGCGGGAGCTTGAGACCAGGCCGGGGAAAACGCCGTCACGGCAAACGTGGCAAGGGCGAAACGGATGAATAAGTTCATGGTTTTTGCTTAGAGGTAGCGCTGCGGATTAGCCGATATCGTCCAAGTTGAAGCCGACCCACGCGATAACCCGCACCCACATCGCCGGACTGGTATCGCAGCGTGGACTCCTCTCGACGTGCCGCGTTAGCCTAAGCGATGCGGGCCGAACAGCGGCCGCTGCATCTCAAAAACCAGACCAAGTGCGGTTTATGCTGCGACTGCCGGTTTTACAGACACGCACCATCGTGCTCAGATCAAGTTTGACCCTGCTGTTATTTAGCATGCGCCGGGCATTCTCATGCCACGACTCAAAGTTCAGACAAAGATCTTGCTTGACTTTTAAATCATAAAATATGATTATTTTCTATAAATAATTCTTTTTTAAAGATTTTCAACGAGGCATGTGTGGACTTTACGGACTTGGAAATCTTCCGTGCGGTGGCCGCCGAACACAGTGTGACGCGCGCCGCCCAACGCTTGGCGCGGGTACAGTCGAATGTCACCACCCGCATCCAGCAACTGGAAGAAGAGTTGCGCGTACGCCTTTTTCTGCGCGACGGTAAACGTATGACCCTCACGGCGGAAGGGCATCGCTTCCTGTCTTATGCCGAAACGCTGCTCGCGGTGGCGGAAGAGGCACGCCAGTCCTTGCACCCGGAAACACCGAGCGGCCATTTGCGCATCGGGTCGATGGAAAGCACCGCGGCCAGCCGTTTACCGGTGCCGTTGGCGCGTTATCACGCTCTGTGGCCGGAGGTCGAACTGCGGATTACGACAGGCACCACGCGCGCGCTGCAGGAAGATGTGCTGGCGCGGCGTCTGGACTGCGCGCTGGTGGCTCAGAGCACAGCGAAAACGCCACCGGCCGGCCCCAGCACGCGCAAGCTCAAAATCCAAGCCGTTTTACCCCAGGATCTCGGTCTGGACCCCGGCTTGGAAGGTATCCAGGTGTTTACCGAAGAGTTGCTGCTGGTGATGCCGGCGTCGCATCCCGAGGTGCGCCGGCCGGACGATTTGAACCTCAGAACCTTGGCCGGCTTCGCCCAAGGCTGCGCGTATCGCCAGTTCGCCGAAAACTGGCTGGCATCCGCCGCGCGCGGGCCGGAAACTCCGCTCAAAGTGCTTGAAATGAGTTCATATCATGCGATCCTGGCCTGTGTCATGGCGGGCTCATGCGTGGCGATTCTGCCCAAGTCGGTGCTTGACTTGCAGCACAGTCCCCTGCCGCTGCGCACTTATTCCTTATTTACCGTGGACACCTTGCTGGTGCGCCGCACCGGCTACGCCACCTCGGCTTACGCAGAATTTCAACGCGTGCTTCAAGAGCTCTAGCAGCCTTGACTAAAGACGCCGCATCCTGGGAGAAAACACTGATGAATCGATCCACACAGCACCCCTCTTTATTCACCAGGCTGGGCCTCTCGATGCCCGTCATCCAGGCGCCGATGGCCGGTATCGATACACCGGCTCTAGCTGCGGCCGTGTCCAATGCCGGCGGGATGGGTTCGTTGGGGGTGGGCGCAATGGGCCCTGAAACCGCACGCGCGGCTATCCGTAAAACCCGTTCCTTGACGGATAAACCGTTTAACGTGAATCTGTTTTGCCATGCGCCGGCACAGGCCGACCCGACACGCGAAGCAGCTTGGCTGGCCTATCTGGCGCCGCGCTTCGCCGAGTTCGGCGCGACCCCGCCCGTCTCCCTGCGCAATATCTATCTCAGCTTCCTGGAAGACCCGGCGATGTACGCGATGCTGCTGGAGGAACGCCCGCCGGTAGTGAGTTTCCATTTCGGGCTGCCGCCGGCCGCCCAACTCGCAGCCTTGCGCGCAGCGGGCATAGTCCTGCTGGCCAGCGCGACCAATCTGGATGATGCGGCACAGGTCGCCGCGGCAGGCGTGGACGCCATCGTTGCGCAAGGCGTCGAAGCCGGCGGCCATCGCGGCCTATTCGATATGGCGCGGGCCGATGAAGCGTTGGGCACCTTGGCCCTGGTGCGTTTGCTGGTACGCGAATTAAAGCTGCCGGTGATCGCTTCAGGCGGCATCATGGATGGTGCGGGAATTGCCGCGGTCCTGGCGCTCGGAGCCCAAGCCGCGCAAATGGGCACGGCGTTTATTGGCTGTCCTGAATCGGCGGCCGACCCGGCCTTTCGCGCAAACTTGCTCGGAGCCCGCGCCCGGCGCACGGTTTTCACCAGAGTCATTTCCGGACGGCCGGCGCGCGCCATTGCCAATCGTTTTACCCAACTGGGAGAAGATCCCGCCCATCCGTCCTTGCCCGATTACCCGATTGTGTATGACGCAGGCAAGGCTTTGCATGCGGCGGCCAAGGCACAGGGCAATGCGGAATTCGCCGCGCACTGGGCCGGGCAAGCCGCACCGTTGTCGCGGGTTTTATCGGCGGCTGATTTGATGACGGAATTAAAACGCGAAACCGCGACGGCAATTGCCTCGTTGCGGGAAAATCTGGCGTTTATCGCTTAAACCGCAAGCCGGCACGCCTGCTTCAGCAAAATTCCGATTTTCAAACCTCAGGGCTTCAACGCTTGCGCCAGATAGGCCGTGACCCGCTCAATGGCATCGGCCCGTGCCACCGGGTCGGTGCCCGTAATCGGCACCGGCCCCGTACGCTTGGCGAACTCGGGATGTTCGGTCAGCGGCAAATGCGGGAAATCGAAATCATGATATGCGCCGGGATAAAGATGGATTTCCACCGGCATATTATTGACTCGCACTGCTTGCACAAAATCCTCGCACGGCTGGGCACGCGTCCAGGTGTCGCTTTCCCCCTGCAAGATCAATAGAGGAATCGCGGTGCTCCAGTCGGAGGCATGTTGCGCGGAGGTATTGCACCAGCCCGGATAGAAAGCAATCGCCGTACGAAAATCACTGGCGGCCGGTGTGGCTTCGGTTGTGGCTTCGGTTGTGGCTGCGGATATTACTTCAGATGCGGCACGAGGTGGCGATGCCGGCGCCGAGATTTGCATTGATCCTCGGTTTATTTCACGCGCCGGACTGCGCGGTCCGATCGAGAACAATACGGTACCGCCGCCATGCGACCATCCCATCAGTGCAATACGATCGGGCTTGACGTAGGGTTGGCTCTGCAGAAACCGCAACGCTCCGTACGCATCGCGCGGCCGCTCGACTTGAGGTGTTACGGCACCACCATGAGCGCATTCGCTAGCGGCGCCACGCGTGCTGAAACTATCTACCGCCAGTACCACATATCCTTGCTGGTTCAGGCGCTGAGCCCAGTCGAGTTCGCGCGACATAAGCTTGCCGGAATGCGTTATCAAACCACTGCAACCATGCATAAACACCACCGCCGGAAGCGGACCTGCCGCGGTCGCCAAAGCAGGTTTGAACAAATAGGCGTCGAGTAACACCGGATGACCCGATGCGTCGGTATCCAGCGAGGGTATTTGAATTTTTTCCTGGGCGGCAGCACCCGGACCCAGAACCATCAAAATCATGACAGTCCAGACGGTGAAGATAAATTTCAGGCTCATGGCGAGATGGCGTAGTTGATCGATTGAGGCCTAACAGGGGCAATGACTTGTAAAATATCAAAGAATACCTTGATGCAAGTCACTTAACGAGCCGCCGTTCATATCATCCCATGCGACCTTGCGTAGTCGCGTAGCGCCTCATTCATGCGGGTTTGCCAACCGCCGCCCAGCGCGCGATAAGCGTTCACCACATCGGCATCGATGCGCAGCTTGATGGCCTCTTTGGGGTTTTCCAATTTCGGCCTTCCGCGCGGCCGCAGGATTTGTTCGGCTTTTTCTGTATCGAATAATTCCGGTATGACATCGGTAGCAGGCCGGGCACGGGCAAATTCCGCATCGCTCCACTCCGGGTTATCGTCCGCCACTTCCTTGCTGATTCGTTTGCTCATACAGTTTTACCTCGCGTGGATTTGCTTTACGCAGACTAATGATATGAACCTTGCCATGACGCGGCGTGAACACCAACATATGCAAGCGGTCGCCGATAAAACCCAGTGCCTGAAACCGGCGCTCCGGGTACGCATAGCGCATATCCTCCAAGATCCGGGCACGCGCCATGTCGAAGCCGCGAGCCACCTCAAACGACAAACCTCGCTGAGCGACGTTTATTCCGTTTTTGGACGGATCGTAAGAGATGTCCATGCCAATAAATGTACCCCCGATATATATGACTGTCAATTTTATTTGTACCCCCAGTAAATTAATTCCGAGCCAAACTGCGCTACCGCGCAAACGGTCGACCTAAGCCGCGAGCGCAGCGGAAGGCGTCATGGGACGCGGATATGCCCGGCGCCAATTGCGCCAAGCGAATCGATGCGCTCACCCGCAGATCAAACACGATCGCGAAACCCTGCGCTAGATAGCCGATCGGCACGGAACGCCGGAAAAATCAAAGGGGGTCAGTTGAATCAGGCAAGAAAAACCACGAGGTAGTAGCTCGTGGAGAGTGGCATAAGGCGTGTGACTTAGACATCGGCCGCGGCGGTTGACGCAAACAGGATATCCCTGCCTGACAGTAGCGGCCAAGACCCGGCCAACCGACCAATCTTAACCGTTGTGCATAGGTTTTAGCATCTACTTGAGGGGCAGAAATACGTCAACCACCGTCTCATGCTCAGGGACATCTGGGAAAAAGCTGACGCGCTGAAAATACACAGGAAAGCTGCGCAATTCCTCGCCGCTCTGAGGCAGCCAAACCGCATACAGGTAGGTGACCGTGTCGCTCAACGTCGCATCGGACCCGATATGGCGCAGTACCGCGCAGCGGCCTCCTGGAATGGTTTTCCCGACAACTCCGAACGGATTGTCGGCAACGTCATGTTCCGTGGCGGCGCATAGATCCATACGATAGTCGCCGGGCGGGGTGACGGCGGGGTCGTCATAGGCAATGTTGAAGGTTGCACTCATCGCCGGTGGCAAACGGTTTTGCTTACGCCAGGCGATAAACCGGCGAATCGAATCGCCAAGTTGCCGAGGGTCGCCGCGATGTTCGAACGCCGCCACCTTGGTGTCCTTGAAGACGACGATCCTGACTTGGTCCGCCCGATGATCCGCTTTCATATGATTTATCCTCAGTTCGCTTAAAGGTTGAAAGGTGTCATACCAAAGACCCCACTGAGGCTGGCGGCGAAACGCCGAAGGCGACTGTCCGGTGCTTTTCTTGAAGGCCCGCGAAAAAGCCTCCGGCCCTTCGTATCCGGCTGCCAAGGCAATCTCAATGACCGGGTCGCGCTGACGAAATGCCAGTTGATGCGAGGCCCGTTTCAAACGTGTAAGCTGGACATAACGCGCCACGCCGATACCAAACAACGCGGTGAACTGCCGATGGAAATGATATTTCGAAAACGCGGCAACGCGGCTAAGACGCTCGACGCAGAGATCCCGCTCAAGATGCGCGTCGATATAGTCGAGCACCTTATGCAATCTGGCGCGATAACGCGCTGCAGCGATTGAATTCAAAGCAAACTCCTCGTGGGTGACCTCAAGCTTAGGGCTCGAAGTCCGATAAAGCCTGATAGAAGTTGCTCAATCGATAGACCCAATCTTCCATCGCCTTATTTTCTCATGTTGTACAGCGGGCCTGCCGTCCGCCATAATAGCCAAAAGCCTTCTATATATTAGACGAGCCCGACCCGCGGATCGCCGCCCCGCCCGGACCTGTCTCGTCGCACTCGCTCGCGGTCAAATCCTATGCCCCAGATCGAAATCAAAACCTTGAGCGCCTCGCCCGCCATCAGCACGATGCTCAGCGAGATCCTGATCGAAGTAGTCGCACACGGCGGCTCGGTCAGCTTTATGCATCCGCTGTCGGCGGAAGCGGCAGGTGCGTTTTGGGGCCAGGCACTCGCGGCCGCTGCACGCGGCGAACGGGTGGTCCTCGGCGCATGGGACGGCGAAGTGTTGGCAGGCACCGTCAGCCTGTTGCTCGACTGCCCGCCCAACCAGCCGCATCGCGCCGAAATCGCCAAGCTGATGACGCGCGTCAGTCACCGCGGCCGCGGTGTAGCGGCAGCGTTGATACGCGCGGCCGAAAGTTTGGCGGTGGAACGCGGGCGTACGCTGTTGGTGCTCGACACGGCGACGGACGGCGGCGCCTCGGGGCTGTATGAAGGATTGGGTTATACGCTGGCCGGCATGATCCCGGACTACGCGCTAAAACCGCATGGCGGGCTAACCGGGACCCTGCTGTATTGGAAGCGCATCGGCATCTGACAATCAAGCAGCGCACTTGACGTTCCACCTTGATCGCGCCCAAGATGCCCGGATCTACAGCGCCTTGGTTAAAAACACTCTGCTGGTGCCAGGAGGGTCACAGGGGATTTCGCCGAAGATGCGCCAGCCATGACGTTCATAAAACGCCGGCGCCTGAAAACTGATGGTGTAGAGCACTGCGGAGCGGCAACCGCGTTTTCGCCCTTCCTCTTCAAAGCGTTGCAGAATCTGTGTGCCCAAACCGTTGCCGCGCAGCGATTGCGGTAAATAAAATAGCTCAAGAAACAGCAAGCCCAAGGATGTACGTCCTGTAGCGCCGCCCAGAATTTCGCCGCTGGCTGGGTCCTGCACCACCACCGCCAGAGGTTGCCGGTCGTTATATTCCGTGATCTCGTCGTTGTAACGTTCCAGACCGCCGCTGATGACGTCGACGATCCGCTGGTCAATCACATCCGTCACAAAGATGCTCGGCTTGCTTAGGCTCGACTTCATCATCGCAATTTTCCATCTAAAGCATTTACTTTAATCGAAACGTGTTGCAACAACTGTTCACGGCTACGCAATTTGCCGATTTTGCTTTCCCAGATCATCCAGGCGGCGCCGCAGGATAAGCATATGGCAATACCCAACCCCGTAGCAGCAAGACCCACCTCGATCACAGCGCGACCCAGTGGGATCACAATCTGCCCCGCCCATAACCCGAGTGCCGCGGAACCCCACAACAACAGGCCGAGGATGATGCCGATACATGGATTACGCACCGCGGCCGGTGCGTCGAGGCCGTAATTAGCGCGCCGATGAATCGAGTCGCTCATCTTTTTCCTTGGCTTGAAGCTGTGTTCTGAATCTCGTCTCCATGGCTCTTAAACCGCGCCAGATCAAATGCGGGCTAAGAGCGTAGCGATATGTTATCAGCACCGCCAGTCCGGTAAAAGTTATCCACCGTTTGTGTTGAAAGGCTTGTGGATAACACCTGTGTAGTTGGTCTAAACATCTGAAGCGGAACATGTTTTTCGGTGTGACACAGTACAGTCAGCGAGTAACACGCTAACCCCTGCTCGCCCAGCCAAAAGGTCAGCTTGCTTTAGCCGGTGCGGACGGTACCGGAATGATGATTTCGGAAGCAATTTTCCAACCCTCGGCAGTCTTCAACCAATCGACCACGATCAGGAAAGGGCGCGGGGCGGGGTTTTGGCCGCCATACGATACGGCGATCTTCACCGGGGCGTAGGTTTCGGCAACCGTCGCCGAGATGCCCACCACCTTCAGCCTGTCGAAATCGGGGTAAAGCGTGACGGGACCGGAATTGGCGATATCGTGGATTTTCTGCGTGACCGCATCGATACCCCAGAATCCCGCCCAGTCCCCTTGGTCTGGGTCCACACTTTTGGCTACGATCAGCGCGGACGGCGAGTCCCAGAACATGTGCCGGATGGCGGCGACATCATGCTGGTTCGCCGACGCCATCAACTGATGGAATAGCGTTTTGACTTGATCCAGCGCGGCGTCGGGTAGCGGGCGTGTTGCGTCCACCTGTATCGGCGGCGCATCGGTGGGGGCCGCATGCGCCACGGAGGCGCACATCAGAGTGGCGGTAATAACGGCGGCAGCGATTGAGAATGGGTTCATGGCGGTGGTATCCGGAAGTGAAGTAACTGTGACCGACCCGTTCAGCACCATGCTTTTCTGGGTCTTTTATGATAAATACATTATCATAATAATGTATTTATATGTTCGTAATCATGTAAAATCAAGCTAATTAAGGAGATTGGCATGGGTCGATCATCACGTCAGAAAGCAGATCTCAATCGGGACAGCGTCGTCGCCGGCGCTTCGCGTGTCATCCGGGAACGCGGTATCGAGAAGAGTGGGATCGCGGAAATCATGCGGGAAGCGGGTCTAACGCACGGAGCGTTCTACAGCCACTTCGAGTCCAAGGACATGCTCGCGGTGGAAGCGTGCGAGTACGCTTTCAAGGTCGCGACTGAACATTGGAATACGCTGCTTGATGCCGCCGAACAAGGCAATGGCGAGGTGCGCACCAAGGTGCTGGAGCGTTATCTGTCCGCTGCACACCGGGACCAGCCCCGCACCGGATGTCCCGGCGCGGCCCTGGCGTCCGATTCGATCCGCGAGACGCAGACCGATCACTTTCGCACCGCCTATACGGCTGGTATCAATGGCATGACGGATGCGGTCGAGCGCATGATGCCCCCGACTCTGTCGAAGAAAGCACGCCGTCAGCGCGCGCTCTTGACGGTCGCGACCATGCTCGGCGCGGTCACCCTCGCGCGCGCCACCCGGGACCATGAATTTTCCGACGAAATCCTGGACGCCGCGCGCCAGGGGCTGTTAGGACACTAAGCGCGAGGATGCGCCGCAGCGGACAGTACGTGCTTAATCCAGACCGATCACCCCAGCCCGAAATGCATCCGTCAGCTTCAGAATTTTTTTATCGCGGATCAGCTTGGTGACAATCTTGAACGCTTTTGCGCGGTTTGCCTCAGGTTGAGCAATCAGCGAGATATGGCGTTTGGCGACAAACGGCAGGTCCAGAATCTTGACGCTTTTTGGCATCGGGAAGATCGCCAATTGCGGCGTAATCGTAAAACCCATGCCGCGGCTGACCATCGCCAGCACCCCGCTGTCGCTGGCCCATTTACGCGATGAGCTGGGTTTAAATCCATCCGCGCGGCATGCGTCCAGAATCCGTTTGGAGCCGGCATTTTGGGCATGAATAAACGGCATGCCGGCCAGTTGCTCCCAGGTCAGGGGCGAACGTAGCTTGGCCGCGGCCGGCACCACGCAAACATAAGCATCGTGCGCCAACGGGTAGTGCAGCAAGTGATCCTCGTCATCCGCGCGCGTGATGCCGAGGTCGGCCACGCCCTGCTCCACCGCGTTGACTACCTCTTCGTAATCGACACAGCCGTTGTTCACATCGACCTGGATGCCGGGGTAGTCGCGCGCCAACGCTTCCAGAGCGAACGGTAATAAATGGGTGCCTACACTGCGAAAACACGCAACGCGCACGTGACCGGTCACCGTGGCGTCTTCCTCGCCCAGGTTCACTATGCTTTGGGCCAGGCGCAGCATCTGCCGGGCTTTGAGCAGCACTTGACGGCCTGTATCGGTGGCCACGCAACCGGCGCGGGACCGTACCAGCAAACGCGCCCCGACACAGCGCTCAAGTTCGGCAATGGAGTGGCTGATACGCGATTGAGTACAGTCCAACTCAAGCGCCGCGGCGCTAAAACTCCCGGCATCGACCGCCGCGACGAGCATTTCCAATTGACCCAGCTTGATTTTATCCACGCCTTGTTCCACCTCGTCGGTTCACCGGGCTATATGGCTCGCTGCCGGCGAAAAGCTGCTGTTGAATACCTTACGATCCATCGAAATTTATCATACTTGGAATTGAAGTATCCATTATTTCGGTGATGGTCCAACGGCCGGTTCTGCGATATTGCATCCTGAGAGAGTGCTCAGATTCGCCGTCCGGGCGATTCTTCATCACAGGCAAAATACGATGAACCATGAATTGATTATTCTTGCCAGTTTGGCGGCCTTGTACATTCCGGTGCTGGTCAGCCCCGGCCCAAATTTTCTGGTGGTGACACAATCGGCGATCAATCAAACACGCCGCCACGCGATCTATACCGCCCTGGGCATCGCCAGCGGCAGCACTGTGCTGGCCTGCCTCGCGGCGACCAGCATGGGTTTATTGCTGGCCCACTTTAGCTGGTTCGAACGCGCGGTAAAAATCCTGGGTGGCGCCTATCTACTGTATATCGGCGTGAAAATCTGGCTCCAGGCAAAACAACCGTTGGCACCGCAAATGGCAGCAAGCGGCGGACCCGGGGCGGGTCAATCGTATTGGTACGCGTATTGGTATGGTATGGCGACCAATCTGAGCAATCCCAAAGCCTTGGTCTTTTTCGCCACGATTTTTGCATCACTGCTAACCCCCAGCTTGTCGGGCTCGGTACGGCTAGCTGGCGTGGCACTGATTTGCTTGTGTTCCACGCTATGGCATGTGACGCTGGCCAATTGGTTTTCCGGCGCACAGATGCAGCAGGTCTACCGCGCCGCCAAGCGCACGATCAATCGCGTCACTGCGGTGGTATTGATTGCCGTCGGCATCAAGCTGCTGTGGATGTTTTAGCCTAACGGCAACAGTTGGACCCGTGCCGGTCGCGGGACTCAATCAAAATAGGGCGTAACTTAGAGTTTGAGAGAGCAACACTACCGCCAATATTGATCCATCAAAGGGATAAATTGCTATAATTTAAAGCACTGAACCATCGATGGATCAATGAAAATGGAAGTGCTCAGTTACATGCGGCTCTTTGTCGAAGTCGCCAAGACCAAAAGTTTTCGCGGCGCGGCC
>JAMFSV010000262.1 GCA_026225455.1 Burkholderiales bacterium | reverse complement strand
CCAACTGGGTTTGCATGAAACGGTATTGGGCGGCCAAGCAGCGGGACGTCGTGAATTTTATCTGCCGGTACCTGCGGATGTCCCGCTTACCGGCGCCAGCCTGCAAATGGACGCCGCTTATCTGCACAGCGACGGTGGACGGGTCGGCGTCTTGCTATCGTTGGATGGAGCGCCGGTGTTGGCACGTGACTTCCCCTTGCTGCAAGGCGATGCGAGTGCGACGCTGGGGGTCGACGGTTCGCCTCGTCCCGCCGGTTTTTTGCGGCTTGGCCTGGCGTGGACCTCGGTGCTTAACGATAACCTGTGTGCCGATCAAACCGCCAACGGCAATCTATTCCGGGTCGCCTCGACCACCCGGTTTTCCTATCATTTCGATAGCGCCGCCGTAACCGATCTGGCAACCGCCTGGAGTGCATTACCGCAAACACCGGTGGTAATGATACCCGCCGGCTCGCTGGATGCCGTGGCATTCGACACCGCCTGGCGTACTCAAGCGTTGGTACAGCGCGACGGTAAACTCCCGCTTACGCAAACACTCCCGGCCGTGGGCGACACCGTGGTACTTGACCAGCCCCAGGTACCGGCAGCCTTGATGAGTTTTCCGGCATTCGCGGCACTGGCGCATGCCGGCCCTCATCAACTCGCCAATCCGGCTGAAGTGGCGGCGCTGATCGCACTCGCGCCCGCGGCCTTCTCGCCCGATTTACTGGTGGTCAATGCGCCGCTGCAAAGCACCATCAATGCCGACGTCGATGCGCTACGCAGTGAAATCCTGCTCACGACCCCCGGCGCCGGCGCAAGTTTCGATGCATGGCGCGCGCAGTTTATCCAGCCGTTGACCACGCCGCTGGTTGCGGGTGGGGTGCGCCTCGCCCATCTGGGTGCCCAAGCCATCGTGATGGTCGGTGATCCGCGCGGAATTTCCGTGCTGAGTCAGGCATGGCGTCCGCTTGATGTATCGGACCATCTGCTGGTGCATCAGCTCAACCCCCTGGTTCAAGCCGACACGCATGTCGTCGCCTTATCGGATCTGGGCGGTGAGCCGCGCACCATCGACGTCAGCGATCAGGCCGGCTGGGAAGCACAGTTCGATCTCAGCGCGGCCTCCGGGGGCGATCGTTTGCCGTCGGCAGTGGTGATGGACCTTGCCGCGTCGCCCAGTCCGCAAAATGGCGCGCCCATCGCCTCGGTATTTTTTAATGACGTACTGATTGGCGCCAAGCTGTTGAACACCGACGGCCACGCGCAGCAGATCACGGCCGCCATTCCGCGTTACGCGCTGGCAGCACGCAACACGGTACGAGTCGTATTCCAGCGCCAGCCTGACGCCATCGGCTGCACCACACGCGGCCATGCTTATCCGGTAGCGGTATTGCCGACCAGTCACTTGACGCTGGCTGCGGCCGGGAGCAATGACGACGACGATTTCACCGGCATGATTGCGCGTTACGCATCCCACGCCAGTCTATTGGTGCCTGCCGCCTACCTCGATGACGCACGGCACAGCGTACCGCGTATCGCCCGGCTGGTTGACGCAGCGGGCATGTCGCCGACCCTTGCGGTATTGACCGTGGTGCCCGGCAACACGCTGGCCACCCCGGATGGCCCCTTCCTCGCCGCCGACGTCGCTGTGACGGATGAAAAGGCCCGCGTAAGCCTGGCGCCGGATCGCATGACCATCAACGATGCCCATGATCACGTGTTATTCGACGTGTCCGGTTTGTCCAGTGTGGCGGTGATCGACGTGGTCCACGCCGGCGGTTATGCGGGTGAAGCTTATCGCACCATCGGCACCCCGGCGCCGATCTTGCCGGTCGCCTTCCAGTTATCGCGCGGCGATATCGCGGTGTTCGAAGGATCCAAAGTGGTCAAGCAAATCGACACCTTGCATCCAAATGGCATCTACAGCCCGGACGGCACCGATAGCTGGCGCCAGATACTGCGCTGGGCCATTCCGGCGGCCTTGATCGTGGCGTTTGTGTTGTTGCTGTTGCTGGCTTGGCGCGCCCGTCGCAAAACCCGGAATAAAGCATGATCACGGCGGCGGTGACCAATCGCTGGGACTTGTTCATCATCGGTTATTACGGCGCCATCGAATATATTGTGGTGGTGGTCGCCGTGGTGATTTTGTTGTCCAGTCTCGACGATCTGTTTATCGACAGTTGGTACTGGACTCGCGAAATCCTGCGCGCCTTGACGGTAAAACGCACATATCAACCGTTGACCATCGCGCAGATCGGCGAAAAGGAAGAGCAGTATCTGGCAATCATGGTGCCCGCCTGGATGGAGGATGATGTGATCGCGGCGATGATCGAAGATGCTGTGCGCGTCCTCGACTATCGCCGTTATATGATTTTTGTCGGCACCTATCACAACGATGCGGCAACCATCGCTGAAGTGGAGCGCATGCAAAAGCGCTACAAACAATTGCGCCGGGTCGAATTACCGCATGATGGTCCGACTTGCAAGGCAGATTGCCTTAACGAAGTGGTACGGGCCATCTTTCAATATGAGCAGGAACACAATATTGAATTCGCCGGCGTGGTGATGCACGACAGTGAGGACGTGCTGCACCCGAGCGAACTCAAGTTCTTCAATTACCTGCTGCCGCGCAAAGATATGATTCAGTTGCCGGTAGCCTCGTTGGAACGCTCGTGGGCCGAATTGGTGGCGGGCACCTATATGGACGAGTTCGCCGAATGGCATGCCAAGGATCTGGTGGTGCGGGAGAGCCTTTCCGGCATGGTGCCTTCAGCCGGCGTAGGGACTTGCTTTTCCCGCCTGGCGTTACTGAGTCTGATCGAACAAAATAACAACCAGCCATTCAATACCGATAGCTTGACCGAAGATTACGACGTCGGCACGCGCCTGGCAAAAATGGAAATGCGCTCCATCTTTGCCCGCTTCCCCGTGCATTTCACTACCCGTCGCAGAAAATGGTTCGGCTGGGGTGCCGAACGCGAGATCCACATCACCATGCCGCTGTGTGTGCGGGCCTTTTTTCCCGACACGATCCGCACCGCTTACCGGCAACGTGCCCGCTGGACCCTCGGGATCGCCATGCAAAGCTGGGAACAAAACGGCTGGCACGGTTCGCTCAAAGCACGTTACCTCTTGTTGCGCGACCGCAAAGGTGTGGTCACGACCTTTTTCGGCATTATCGCTTACCTGCTGGTGATTCAACTGGTGGTGTTCGGCATGATCCGGACTTTCGGCTGGTTGCCGCATTTATTGCCGCCGGCTTTCCTCGATAGTCCATGGGAACACCGTCTGCTGTATGCGAATGCGATTGCGATCGCATTGCGTATCAGTCAACGCTATTACTTCGTCGCCCGGCTCTACGGCTGGGAGCATGGCGTCTTGTCGGTGCCGCGCATGATTGTCGGCAATTTCATCAACTGCCTCGCCGTCAGCCGCGCCTGGCGTCTTTTTATCGTTCACCTGGTCACCGGGAAAAAACTGGCATGGGATAAAACCATGCATGACTTCCCCTCCACGGAAGGTCAACCTAATCGCCGGCAACGGCTGGGCGAATTATTGATGTCCTGGCAAGCGATCGACGAGACCAAACTTGAGATCGCCCTGAGCGATGCGCGCGAGCGTCAATTACCGCTGGGCAGGGTCTTGATGTCGTATGGCTGGCTTGATGACGAGACCTTGGCCGAGGCGATCGCGTTCCAATGGGGTCTGCAGCGCGGTGTGCTCGATGAAGCTTTGCTGTTGCGCGATCATGCCCAATTGCCGGTTCAGGCGATTGTTCGTTATCGCGTGCTGGTCCAAGGAGAAGATGCTCACGGTCATGCCATCTTGCTGACCGCCAGCGCCTTGAATGACGACGCGTTTCAGGATGCGACCTCGCTCGCGGGTCGGCCGTTGGTCCAGCGCATCGTCCGTGAAAGTGAAATTTCCACCGGCTTGCGCCTGGTGCACAAAGGCGATGGAAGCGGCGGCGCACTGGCGCGAGAATTGCGCGGCGTGCCCCTGATCGGCGATCTATTGGTTGAAGCAGGAGACGTTCACCGTGAAGTGTTTGAGGCGGCTTTGCATGATTACCGTCCTGATCGGGATGGGCGAATCGGCGACTATATGGTTGCGCGCACGGTCATTTCACCTCACGCCTTATCCACGGCAGTCGCACGGCAACGTCAACTCCGCGATCAAATCGCGTTGGCATCATGAGCAACCGAACGATGCCGCGAATCACCCAGCGCGCGCGCTTTCGCGCTCGCTCCGCCTGCCGCGCCTACCTGCCCGGATACCAAAAGCTGACCGTCGCTCTCGCCAGCCTGAGCTGCTTCGCCGTGCCCGTATTTGCCGCGTCGTGGAACACCGTCCCCTTACCGCTCTCGGGTACGGCGCTGATTGTCGCGCAACGGGCTTATCTGGAATGCGCCCAGCATCAATCTGCCTTATGTGCATCTGATGCACGCGAAGCCATCCGGCAGCGCCCCGATGTCGCCAGCCTGCGGGTTTTGTTAGCCAATGCGCTGGTTGCCGCCGGCGATCGGCCGGCCGCACAGCAGGCGCTCACGGAGGCGATCGCCCAGATCGGGCCTGACCCAAGCTTGACGGATCGCCGCCGGCAACTCGACGCGCCGCCCACCGAAGGCATCGATACCGATCCAGGTGCCGGATCCGACCTTGACGGGGCCGCGTTCGAACCCGCAAAAATGGCTTACCAGGCCTATGCCCGGCATGACTACGAGATGGCGATCAGCAAGGTCGAGCAAGCCATCACACTGCGCCCGCACATATTGCGTCTACGGCTGCTGTTAATCGACGCGCTCGCGGCACAAGGCAACGATGCTTCCGCGTTCCAGGCGGATTTGGATGCCGCCGGATATTTCGGCGACCGGCCGGAATTACGCGAACGCCGGCTGGATCTGGGGACCAAGCTTGCGCCGCCGCTTTCGATCCAGGCGTGGACCGCGCAAGTTGCCGGCGATACGGCCGCTGCGCTCCGCTTGTCGACCCAGGCGGTCGGCTACGCGGCGCCGGATCGAGTCGATTACCGCTTGCAGCTCATTCAGCTTCTGCTGCAACAAGGCGACTTGGCCCAGGTCGAAGCACAAGCCGGCAGGTTATTGGCCGTGCAGCCCAATGCCGTGACGGTATGGGCGTTACGCGCGGCGGTACGGGAAGCGCAAGGCGATATGGCAGGCGGCGCATCGGACGTGGCGCAAGTGCTCAAGATAGACGCGGCGCCGCTCCCGGAGCGCCGCATGGCAAGCCTGATTGTGGCCGATTTGTGGTTGGCCCAGCAACCAGGATCGGACGGTACGTCCGCAGCCGGCACCTTGCTCGACGCAATGCCCGCGCTGGGAGATCCAAGCGATGCCATGGTCAGCACCCGCCGCTACCGGATCCGGCAGCAAACGACAGCGGGCGGGATAACGCTCAAAGCATCGGCGCCAATCGGTGCTATCGCCGCGGCGTTACCGCAGATCATCTGCCACGACTATCCCGGCGGTGTGCTGTGTCAGATCTATCCGGCCGATGCAGGTCTGACGGCGCAACAGGCCTTTTATGCCGCCGTGCAAAACCACGACACGGCAGCAGCGCTTGCCGCCGCACGCGCGGCCGCGCGCGCCGCCCCGCTGGTTCCGCAACACCAGTTCGATTTGATCGATGCGCTCGTTAGCGCCGGAGATCCGCAAGGCGCGAGCGCGGTCGCAAAAACTACCGTGGCCGACGGCATGCTGGGCGTCATGCCGGCACGAGACGCCGCTTATATCGCGTTGCGCGCCGGGGACCTTAAACTTGCCCTGACCTATTTCCAGCAGGCACAGGCAGACGGCGTTTTGCCGCCTGCCGCCACCGCGGATCTGGCGTATGCGGCACAACATGCCCAGCAAAATGAACTCGCGGCCGCTTATTTCAAGCAAGCCATCGATCTCGGTCTTGCCCCGCCCGATGGGACACCGGCAGCGTCCCCCGTTCAATTGCAGGATGAACGTCAAGCTCATGCCGAAGTAACGCGCAACTGGGGCGCCAGCACCTCATTGAATTATCGCGGTCAAGCATCGCAAAGCGGCCTGGGTGTCGCGCCGACGCAGGGCGTTGCTTCCAGCAATAACTTCCAGAGCAGCGCAGAGGTATATTGGCGTCCATTCGGCAGCCTCGATGAGCGAATGCTTGAAGTTTATGTACGCGATAACGAAAGTTTTGGCGTACAGGACGGCCCCAGCGGCAATAGCACCAACCAGGTAGCGCTGGGCGTGCGAGGCAAACCGCTGGCCGACGTCAATGCCATTTTCGCCTTGGAGCGTATCGTGCCGCTGGGTTCGGCCACGCATGCCAACTGGCTCGGGCGCGCCGCCTATTCGACAGGTATCGGCACCGAGCGGCGGCTGGATGTACCTAGTTGGTGGACCGTCGCGATGTACGCGGAAGCCGGTCATTATTTTATCGATCCGTCGAATTACGCGACAGCCTATTTAAAAACCGGGCGCAGCTACCGGATGGACTCGATCTCACCCGATCTGGTGATATTCCCCTTTTTAGTTGCCGGTGCCGATTACGATTCCAGTATCGACCGCAGCGTCCCGAGCGGGGTGGGCGCAGGAGTCAGCAGCCGCTATTATTTTCGCGAAAACCGGTATAACGCGCCGCGCTCGTTTGTCGATGCGTCGGTTCAGTATCGCGTTCGGGTCGCCGGAGACGCGCGTGGCGGCGGATGGTTCTTTGGCTTGCTACTCTCCTATTGAAACAGGAGACACCCGCAGCGTGGAAAGCAACGGCGCGAGCATCGTTGCCCGGCGTCGCTGAACGGGTCAGAAGAGAGGTCACATGTCGAATCGAGTGCTGATTATCACTGCCGACGCAGGCGACATCAATACGCTCAGGGAAGCGCTGGGCCAAGCGCACGACGGCCCGTTTCTGATCGAAGCGGTGACCTCGCTCGCGCACGGGATCGCACGTTTGCGTCAGGGTGATATCGACGTGGTGCTGGTCGATCTGGCGCTCCCTGACAGCCAGGGAATCGCAACCTTCGATCGTCTGTTCGCCGCTGCGCCGCAAACACCTATCATGACTTTAAGCGCGCCGGACGATGAGGCTCTTTCAATCCAGGCCGTGCAGCACGGCTCCCAGGGGTATTTTTCGAAAGGTCATTTCAGCGGCCACCTGGGGTCCCAGTCATTGCGCAACATCATTCAACGCAAAGCCGTCGAAGCAAAGCTTTACGGTGAAAAGATTCGCGCCGAAATCACGCTCAATTCAATCAGCGACGCGGTAATCGCCACCGATCTACGCGGCAATATCGATTATCTGAACGCGGCAGCCGAAAAATTGACCGGCTGGCGGCGTGAAGAAGCGCAGGGCTTACCCATCGATACGGTCATGCAATTGATCAATTTCAGAACTCATGAGCATGGACGCAATCCCATCGAATGGGTGTTGCAAGATGACGAGCCGATGGGCATGACCTGCGATACCGTACTGATCAAACGTGACGGCAGTCAGATTCAAGTCGAGGATTCGGCGGCCCCGATTCATGATTCCAACGGCAGAATCAAAGGCGCGGTGATCGTGTTTCATGACGTCACGGCGGCACACGCGATGACGCTGAAAATGACTCATCTGGCGCAACACGATTTTCTGACCAACCTGCCTAATCGAGTCTTGCTGGAAGATCGCATCGCGCAAGCGATCTTGTTGGCGCAGCGCAACGGCACCAAGCTAGCCTTGTTTTTCCTCGATCTGGATAATTTCAAGCTGATCAACGATTCGTTGGGACATGAAGTGGGCGACATGCTGCTGAAATCGGTTGCTGCGCGTTTATGTAATTGCGTGCGTAGTTCCGACACGGTGAGCCGCCAAGGCGGCGATGAATTTGTATTGCTCCTGGCCGAGGGCATGCATGCGGAAAATGCGGCTCTGACCGCGGATAAGATCATCGCTGTACTGGCCGCCCCCCACGCCATCGCACAACATGAACTGCATATCACCCCGAGCATCGGCATCAGCGTTTATCCGACCGATGCCAATGATGCCACGACATTGATGAAAAACGCCGACACGGCGATGTATCACGCGAAGGAAAAAGGCCGCAACAACTATCAATTCTTCAAAGATGAAATGAATACCCAGGCTGTCGAGCGACAGTTGATCGAAGGCGGCTTACGCCATGCCCTGGCGCGCAGCGAGTTCATTTTGCACTATCAACCGCTGGTCAACTTGGCCAATGGCAAAATCACCGGAGCGGAGGCTTTGCTGCGATGGATCCATCCTGAATGGGGTTTGATTATGCCTGAGCGTTTTGTCGGCATCGCCGAGGATTGTGGTTTGATCGTGCCGATCGGCCTGTGGGTGTTACGCGAAGCCTGCGAGCAAGCGATGCGTTGGAAAAGTGCCGGGCTGAATCTCGGCCTGATTGCGGTCAATGTTTCCGCCCTGGAATTTCTCCACTCCGGTTTTGTCGAAACCGTACGCAAAATACTCGACGATACCGGGCTCGCGCCGGTCGAGTTGCAATTGGAAATTACCGAGCGGGTCTTGATGCGCGATGCGGCATCCAGTGCAGCCGTGCTGCAATTACTCAAAAAAATGGGTGTGCAATTGGCGGTGGATGACTTTGGCACT
>JAMFSV010000261.1 GCA_026225455.1 Burkholderiales bacterium | reverse complement strand
GAAGTGGAGGACACCGGCAAAGGTATCAATCCGGAGCATCTGGCCCGGATCTTCGATCCTTTTTTTACCACCAAGCCGATAGGTACCGGAACGGGATTGGGCCTGTCGATCTCATATGGTATCGTCAAACAGCAGGGCGGACGAATCGACGTTAAAAGCATCGTCGGAAAAGGTTCTATTTTCAGAGTGGTGCTGCCACGCCATGCGGTCTTGGCTTGAGGATTCGCGGCTCACGCATATGAGCGATAGCGTCGATTTGAAAGGGGCTGTTCGGCCAGTCCGCTTATTAGCGAACAGTGAGACGTTACCGCAGGCCGTTCCTTATCAACGCTTCTTCGTCGTATCCGTAATTCCATCGTAGCTCACTATCTTGCTCGATCCCCCGTGATGAAAAGAACGCGGTTAGCGAAACAATAATGCCGCTGCTTGTCTTGCAACGAAAAGGTTGGGCACGCACGTTATGCTGCCGAGCATCCTGAGCAACGATACGTCCGCTCGGCTCGAACAGGAAAATTGTGTTCATAAGACTCAAAACATTTTCCCCATTCACCAAATATTCCTGCGCCGTCGCGGTAGCCTTCGCAAGGTAACGCCGGTCCGCGATAGTTATCAAGTCTTTCGGCTCCAGCAGCGTACCCCCATATATTCCTATACACACGCCCTCCGGAATGAAACGTTTGGCGAACACTCCCCACTGGCCTATCAGCGCCTTTTCTTGCGGGCAAAGCAAATCATCCTGGCTCATTCTGCGACTATAAAGATTCGCGAGATACAAAAGCGAACGATCTGCATTGGACCGTAATGGGTCGATGTAGGGTTTTATGCCTTCGAGCAGCGCCGGATCCAGACCGGGATTTGCATCGAACTCAACAATAGCGGGTGCGCCATCCGTCCACCGAAGCGGATAGTCGCCATCCAACTCGGCGCTGTATTGCCGTCTGGGGTCGATAAACTCGCGCGGCGCCAAGTCCCTTAGGACATGGTTCACGGTACCCATTGCGAGCTTAAACATCCGCAGTTCGTGATTGGCGCGGGATACACCTTCTTTCCCTCCCGATGCAGCAAGTGCGAGACGGCTTTGCGGAGATATTATCCGGCGACTTTGCTGGAGAATTGCATTCGCGATTGACCAAAAAGCATTTTTTTTCCCTACGGCATCGTCAATATTATTAGCTGCCTCAAATCGCCGCAGGATATGCATTGTCAAAGCACGACACTGGTCCTCCGCATTGTTGTGCCGCGCTACGATTTCGTTCAAATCGGAGGCGTCCAAAGCCTGTTCCGGCACGCTTGTCGCTAGCGAAGTGGGGAGGGGCGGCACAGGTTTTCTCCAAAACAGCGGCACAGGCCGATTGTGGCTGGCGCAATGGATTTATATGATCAGGGGCGGTGTGCATGAAGGATTACTGTCGTGCGAAGTTCTGTACGCAAAAGAGAACTGATTGCTCGCGTGAACAGCATGCCTTGCTCATGGACTGGTCGAGCAAGGCTGTTGTGCCGCCGGAAACGACCACTTACGCACACCTGGGAGCGGAAAGCAGTGCTGGCGATGCGGTGGCGGCCACTTACCGGTACGTCGATGAAAACGAGGCTGACTTCAACAGTGCTCAGTTGTTCTGGAACCGCAGAATAGGGGTGTCTGGATGGCTGCCGAGAACACTGATTAAATTCAAAATGTTACATTTTGGGCTTATGGTGCGATAACTGCAAATTGAGGTTGCGATGCTTACTATTTCATTGCCGGAAGAGCTGGAGGCGGCTGTGGTTACGGCGGCGCACCGGTCTGGGCAGTCGGTGGATGAATATATGGCGGCCGTGTGTGCTGATGCGTTTTCCCTTGAGGTTGATCGTGCGCGACTTGATTCGTTTTTGTCAGGAACTCCGGCGATTACGCATGAGCGTGCTCGGGATTGGTTGGTTGAGCTTGCAAATGGTGTGCGTGCTGAATGCCCGCGTTGATTTGGCATCCGGACGCTTTGGGTGATGTAGCCCGGCTGTACTGGAGTGCTGTTACCGGTGCAGCGTTGTTGCGGGTCAGAATTTTTTTCGATTTGGTGGTCATGTTGGTCTCGCTGCGGCTTCGTATTCTCGCGTGAAAAAAAGAAGCCACGTTCTATGGCGTGGCGTTCAGGGGATTTTCGGTGCGAAGTGAGCGTTTTGTTGCGGCACAGCAAAACTCGATTTAAGTTCGATAATTTGTATTATGTTAAATTAAATATCTACATCAATAGCCCAACGACACAGTCACTCAGCAATCGATGCCCCCTGGATTCCATGCCTGCGCATTGCGGCCGCCACCACGCCGTTTCGCTTCATCCTCGCGATAAAGTCATCGAGCCACCCGGCGGCTTCCGGGCCGCGAGACTTCGCGATCCCCATAGCCTGTCGGATCACCATAAAGTTTTCGCTGAGTAAGCGTAGCCCACCAAGCCGCTGCGCATCGGCTTCCAGTTGCGGCTTGACCCCCGCGGCAACATCCAACCCTTCGCGCAGGAAAGTATTCACGACTTCGGGTGACGTCGAGCCGCGAACGATTTCTGCTTGTTTGAGTTCTCGTGTCAGGTAAAGGTCGTACGCGCTACCGGTCCCAACGGCTACCCGGATGCCGGGATTGTCCACCTCGCTGTTGGTCTGGATGGGCGAATCCACACGAACCAGATAACTGCCTTCGATAAGGATATACGGGGCGGTAAAGGCGATTTCCTCACCGCGTTTTGGGTCTACGGCGAAAAAACCGACGTCTGCTTCGCCTAAGGCGACTGCCGCGACCGCCTTGCCGGCGGCATCGAAGGTCAAGAATTCCAGCGGTAACGCTAATGCAACGGCCAACTCGCGCGCCAAGTCGACGGAAATACCCTGCGGCTGTCCGGCGGCGTCTTGGGTCGCGAGAATCGGATTGCCGTAGTTGATGGAGACACGCAAGCACCCGCCCGGCGCGAGTTTGGCAAGAATCTCAGGGGTCACAATAGCCATCGCGAACACCGTCCAGTTATGGGTTGATCGATCGTAAATAGAGCGTCGGAAACTGTATGCGCCTCCGAGCCCCCTATTGCTTGGTACAACTTAGTGCTTGTACCTCAAATTAACATGCAACACCCCCCTACCGCACCAGAAAAACAAGCTTCGCCTTATACGATCAAGTGTTGCTTGAGCATTACGTACACCTATTCCAGCATAAATCCGCGCTGTGTCGCACGAAATCAACACGGGTGTGCTGCCGCAGAGATAAGTCACGAACCTGAAATATGTTCTTCGTAGCATCGCGTTGCTCTGGATAGGACAGCTTCGCGCACTGTATCGCTCGAATCCCGGTCTTATCCATCAGGCAAGGACCTGCACACAACTCCAACCAAAAATATGAAAACCATGAAACTCAAACACACAGCAATTGCTCTTCTCGCACTGAGCGCATTTACCGGTTCCGCCTATGCGCAAAGTAGTGTGACGCTGTACGGCATCGTCGATACCGGCCTGCTCTACAACAGCAACGTCAAAGGCAGCAGCGAATTCGCCATGAGCCAAGCCACCTCTTCGCGCTGGGGTTTGAAGGGCGCCGAAGATCTTGGCGGCGGCTTGCAGAGCGTGTTTGACCTGGAAAACGGCTTCACCACAGCCACCGGCACCCTGTCCCAAGGCGGCCTGGAATTCGGCCGCAAGGCCTTCGTCGGTCTGAGCAGCTCAAGCTGGGGTACCGTGACGCTCGGCCGTCAATATTCGGTCAGCAACGACTTCACCGCGTCGTTCGCCTCGGGTGGCGACTGGGCTGCGTCCGGTTTGGGCTACGGCACGCGTGCGAGCGACGTCGACAACGTCGATACGTCGAACCGCATCGAGAATTCGCTCAAGTACGAAAGCGCGGTGTTCAACGGTTTGCAGTTCGGCGCGATGTACAGCTTCGGCGGCCAGGCAGGCAATGTCACCAAGAGCGAAGTGATCGACGCGGGCGTATCGTATAGCAACGGTCCGTTCAAGTTCGGCGTGGGATACGATTTCACCAAAGATCCGTACTATGCGACCTTCGGCGATCAAGGCAATTCGTCGACCTCGGCGACCGGCACCAACGACAATATCAACAATACGATTTATGGCGGCTACGCTTCGGCTGGCGCGCAACAGATCGTCGTCGTCGGAGGCTCGTACACGACGGGCCCGGCAACTATCGGCCTCGTGTACTCGAACACGCAATTCCTGAGCCTGGGCTCGGTCGCCGCCGGCGGTGCAATCGGCGCACCCAAGTACACGAGCGGTTCGGCTACCTTCAATTCGGGCGAAGTGAACCTGAAGTACATGGTGAACCCGGCGTTGCAATTGAGTGGTGCGTATATCTATACGCGCAACAGCGGTGCCGATGGCTTCAAGGGCGCGAGCTACAATCAGTTCAACCTGGGCGCGATGTATAACCTGTCGACGCGCACCTTCTTGTACGCGATCGCGTTCTACGAGAAGGCTTCGGGTACCGATTCGACGGGCAAGGCCGCTGTGGCCGATCTGGACGGTTCAGCCTTCAGTGCGAGCAACTCGCAATTTGCCACCATCGTGGGTATCACGCACAAGTTCTAAGTTTCCGGGCGGCTTGACTGCCTGATTGTGTGAGCAAGCCCGGACCTGGTGACAGGCCTGGGCTTTTTTCATCCGCTCAGATCACCGCGCAGGAAACACGGTATGTGCCGAAATGCCTCTACCCTCGCTCGATGCAGCGTCAACCGCAACGCGCCATGACCGCTTTTTCGCACTGCGTAGGCGGCATCGCGCAGAGGATGCCGCCTACTTTTGCTTACTGAGGTGCCGACGGCCGTTTGGCCTGAGTCGCCAGAATTTTCGGCAACAGGGTGAACCACACTTGCACCACGGCAAGGAAAGCCAAGCCCCCTACCGTCGCCTGCGCCGCCATGTTGGCGTGCTCTTTGGACAAGCCGTGTTGCTCGAAATGCTCCGCCAGACCGGCCGCGCCCGCTTGAGCAAACGGAACGGCGATGGTGGAAGCGGCAATGCCGACGCCGCGTTGCAGCACTTGCGAAGCTACGTGCCCGGCAAATTCGGCGATGGTGTCGGTGTGTCCACCGACAAAACCCGTGACGGCTTTTTGCACGGCCGCTACGGGCCCCGTCGGAGGAGCGGTTTTCAGTTCAAACAAGGATACCGTTTGTTCATTACCATCGGGACCGGTCACTTTCGTCGTCGCGCGCGCCTTCGTCGTTTCCAATCCGAAACTCGTCATCATGCCCGCCACGTCCGAGGTCAAGACTCCGGCGCCGAGCGTCTGGCCCGGTGTCAGCGACGCCTTGGCGACAATCGCGCCCTTTGCCGCATTTGCGCCGCCAAACGAGACGTCGCCGGACATGATGCCGTTGAACGAGTCTATGGTGTACTGAGTTTGCTTCTTTGCCACATCGGCGCGCTGCGCCACTTGGTTTGGCGAGCCTTCGGGCACCAGCTCATGCGCAGGTATCGGCTTCAGTTCATGGGTGCCGCCGAACAGATGCGAAAGCCCCGCGGACGCAATCGGCACAAAGAGCGTCTGCCCGATGATATGACCCACCGCGCCGGTGGCGGCGCCTATGCCCATGGCTTTACCCTGCGTGGCGAGCTGGCTGAGAAACGGCTTGTCCGTAGAGTGTTCGGCAAGGGCGCCTAGACCGCGAAACAGGCCAAATGTCGTGGCGGTACCGACACCGAACGGAATCGCCGCTTGTGCGCGTGCGGCCCAGTTCGTAGGTGTGGTGATGTACTCCAAAAGTTTTTGCGGCGTGTTCACATGCGGCGGCAGCGGTTGAGACTCGAGTTCGTGTATCGCCGATCCTAAATCGGCGAGCGCAATGGTGCCCGCATTCAGCTCGGCCGCAGTAGCGATGCCGGACGCATTGCCTGCGCCTCCCTGCGGCAAATGGGCGACATGCGATGTGTTGATTTCCTCGATCGACGATTCGCTGTCGCTTCCGGCGCCCGGAAGGTTTGCGCGAGGACGGCTGCGCGCGGATTCCGCAACTTCGGGACGGGTCGAACGTATCGTCAATTGGCTCGACAGCGTCGTCTGGGGCAAATGCGTGCTGCTTGGGCGATTGGGCTGCTCCGACGGCGTGGCGTCCTGGGGCGGGGGGAGCGTCGAAGTGTGATCGGTGGTTGCCTCGGTAATGCCTTCCATGATGTCTCCTTGAATGATAAATATGTCGGTGCCGGATGCGGGTTGCTGCGGCGTGCCGGGTTTCCCGCCAAGGTGCGCTTGCATGCTTTTTCGCACAGCCCGGGTGGCCCGGCGCAGATACGGCGATAGCCCTATCTGCACGCAAGCAGTGCATGAGGATGTCTCTACGCACGCTTTCGGGGCATTCATTTCACCACCGGGCGTTGGGTGCGGTGCCGCGTACGCCGAAGCTGCGACACCGGATGCGAAGCGAGCGGCCGACTCCAACGGGCGAGTAATTTGGCTGTACTGGTTTTGTGATAGACCGGGACGGCTGATTTGCCTCTGCATCCGGCTCGACGCGCTTACGCCGGGCAATGCACAGCGAAGATCGACCCTGGCCCGATAACGCAGAAGATCGCCCATCGATGCGATAACCCCCAGTTTTTGAGATGATTTTGGGATGACTAAGAGCAAACCCTGATGTTAGAATTCAAACATCGATGTAACATATCAAACATAGACATTTCCGGCATGTTAGAAGCGCACCTTATCCAATGACAGATCGTTCTGCTCTTTCTCCTGCTGCATCTAACGTCCGGCCATTGCGGCCGGGCTTGGACCAGCCGGTTGCACGCAACCCCGGCGTGCCGTTCGACCCAGGCTGGTTTGACACCCTGCGGGTTAATTTAAGTGCTGTCGAGCGTCGTGTGGCGACACTGGGCACCCGCCGTTCCGTTAAAAAAGATGCGCAGGCGGCCTGGTTGCTCAAAGCCATCACCAATATCGACCTGACCACGCTGAATGGCGACGATACCGCCGGCCGGGTCAAGCGTTTGTGCGCCAAAGCTCGCCAGCCGGTGCGTGCCGACTTGCTGGAAGCATTGGGCATGAGTCACGAGCGGATCCGCACCGGTGCCGTATGCGTTTATCACCGCTTTGTCGCCACCGCGGTGGAAGCACTGGCCGGTAGCGGGATTCCGGTCGCCGCGGTGTCGACCGGTTTTCCCGCCGGTCTGATTCCGCACGAATTCAAATTGAAGGAAATTGCCGCCTCGGTGGCCGATGGCGCCCACGAGATTGATATCGTGGTGACGCGTGAACATATTCTGACGGGCAACTGGCTTGCCCTCTACAACGAAATCCGCGATTTCCGAGCCGCCTGCGGCGATGCGCACCTCAAAGCCATCCTGGCGACGGGCGATATTCAGACCTTGTCCAATATCGCTCGGGCCTCAATGGTCTGCATGATGGCCGGGGCCGATTTCATCAAGACCTCGACCGGCAAGGAAGGCGTCAATGCCACGCTGGCGGTATCCCTGGTGATGGTGCGCGCGATTCGCGACTATCACGAACGCACCAATTGGCTGGTCGGCTTCAAACCCGCCGGCGGCGTCTCGACCGCCAAGGGTGTGCTCAATTACCAGATTCTGATGAAGGAAGAATTGGGCCGCCGCTGGCTTGAGCCCGATCTGTTCCGGATTGGCGCTTCGAGCCTGCTGGCCGATATCGAGCGACAACTAGAACATCACGTGAGCGGCCGTTATTCGGCGTTCCATCGTCACCCACTTGCCTAAATCCCATGAGCATAGCCGAGTACTTTTCTTCAATGGATTACGGTCCCGCCCCGGAAGACGACCAGGCCGCCCGCGCCTGGCTGGCGTCGCATGACGCCCGCTTCAATCATTTTATTGCCGGCACCTGGGCCACTCCCGCCGCAGGCACAAGCTTCGACACTCATGAGCCCGCCAATGGCCGCCTGCTGGCGCAACTGGCCCAGGGTACGGCCGCCGATGTCGGCCACGCGGTGGACGCTGCGCGTAACGCACTGCCCGCTTGGCAAGCATTGGGCGGACATGGCCGAGCCAAACACCTGTATGCGCTGGCGCGCATGGTGCAGCGGCATAGCCGCCTGTTCGCCGTGCTGGAGGCGCTCGACAACGGCAAGCCGATCCGCGAGACCCGCGATATCGACGTGCCGCTGGTGGCGCGGCATCTGCTTTACCACGCCGGCTGGGCCCAACTGCAGGATAGCGAGTTTGCCGACTGGGCCCCGCTCGGTGTGGTCGGCCAGATCGTGCCGTGGAATTTCCCCTTGCTGATGTTGTCCTGGAAAATCGCTCCGGCGCTGGCGATGGGCAATTGTGTGGTGTTGAAACCGGCCGAATTCACTTCGCTCACCGCTTTGCTGTTCGCCGAATTGGCACACCGCGCCGGGCTGCCGGCCGGGGTGCTGAATGTAGTCACGGGCGACGGCGGTACGGGCGCCGCATTGGTCGCACACCCGGGCGTCGACAAGATCGCTTTCACCGGTTCGACCGAGGTGGGCCGGCAGATACGCCAGGTTACCGCCGGCAGCGGCAAATCGCTGACCCTCGAATTGGGCGGCAAATCGCCGTTTATCGTGTTCGACGACGCCGATCTGGACAGCGCGGTCGAAGGTATCGTCGACGCGATCTGGTTCAACCAGGGACAGGTTTGTTGCGCCGGCTCGCGGCTGCTGGTGCAAGAAGGCATCGAGGCGCGCCTGGTCGACAAGCTGCGGCGGCGCATGCAAACCTTGCGGGTGGGCACCTCGCTGGATAAAGGCATCGACCTTGGCGCGATTATCGATCCCGTCCAGTTGGCACGAATCCGCACGCTGGTCGAACAAGGCGCCAATGAAGGCTGCGCGATCTGGCAACCCACCGGCCTGACCCTGCCGGCCGACGGTAATTTTTTCCCGCCGACCTTGATTACCGGTGTCGCGCCCGCATCGAGCCTGGCTCAAGAAGAAATTTTCGGGCCGGTACTGGTCACCATGACCTTTCGCACTCCCGAAGAAGCTGTCGCACTCGCCAACAATACTCGTTATGGCCTGGCTGCCAGCGTCTGGACCGAGACCATCGGCCGCGCGCTCGATATCGCACCGCGCCTGGCCGCGGGCGTGGTATGGATCAACGCCACCAATCTGTTCGACGCCAGTGTCGGTTTTGGCGGTTACCGCGAATCGGGCTTTGGCCGTGAAGGTGGCCGTGAAGGTGTCTACGAATATCTCAAGCCGCGCGCCTGGAGCAAGCTCAAGCCGCGCGCGTCGACTCAGGTACCGGCACCGGCAGCAAACACGGAAATTCTGCCCGCGGCGTCGACCCTGATCGATCGGACTGCCAAGCTCTTTATCGGCGGCAAGCAAGTACGTCCCGATGGCGGCGGCTCGCAGCCGGTATTCGCGCCTGATGGGCGGCAAGTCGGCGAAGTCGGCACGGGCAGCCGCAAAGATATCCGCGATGCTGTGGCGGCGGCGCGCGCGGCCCAGGGCTGGTCCAAGGCCACCGCCCATAATCGTTCGCAGGTGCTGTTTTATCTGGCGGAAAACCTCGCCGTGCGTGCCGACGAATTCGCCCGGCAGCTTGGCGAGCGTGCCGGCATGTCCGCCGACGCCGCGCAAAATGAGGTAGATTTGGCGGTACAGCGCTTGTTTACCTATGCTGCTTGGGCGGACAAATTCGATGGTGCGGTACATCAGCCGCCTTTGCGCGGCGTGGCACTCGCCATGCATGAGCCGCTCGGCGTAATCGGTATCGGCTGCCCGGCGGAGCACCCGCTGCTGGCATTTGTATCGCTGCTGGCACCGGCAATCGCGCTCGGCAATCGTGTGGTGGTCGTGCCCCACCCGTCCGCGGCTCTCACCGCCACCGACTTCTACCAAATCGTGGAAACCTCGGATGTGCCGGCCGGCGTGGTCAATATTGTGACGGGTGACAATCGCGCTTTGCTGGCGGTGCTGGCCGCGCATGACGATGTCGATGCGGTGTGGAGTTTCGGCGATAGCGAACAGGCGGCCGAGGTCGAACGCCTGTCGATAGGCAACCTCAAACGGACTTTTGTGGATTACGGCCGCGCTCTGGATTGGCAAACCCGGGAGAGCGAAGGTTTCGCCTTTTTGCGCCAAGCCGTGCAGGTGAAAAACATCTGGATACCGTATGGAGATTAAATCCTTCATCCCATCTCGATCCAGCTTGTAACAGATAGCATAAGAAGCCGGCAAGGCTCGCTAAAAAGTTAAGGAGACACAGTGCTGAAGAATCTCGATCCACTCTTGAACGCCGATGTACTGTACGCGTTGCGCGCAATGGGCCACGGCGATGAACTGGTGATTTGCGACGCGCATTTCCCGGCCGACTCGGTGGCGCGCCAGACCGTGCTCGGCAAGTTGCTGCGTATCGATGCGGTACCGGCTGCGCGCGTGCTCAAGGCGGTGCTGTCGGTATTGCCGCTCGACACTTTTGTCGATGCTCCGGCTTGGCGCATGGAAGTTGTCGGCGCACCGCAATCGATCCCGGCCGCGCAGCAAGATGCCCAGCGAGAACTTGACGCCGCCGGCGGCGCAATCCAGTTCGCGCCGCTGGAGCGGATGGCCTTCTACGAACGCGCCAAACGTGCGTACTGCGTGATTGCGTCCGGCGAGCAGCGCGGCTATGGCTGTTTTATCCTGAAGAAAGGTGTCCTGATCACCCCCGATGCAACTGCGCCGGGAGAGACTCGATGAGCCGCACCGGCCGCGTTTTTATCGTCGGAATTTATGTCACCGACCTCACCTTCCGCGCCGCGCGGATGCCGTTGTTGGGCGAAACCATTGCCGGCTCCACCTTCAAGATGGGTCCTGGCGGCAAGGGGTCGAACCAGGCCGTGGCCGCGGCTCGCGCGGGCGCCGAGGTCACTTTCTGTACCCGCATCGGCAATGACGCGTTTGGCACGATTGCACGCGCAACCTGGCAGGCCGATAACATAAAAGTGCGCGCCACGGCGCTCGACGATGTCGCCACCGGCGCCGCGCATATCTTTGTCGACGAGGTCACCGGCAAAAACGCCATCATCGTCGCCGCCGGTGCCGCCGCCACCATGACGCCGGCCGACCTGGACGCTGTCGAAGCGGAAATCGCCGCCAGCGCGGTGTTCGTGACCCAGTTGGAACAACCCCTGGCGGTAGCACGGCACGGTCTGGCGCTGGCCCGCAAGCATGGTGTACTGACGGTCTTCAATCCGGCGCCTGCGCTGCCGATCGACGACGATATGTATCCGCTGTGCGATTTCATCACCCCCAACGAAACCGAAGCCGCCGCCCTCACCGGCGTCACCGTCAACACCGTGGACGATGCACGCCGTGCCGCGCAGATCCTGCTCGGCAAAGGTGTCGGCGCGGCCATTATCACGCTCGGTGAAAGTGGCGCCCTGTTTCACACGGCCCAACATTCGGAACTGATCCCGGCCTATCAATGCGGTGCCGTAGTGGAAACCGCCGGCGCGGGCGATGGTTTCACGGGGGGCCTGGCCGCGGCGCTGGCGCGTGGCGAAACTCCGTTACAAGCAGTGCGTTTCGGTTGCGCCTTGGCCAGCTTGTCGGTGACACGCGCGGGCACCGCACCGTCCATGCCCAAGCTGACGGAAATACTTGGTGTGCTGGCAGTAGCCGCATGAAAACCCCACGCCACTCGGTGTATTGCCGGATTCAATCAGGAGACCTGTGCATATGATGAAATTCCTGCCCATTCCGGCCAGTTGGTTTAAAGACCGGCAGCTCAATTTCCTGCTCGGCGTCAACCTGCTGATCACCCTCATCGCACTGGTGCTGTCGCATGGCGAATTCGCCGGGATCGACAACTTGCAATCGATGGCCAGCCAGTTACCCGAAGTGGCGCTGCTGGCCCTGGGCATCATGTTGTCGATGATTTCCGGCAACGGCGGGATCGACCTGTCCGGGGTCGGTCTAGCCAACCTGGCCGGGATGACGGCCGCGCTGACGGTTCCCCACTATATAAGCGGGGATGATTCGCCGGTGCTGTTCACCGTCGCCTTTGTCCTGCTGACGCTGGCAATCGGCTTGCTGGGCGGTCTCTTGAACGGTTTGATCATCGCCTATCTGCGGCTCACGCCTATTCTGTGCACGCTGGGTACCCAATTGGTGTTTACCGGCCTGGCTGTGGCGCTCAGCAACGGTGCCTCGGTCCATGTCGATTATGTCGACCCCTTATCGGAAATCGGTAACGGCACGCTATTCCAGGTACCGATTTCCTTTCTGATTTTTGTGGCGGCGCTGCTGCTGGTGGGTTGGATTCTGCGCCAACGACCTTTTGGCTTGAAGTTGTATCTGATGGGTACGAACCCGAAAGCCGCGGTCTACGCCGGCATTCCGCAAGCCCGCATGCTGATCGGTACTTACATGTTGTGCGGGCTGATGGCTGCGCTGTCCGGCCTGATCGTCACCTCGCATACCTCAAGCGCGAAATGGGACTACGGTAATTCTTATCTGCTGATCGCGATCCTGATTGCGGTGATGGGCGGCGTCAATCCGGCCGGCGGCTACGGCCGGGTGCTGTGTGTCCTGTTCTCGGCGACCGTGCTGCAGTTGTTGTCGAGCTTGTTCAATTTGCTCGGTATTTCACAATTTTTTGGCGATTGCGCCTGGGGCTTTTTGCTGCTGGTCACCCTCGCCTTTGCCGGCAATGTGCGCTTGCCTTGGCGCTCACGTACCAAGCCCGCGCATGTTGCCGCACCGCCACCGCCCAGCTAGCCGTACTACTGAATAAGTTTGCGGAAACCTCGTGCCCCCGGGGACTCCGCCTGCCTGACCCCAGGGGACAACTAAAAAGACAGGAGACTTGCAATGAAACTGACTCGTTTTGCCACTGCCCTCGCCGGCGTATCGCTCGCGCTTGGTGCTATCTCCCTGGCTCAAGCGGCCGGCGATGTCACCATCGTCACCGTCGTCAAGGTCACGGGCATCAACTGGTTCAACCGGATGGAAGAAGGCGTCAAGGAATTCGCCAAGGAAAATCCCGGCATCAACGCGTATCAAACCGGTCCGGGCCAGGCCGATGCGGCCCAGCAATTGAAAATCATCGAAGATTTGATTTCCAAAAAGGTGACCGCGTTGGCGGTGGTGCCGTTCGATCCGCCGACCCTTGAACCTGCCTTGAAGAAGGCCATGGATCGCGGCATCAAGGTGGTGACCCATGAAGCCGACAACGAGAAAAATACCGATGTCGATATCGAAGCATTCGACAACACCGCCTACGGCGCATCGCTGAACGAGCATCTTTCCGCCTGTATGCATCAGGAAGGGAAATGGGCCGTGCTGGTGGGTTCGCTGGGCAGCCGTTCGCAAGTGCAATGGGCCGACGGCGGCATCGGCAATGCGAAGAAGTATCCGAAGATGGATTTGGTCGAACCCAAGCTGGAAACCAACAACGATGGCGAACGCGCCTACGAGGTGGCCAAGGAAGTGCTGCGCAAACATCCTGACCTGAAAGGCTTCCAGGGCTCGTCTTCGCTGGACATCATCGGTATCGGGCGCGCGGTCGAAGAAGCCGGTTTGCAAGGCAAGCTGTGCGTATTCGGCACGGGCCTGGCCGGTGAAGCCGGCAAGTTCCTCGAAAGCGGCGCGGTCACCGGCATCGCGTTCTGGGATCCCAAGATCGCGGGTCTGGCGATGAACAATATCGCCAAAATGCTGATCCAAGGCAAGACAGTCACCAACGGCATGGATCTCGGCTTGCCGGGTTACAACAAGGTGACGGTCAGCAAGGGTCCGGGCAAGGGCATCATCGTGCGCGGCGCGGGCTGGATCGATGTCGACAAATCGAACTACAAGCAATACGCTTTCTAAGCGCATTTTCCGTTGGCTGTAAGCCGGTGTGCCGTGAGGCGCACCGGTTGATCGATGAAGACTGCTATGACACCTGCTTCCAGCGCACCCCAGCCGTTCCTGCAAATCGTCGGTGTACACAAACGCTTTACCGGCGTGCATGCGCTGCGCGGCGTCAGCCTGCAATTCCAGCGCGGCCAGATCTATCACTTGCTAGGTGAAAACGGCTGTGGCAAAAGCACATTGATCAAAATTATCGCCGGCGCCCAGCCACCCGACGAAGGTTATCTGGTGGTCGACGGCACCCGCTACGAACAATTAAGCGCCTTGCAGGCGCTCTCGGCCGGCATTGAGACGGTGTATCAGGATCTCTCGCTGCTGCCCAATATGAGTGTGGTCGAGAATATCGGCCTGACCTCGGAACTGGCCCAGCACGACGGCCGGTTGGCCCGCACCTTCGACCGCCGCGCGCTCGGCGCTCTGGCCGCCAAAGCCCTGCGTGAAGTCGGCCTGCCGGCCGATGCCGAATTTCAGTCCACCTTGATCGAATTGCTGCCGCTGGCCACCCGGCAATTGATCGCCATCGCGCGCGGCATCGCCAGCGAAGCGAAATTTGTGATCATGGACGAGCCCACCGCGTCGCTCACCCAGAAAGAAGTCGACAATCTGATACGTGTGCTCAACGGCCTGCGCAGCAAAGGCGTCACGGTGCTGTTCGTCAGTCATAAGCTCGATGAATGTTATGCCATCGGCGGCGAAGTGATTATCTTGCGCGACGGCCAGACCATGTCGCAAGGCCCGATCGAAAACTATACCAAAGCGCAGATCAGCGAACTGATGACCGGGCGCAAGCTGTCCAATGAACGCTATCGCAACAGCGAAACCAGCGGTGAAATCATTTTTGAAGCGGCGCAACTGGGTCGCAAAGGACAATTCCGCGAGGTCAGTTTTACCCTGCGCAGCGGCGAGATACTGGGCGTTACCGGCTTGCTCGACTCGGGCCGCAATGAACTGGCGCGGGCTCTCGCCGGCGTGGCTCCGGCCGACAGCGGTACCTTGCGTCTGCGCGGCGAAACCATCCGCTTGCGCTCGCCGATCGACGCGATCCGCTACCGCATCGGTTACGTACCCGAAGACCGCCTGAGCGAAGGCTTGTTTCTCGATAAGCCTATCCTCGATAACGTGATTGCGGCGGTGATCAGCCGCTTGCGCGGCCGCACCGGCCAGCTCGATCGAGCCCGTGCCCGCCAGTTGGCGGAACAAACCGTGGCCGACCTGCAAATTGCCACGCCCGATATCGGCAAACCGGTGCAGTCGCTCTCCGGCGGTAACCAGCAGCGCGTGCTGATCGGGCGCTGGCTGGCCATCTCACCGGCCATCCTGATCCTGCACGGACCGACCGTGGGGGTCGATGTCGGTTCGAAAGACACCATCTACCGCATCATGCAAAGCCTGTCGCAGCAAGGCATCAGCATCCTCTTGATCAGCGATGACCTGCCCGAGCTGCTGCAAAATTGCGACCGCATCCTGCTCATGAAAAAAGGCCGTCTGGCCGATCAATTCGATGCCCGGCAAGTCACCGAGGCCGACCTGTACCACGCACTCCTGTCTGAGGCAGCATGAACTCCATCGCGACCACTTCGCCCCCCGCCGAACCGGCCGCAGCCCAACCCCACCTGGGTTTGCGAGCGCGCCTGACGCGTCATCCCGAGCTCTTCACCCTGGCGTTGCTGCTACTGACTTGTGCCGGCGTCGGCGCGATCAATCCGCGCTTTTTTCAGCTCGCCACCTTGTTCGATTTATTGCATAGCGCCACCACTACCGGCTTGTTCGCCTGCGGCGCGCTGGTGGTACTGGCGTCCGGCGGAATCGACGTGTCCTTTATGGCGATTGCCGCGCTGGTCATGTATTCGGTGACCAAGGCGGTATTTGCCTGGTGGCCCGAGATGCCGTTCGCCTTGATTCTGCTGGTCGGCGCCTTGGGCGGCATGCTGCTGGGCCTGCTTAACG
Organism: Burkholderiales bacterium; assembly: GCA_026225455.1. Classification (GTDB taxonomy): domain Bacteria; phylum Pseudomonadota; class Gammaproteobacteria; order Burkholderiales; family Burkholderiaceae; genus LMUX01. The sequence goes on along the minus strand of JAMFSV010000261.1, from coordinate 561 downwards.
GGCTGGCCGTCCACACCTTGCGCGCGCCTTCGTTGATTGTCACGATCGGCACCCAGTACCTGTATCGCGGCATTTTGCTGACCTTCGTCGGCACCATGTTTTTTATGAATATTCCACCGAGCATGGATCGCTTCGGCCGCACCGCTTTGCTGCATTACCAGACCAGCGACGGCTTGCGCGCCGTGTTGCCGGTGTCGGTGCTGGCGCTCGTGGTAGGCGCGGCGCTCACCTGGTGGTTGTTGAAACGCACCATGATGGGCCGCGGCGTGTACGCGATGGGCAGCAGCCTGGTGATCGCCGAGCGCTTGGGCTATCGGCTGCGGGCAATTCATTTGTTTGTGTTCGGTTATGCCGGATTGTTGGCCGGGGTGGCCGGCATCCTGCATGTGTCGAACAACCGGCTCGCCAACCCGTTCGATCTGGTCGGCACCGAACTGGACGTGATCGCGGCGGTGATACTTGGCGGTGCCAGGATCACGGGCGGTACCGGCACTGTATGGGGCACGTTGCTTGGGGTGATGTTGGTCACCCTGATCAACCAGGTGCTGATCCTGGTCAATG
>JAMFSV010000260.1 GCA_026225455.1 Burkholderiales bacterium | reverse complement strand
TCAAATTGCCGCGTTGGGCCGGCCGTTTGCAAGCACGTTTGTTCGAGTTGCTGCCGGGGCCGCCGATCTTGACCCGCGACAACCTCGACTCGATGAAAACCGACAACGTGCTGTCCGCGCCGATGGCCGCCGAATTAAATCTCACTCCAGCCAGCCTCGAAGCTGTCGCGCCGGAATACCTGACCGATGCGACGCCGCGTGGCCGCTTCAATACCTATCGCGCACGCGCCCATCGCTAACTTCACGAGACGCTCACCATGCAACTTGTTATCGCCAATAAAAATTACTCGTCCTGGTCGCTGCGGCCCTGGGTACTGATGAAACATTTCGGTATCTCGTTTGAGGAAATTCATATCTGGCTGGGGCAAGACGATACCGCACAGCAAATTCTGGCGTATTCGCCGTCGGGCCGGATTCCCTGCCTGATCGACGAAAACCGCCGCTCGATATGGGATTCGTTGGCCATTGCCGAAACCCTGGCCGAACGTTTTCCGCAACATGCCCTATGGCCGCGCGATGACGTTGCCCGTGCCCATGCGCGCAGCGTCAGTGCCGAAATGCATTCGAGTTTCAGCGCCTTGCGTAACGAAATGCCGATGAAAATCCGTTCGGTATTGCCGGGGCTGGACTTCACGCCCGAGGCTCTGGCCGATGTGGCGCGGATCGACGCCATCTGGCGCGAGTGCCTGCATCAATATCGCGGCCCCTTTCTGTTCGGCGAATTCTCCATTGCCGATGCGATGTTTGCCCCGGTGGTGATGCGCTTCAATACCTACAGCCCGGCGCTCTCGCCCGAGGCGGCAGCCTACGTTGCCCATTTAACCGCCCAGCCGGCGATGCAAGTGTGGATTTACGATGCCCAGGTCGAGGGGCATGCGATAGCGCGCTATGAAGGCGACACCGACCCCGTCGCCCAACCTGTCGCCAACCCGGTCACCAGCGCGGCGCCATGAAGATTTACGCCGTCGGCGGCGCGATCCGCGATGCACTGCTGGGTTTGCCGGTGCAGGACCGCGATTATGTGGTGGTCGGCGCTACGCCCGAGCAGATGGCGGCGCAGGGTTATCGGCCGGTGGGTCGGGACTTTCCGGTATTTCTCCATCCCCAGACCCAGGCGGAATATGCGCTGGCGCGCACCGAACGCAAGACCGCCGCCGGCTACCACGGCTTTCAGTTTCACTATGCGCCGGACGTCACGCTTGAAGAGGATTTGGCGCGCCGCGACCTGACGGTCAATGCCATGGCACGCGAAGTCTTGCCCAATGGCGACCTGACCGGTCCCGTGATCGACCCTTACAACGGCCAGGCCGATCTCGCGGCGCGGATCTTTCGCCATGTCGGCGACGCTTTTGTCGAAGATCCGGTGCGCATCTTGCGCTTGGCCCGTTTTGCCGCCCGCTTCGAAAGTTTTACCGTCGCGCCCGAGACCCAAGCCCTGATGGCGCGCATGGTTACGCTCGGCGAGGTCGATGCGCTGGTGCCCGAGCGGGTTTGGCAAGAACTGGCGCGCGGCCTGATGGAACAACACCCATCGCGGATGTTTGGGGTGCTGCGCGGTTGCGGCGCACTGGCGCGCGTGTTGCCCGAAGTCGATTGCCTGTGGGGTGTGCCGCAGCGTGCCGATTACCACCCTGAAATCGACACCGGGATTCACGTCATGATGGTGCTCGATTATGCCGCCACCCGTGGATATACATTGCCGGTGCGGTTTGCCGCGCTGACCCATGATTTGGGCAAAGGCACCACGCCGCCCGACGTCTTGCCCCGCCATATAGGTCATGAAGGACGCAGCGTCGATTTGCTGAAACCGTTATGCGAACGCTTGCGCGTGCCCAACGACTGCCGCGACCTGGCGGTGCTGGTGGCGCGCGAGCACGGCAATATTCATCGCACGCAAGAAATGGGCGCGGCCGCGCTGGTCAGATTATTCGAGCGCGCCGATGCTTTGCGCAAGCCGGCACGTTTCGCCGAGGCCCTGCAAGCCTGCGAAGCCGATGCGCGCGGCCGGCTCGGGCTGGCGACCCAGCCTTATCCACAGGCCGAGCGCCTGCGCGTGGCCTTGGTGGCCGCGCGGGCGGTGGACGCCGGTGCCGTTGCGGCCGAGCACGCGCAGCATCCCGGCAAAATCAAGGAAGCCGTGCATCAGGCGCGGGTTGGGGCGGTTGAGGCGGCGTTGATCAGATAAACATACCGCCCGAAAACTCGACGCGCTGCGCATTCAACCAGCGGCTTTCATCGGACAGCAGGCTGGCGATGGCGTCGCCGATATCGTCGGGCAGACCCACGCGTCCCAGCGCGGTGTTGCCGGCAAGGAATTTATTCACCGCTTCGTTATCGCGCACCACGCCACCGCCGAAATCGGTCTCGATTGCGCCCGGAGCGATGGTGTTGACGGCGATGCCGCGTGCGCCGAGCTCCTTCGCCAGATAACGCGTCAAAACTTCGATCCCGCCTTTCATGGTGGCGTAGGCGGCATAACCGGGCTGCGAGAAGCGGGTCAGGCCGCTTGAAACGTTGAGAATGCGGCCGTTATCGGCGAGCAACGGCAACAAGGCTTGGGTCAGGAAAAACGGGCCTTTGAGCTGGATGTTGACCAACTCATCGAATTGAGCCGAGGTGGTGTCGGCAAACGCCGCGTGGATCCCGATGCCGGCGTTGTTGACCAGGTAGTCGAATTGCTCGCGGTCGAAGGTGGTGCGTAAAGTCTGTGCCACTTCGGTGGCGAACCCGGCAAAGGTGTCGCTACGCGATACGTCGAGCTTGAGTGCCGCTGCCCGGCCGCCGTTGCCGGTGATTTCCCGGACCAAGGTTTCGGCTTCGGCTGCATTGCTGTTGTAAGTGGCAATGATGCCGACCCCTTTGGCCGCCAGCTTCAAGGCAGCATTTTTCCCCAAGCCGCGGCTGGCGCCGGTGACGAGTGCGATGTTTGCGTTCATTTGGGTTTCCTTCCTCTCGGTAGTGGGTTGATGTAAGCCACTATAGGAGGAACCGGCACAGCGATAAACCGGGCGGAGCCGGTTGAACTGTTCGGCTCAGCCGTACAATCGGGTGAGGGGCTTGCGTCCCTCGACCTGCCTGACGTGCGGCAAGCCGCCGGCGAGAGGCCTGGGCCGATTGTCGGCGTCGGCGTCGGCGGCGGACTTAGGCCAGCGTCGACGCCAATACCGTGGCCAGCCAATCCATAAAGACCCGCACCCGTTCCGGTACGTGCCGCCGGCTGGCGTAAAGCAATGAAACCGGCATCGGCGCCGCGGCGAAGTCCGGCATAAAAGCGACCAGTTCACCGCTGTCCAGATGCCGGCGCGCGCCGGTAGCCGGCGCCTGGACGATACCCAGGCCGCCCAGCGCCGCGGCTTCGTAGGCTTCGGCATTGTTGACGGTGACGCTGCCCGCCATCGTCAATTGACAATCCACGCCGTTTTCCCGGTATTCAAACCCTGGGGAGCGGGCGCCCAGCACCTGCACATAATGGACCAGCCGGTGATGTTCGAGATCGGCCAGGGTGTGCGGTACGCCATATCGGCTCAGATAGGCCGGGCTGGCGCAATTGATCAGCGGCATTTCGCCCAGCGGGCGGGCAATCAGCGACGAATCTTGCAAACCGCCGACCCGCAGCACGCAGTCAAACCCTTCGCGCACCAGGTCGACCCGCCGGTCGGTGCTGCTGACTTCGATTTCCAGCAATGGGTGAGCGGCCAGGAATGAACCCAGTTGCGGCACCACGGTACGGCGCGCGATCAGGGTCGGCAAATCGACGCGCAGTTTGCCGGTGAGTTGGGGTTCCCGCTGCGCGAACATCGCTTCAAGCTGTTCCATCTCCGCCAGCAGGCCGTGGGCCCGCTCGTACAGGGCCAGACCATCCTGCGTGGCTTGCACCTTGCGCGTGGTGCGGTGCAACAGCCGGGTGCCCAGCAGGTCTTCCAGCGCGCGAATCGAATCCGAGACATTGGCCTTGGGCAGCCCCAGACTTTCGGCGGCCTGGGTGAAGCTGGACAATTCCGTGACGCGCAGGAAGATGCGCAGCAGATCGAGTTTGTTCATGGCGCGCCTGCTTGACTGTTCGGTGGGATCGAACAGTATAACGCTCAAGCAGGGCGGCGCTTTTGTTACAGCCGCGTTGTTACAGCGGCTTTGTTACAGTGCATGCGAGCGGTCGCCGCGCTCAAATGAGGCCAGCCTGCCGTCCACGCCGCGGCTGAAGCCGATCACCTTGAATAATTCGCCCATCTCCGACTCGGCCAGCAGCTTTTGCACGGCGTTGGCGGCCGGCAGGAAACGTTGAGTGTCCCGCGGGTCGAGCTGCCCCAGCAAGTCGGTAATGCCGCTATTGATCAGAAAACGCGCCTGCGAGGTGTAGCCGAGCAAGTCGGCACCCGCGTCCAGGCCGGCCTGGGCAATCGCGGTGAAATCGACATGGGCGGTAATGTCCTGCAAACCCGGGTATAAAAACGGATCGTCATGGGCGCGATGGCGGTAATGGCACATCAGGGTGCCGCCGCTGCGTTGCGGATGCAGGTATTCGTGGCGCGGGAAGCCATAATCGATCAATAGCAAGACGCCGCGGCCGAGCAATTGCAGCACCGTGCCGGTGAAGGCTGCCGCCGCATCGCAGGTCTCGGTGAGATAATCGTGGTCGCCTTCGATTTCGGCGAGCAGCTCGGCCAAGGCGGGGGCGGGCGCGGCGATCACCCGGTCGGCCCAGCCCAGGCGGGGTTGGCTTGAGAGTGCCGGGTCCGGCGGTGCGAGGTTCCGCTCCAGATCGACGCCTGCGGCGCCAGGTCCGGCATCAAGCCCGGCCAGCGTTACGCCGCGTTCGTGCCAAACCCCGGCTCGGCGCTGGTATAACTTGACCGGCATCGCATCCAGCACTTCGTTGCCCAGCATCACGCCGTCAAAGTGGTCGGGCAGGGTATCGAGCCAGTCCACCTTGGCCAGCCGTCCGGGGTTATCGGCACAGGCCGCGGCCAAGGTTGCCTGCTGGCGTTCACGCAATTCGCCGGAGAGTTCGACGATGGTGTAACGTTCGCACTGGACGCCCAGAGCATCGAGCGTGGCGAGTATCCCGGCGGCCAGTTTGCCGGTCCCCGCGCCGAATTCCATCACGGCGCGTGTGCCGCTGGCCTGCAGCGCTTGTGCGACGGCTTGCCCGAGCGTCTGCGCGAATAGCGGGCTGAGTTCGGGCGCGGTAATAAAGTCGCTGCCGTCGTCGGCACGCCAGCCGAATTTGGTTGAGCCGCCGCTGTAATAACCCAGGCCTGGCGCGTAGAGCGCCAGTTCCATATAGCGGTCGAATGGAAGCCAGCCATCGCCGGCAACGATTGCCGCGGCGATAAGCGCCTCCAGGGTTTGCGAGTGCGCGAGCGCGGCCGGACCCGGAACGGGTAAACTGTCGTGTTTGTTTGAATTCACCATTATTTCGATATTGTAAATGTTCCCATCGTCAAATCGTCTGCCTGATTCGATACCGCGGGTTGCCATCGTCACCGGCGGAGCCCGCCGCATCGGTCGCGCCATCGCCTTGGGCCTGGCCGCGCGCGGCTGGGACATCGGCGTGCATTACGGCACGTCGCGCGCCGAAGCGGCTTCGGTGGTGGCTGAAATCGAGGCCCTGGGCCGCTACGCCGTTGCCCTGCCCGCCGACCTGAGCAACGAAGCGCAAGTCAAGAGCCTGGTGCCGCGCTGCGCCGAACTGCTCGGTGCGGTGCGCTGCGTGGTCAACAACGCCTCGCTGTTTGTGGAAGACCGGGCCGATAATTTTTCCTACGATGCACTGCTGAAAATGACCGCCGTCAACGTAGCCGCCCCGCTGGCATTGGCGCAAGCGTTGTATCGGGGGATCTCGCCCGAAGCCGACGAAGACGAGCACCTGCGCGGCGTGGTGATCAACCTGCTGGACCAAAAGCTGTTTAATCTGAACCCCGATTATCTGTCATATACGCTGAGCAAGTCTGCTTTGCAGACGGCCACCACCACCCTGGCTCAGGCGCTTGCGCCGCGCGTGCGAGTGGCGGGTGTCGCGCCCGGCCTGACCTTGCAGTCGGCCGATCAGACCCCGGCCGACTTTGCCGCCGCGCATCGCCAGACGCCTTTGCGCCGTGCCTCGCGGCCCGAGGACGTGGTCGCCGCCGTGTGTTATCTGGCCGAAGCGCCGGCCGTGACCGGCACCACCCTGTTGGTCGACGGTGGTCAGCATTTGCTGCCGTCGCCGCGTGACGTCATGTTTATGGGTGCGGCACGCACCCAGCCCCAATCTTGATTGACCGGCACTCACTGCCTTTTATTACTGGACCTGACCATGTTGAGCGCCCTTTCCCACCCGCAACTCGCTGAATGCCGCCGCCTGTTTTTGCGTAACTATGAAGTCAATATCAATATCGGCGTGCACGATTTCGAAAAGCGTGGCGAACAACGGGTCGTGATCAATGTCGACTTGTTTATTCCGCTGGCCACGTCGACCCCCGTCGCCGACAAACTTGCCGAAGTGGTCGACTACGATTTTATGCGCTCGACTATCGCGCAGCGCGTGGCTCGCGGGCATATTCATTTGCAGGAAACGCTGTGCGACGACGTGGCGCGCATGATGCTTGAACACCCGCAAGTACTGGCAGTTCGCGTCTCGACCGAAAAACCCGATGTCTACGCTGACTGCGATGCGGTCGGTGTCGAGATTTTCCGTGTCAAGGGCGCCTGACATGTCGCAGGCAGACATTTACTCCGATCTCGACCCGGCCGTGCTGGACGCGGTGGCCGAGCAAGCGGTCAATTGGACCACGGCCGCGGTCGACAAAAGCCCGCTCACCAAACATCAGCAAAAAGCCGCTTACGAGAACAACAAGCTGCACAAGCGGCTGGCGCGGCTGGTCGGCACGGCGATCGGCGACTTCAATATGATCGAGCAGGGCGATAAGGTGATGGTCTGCGTCTCGGGCGGCAAGGACAGTTATGCCTTGCTGGAAATCCTGATGCGTTTGCGCGAGCGCGCACCCATCGAATTCGATATCGTGGCCGTCAATCTGGACCAGAAGCAACCGGGCTTTCCCGAGCATGTGCTACCCGAATATCTGTCCGGCCTGGGCATTCCGTTTCATATCGAGAACCAGGATACATACAGCATCGTCAAGCGTCTGATCCCGGAAGGCAAAACCACCTGTTCCTTGTGTTCGCGCTTGCGCCGCGGCATTCTGTACCGGGTCGCCGACGAGTTGGGCGCGACCAAGATCGCGCTGGGCCATCACCGCGACGACATTCTGGAAACCCTGTTCCTGAACATGTTTTACGGCGCCAAGC
>JAMFSV010000259.1 GCA_026225455.1 Burkholderiales bacterium | reverse complement strand
CCTGGTCGTAAAGATGCGTTGCCGGCTGAAATTCTGGATGAGTACTGCCGGCAAATTTACAATCCCGATGGCGAACTACATAGCTCGCATTTGTTCGATACCAACTCCGGCAATGTGCAGCGCGGCATCTGTTCGCTGCCGTATATGCGGCAGTCGGACGGCGAGGTGGTGTATTTCCCGTCTAACCTGGTCGAAAACCTCTACGTCAGCAATGGCATGAGTGCTGGTAATACGCTGGCCGAAGCGCAAGTGCAATGCTTGTCCGAAATTTTTGAACGGGCGGTAAAGCGCGAAATTCTGGAAGGCGAAATCGCCTTGCCAGATGTGCCGCCCGAAGTGCTGGCGAAATACCCTGGCATTCTGGCGGGCATTCAGGGCTTGGAAGAACAGGGCTTTCCGGTGCTGGTAAAGGATGCGTCCTTGGGTGGGACATACCCGGTGATGTGCGTCACCTTGATGAACCCGAAGACAGGCGGCGTGTTTGCCTCGTTCGGCGCGCACCCCAGCCTGGAGGTGGCGCTGGAACGTAGTCTTACGGAATTGCTGCAAGGTCGCAGTTTTGAAGGCCTCAACGATTTACCTCAGCCCACCTTTACCAGTAACGCCGTGACTGAGCCAAACAACTTTGTCGAACACTTCATTGATTCCAGCGGTGTGGTGTCGTGGCGCTTTTTCAGTGCAAAAGCGAATGTCGAGTTTGTTGAGTGGGATTTTTCTGGCCAGGGTGAAAACTCCAATGCCGAGGAAGCCGCGACCTTGTTCGGCATTCTCGAAGACATAGGTAAAGAAGCGTACATGGCGGTGTATGAACAGTTAGGCGCCACGGCCTGCCGCATCCTGGTGCCGGGTTATTCGGAAGTGTATCCGGTAGAAGATTTGATCTGGGATAACACCAACAAAGCCCTGTTGTTCCGCGCCGATATTTTGAACTTGCATCGCCTGGACGATGCCGGCCTGGAAGCACTGCTTGAGCGTTTGGATAACAATGAGCTGGACGAATACTCCGACATAGCCACATTGATCGGCATCGAATTTGACGAGAATACGGCCTGGGGCCAACTGACAGTTCTGGAGTTGAAGCTGTTGATTCATCTCGCCTTGCAGCAATTCGAGGCGGCACAAGAGCTGGTGGGATCCTTCCTGCAGTACAACGACAACACGGTCGAGCGCCGATTGTTTTATCAGGCCTTGAATGTGGTGCTGGAGGTGCTGCTGGATGACGACCTGGAACTGGAGGATTACGTGGTCAATTTTCGCCGGATGTTTGGCAACCCTCGAATGGACGCGGTGTTGGGGTCGGTGGACGGCAGCGTGCGCTTCTTCGGCTTGACGCCAACGAGTATGAAACTGGAGGGGCTCGACCGGCACCAGCGCCTGATCGACAGTTACAACAAATTGCACACGGCACGAGCCAATGTGGCGGCTACGTCCAGCTAGGGTTACGTGTTGTGACGTCCCAGCCACCGGACCCTTGGTGGCCGCAGCCTGCACCCGCGCCCTTGGGACGTCCCGCGATTGCGAGACCTGCCTTCTTGCCCCTGCTCAGGTTTTTTATGCCGTTGATTGCTCGGCTCGTCCCGTCCCTGCGGGATAGGATCGCCGTGCTTTCGTGGATAAGCGCAGCCTGAGACATGGCTTATTGCGGACACACGATAAAGGCCGGAAAGGTGTGACATACGACGTTGCGAGCCGTGTCCCGCGGTCGTCCGGGTTGGACGCTTATGCAGATATTCCGCTCGGCGTGGAACATTTCAAAAAAAGTGTGTCGTTTTCGCGAATTGATACACGCGCAATAGCGGACCAATTTTGAAAAGGGCAAAGTCGCGCCTGACCAGCGCGGGTGAACCGCGAACAGCCAGCCAACAGCCACCACCGAGGGTTTCCCCGAATGAAAGAGCACGTCGACCATCGTCCCAAACAGAAGGCCCTGACGCTCGCCTTGACGGCGGCCCTGGCTGTCATGTCGCACGCGGCAATGGCGCAGGTCAGCGGCCCTACCACCGGCCCCAACATTTGGACCAGCGGCGACCTTTCAGTTACGTCGTCCGGCACCATTTCCGGTGGCTTGACCGGTGTTGCTGCCAGCGGCAGCTTGGGCACGCTGAGCAACAGCGGCACCATCGGCGGCAGTATCGCCGGCATCAACAACAACGGCACCATCAGCACGTTGAATAACGGCGGCGTCGTCAGCGCCAGCGCCTCTACCCATGCCGCCGGCATCGTCAATAGCGGCTCCATCGGCGCGCTGACCAACAGCGGCACCATTAGCAACATTTCCACCAGCTCCGCCGCCACTAATGCCGTCGGCATCAGCAATTACGGCAGCATCGGCGTACTGACCAACAACGGCCTCGTCATCAGCGCCCTCACCGGCATCGCCAACAACGGCACCATCGGCACGCTGACCAACAGCGGCACGATCGGCGGTCCCTTGGCAGGCATTCTCAATGCGGGCACCATCGGCATACTGTCCAACAGCGGCGTCATCGTCGGCGATGACCTCGCGGTCTACAACGGCGGCACCATCGGCACGCTGAGCAATAGCGGCACCATCGCCGCGCTTGGCGCCACCCTCGAGGGCAGCACCGCGATTACCAATAACGGCACCATCGGTTTGCTGAATAACAGCGGGATCATCACAGGTGGTATCTCGGGGCTGTTCGACACCGGCACCATCGCCACACTGACCAATAGCGGCGTCATTAGCGGCGGCCACGCCGGCATCGGAGTGGGTATTCTCAGCAGCATTGCCGTGCTTAATAATGCCGTGGGCGGCACCATTAGCGCCACCGGGGTGACGATAGCTGGTGTCAGCCAAGCCGCCGGCATTTTGGACGGCGGCTCGATTGGCAGGTTGAACAATAGCGGTGTGCTCAGCGGCGTCGTTACGGCGCTCTATGTTAACCCCACCGGCACGCTCGGCACGGTCACCAATAGCGGCTTGATCGCCGGTAATATCAGTAACCATTCCAGCTTCGACTTGAATCTGAACGGCGGCTCGGGCGCGGTGTTCGGGACCTTGACCGGCTTCGGCGGTACTACGGGCACGATCACCAATACTTTCTCGAACGTCAACTTCGGTTCCGGCAACCTACTGCTGAACGACAACATCAACGTCGGCGCCAACCTGGTGAACAATACCGGCACCGCAGTGCTGCAGGTCAACCAGACAGTGACCATCACCGGCAACTACAATCAAGGCGCCGGCGCCAACTTGCAGATCGGTGTCGCCGGCGGCGCCACCACAGTGGGTGCGATCACCGATACAGGCTATGGCCGGCTGGTGGTAAGCGGCAACGCGACGATTGCCGCGGGCTCAGCGGTGACGCTGCAGTCGAACAGTATTATCTTTACCGCCGGACAGCGCTACGTGGTGGTGGATACCACCGGCACCGCAGTCTACAACCCGGGCAGCCTGAACTATTCGATCAACGGTTATACCTCGGACGTGACCGGCTCGACGGTGGCTAACGGCAGTAACAGCGATCTGGTGCTGGACGTGGTGAGTGCCACCGCGAATTCGACAACGCCACCAACGACGCCAGCACCGCCAACCAGCGCCGCCTCAATTGCGAGCTCGCCGAACGCGGTGGCCTCGCTCACCGGCCTGTTGAGCTACACCGGCATCAGCAATCCCGCGCTACTGAACTTGTACAACGCCGCGTTGGGCGTCCTGAGCCAAGCCTCGCCTGCCACCGCCAACCGGATCGGCAAGCAACTGGCGCCGACCCAGACCAGCTCGGCATCGGCCGCGCCGACTATCAGTGCGATGAACGTGGTGGGTGGCCATGTCGACGGTATTCGCGTCGCGCAGGCGGACGGCGGCAGCGGCGTTGCCACGGGAGAGAGTCCCGCCGACTGGGGCATGTGGGGTCAGGGCTACGGCGGTCATGCCAGCCAGAACGAACGCGACGACGTGGACGGCTACAACGCCAACTACAGCGGCCTGCTGCTTGGCGCAGACAAGGCGATCGGCGATAACTGGCGTGCCGGTGGCGTGTTCAGTTACAGCAACACGGCCGTCAACAGCACCGGCGACACCGAAGGCGACACCATCCGCATCAACGGCTATGGCCTGATCGGCTATGCCAGCTATACCGGCAGTCCGTGGTATGTGAATCTGTCGGGCGGTGTGACGCAGCAGCAGTATGACACCACCCGCGAAGTCAATTTCCAAGGCTTCTCGGGCACGGCCAACGGCCACTTCAGCGGCCAGCAATATGTGGCACGCGCCGAGGCCGGTTATCCGCTGGCGCTGAGCGGCGTCACCCTCACGCCGCTGGCGAGCCTCACCTATAGCTACCAGAACCAGGGGGGCTACACGGAGGGCGGCGGCAACGGCTCGGCACTGTCGATCGATGGCTCCCACGTGAATTCGGTAAAGAGCAGCCTCGGCGCGAACCTGGCAAAAGCTTTCTCGACCCGCTACGGCCAGATCGTACCGGATCTGCAAGTGCAGTGGATCCACGAATTCGATCATACGGCGCAGGTGACAGGGGCCAGCTACGCGGCGGACCCGACAGGCCAGACCGGATTCACCACGGTAGGGGCAACGCCGGTACAGGATCTGGCCGATGTGTCGCTGGGCCTGACGCTGCTGCGCGCCAACAATCTGAGCCTGTCGGTACATTATGAGTTGCAGGCGGGCGGCGGTTTCGTCTCGCAGACGGGTAGCGTGCGCCTGCGGCAGGTGTTCTGACGCTCCGGCTCTTAATAGGAACCCCTCCTCGGTTTCCTGTGTTAAGTGATGAGGCGATCCGCCTCGTCACTTAACAGGAGCAGGACCAGAATGCCCCAGCCAAGACATGCGTATGCATCGCCTTGCGGATTTCGACTCAGTGCGCCACGGTGGTATCGATGAAAGCGGCCAGATCGTGATTGAAACGATCCGGCTCTTCCATAAAAGGTGCATGACCCGAATTCGCGTACAGCTTGATTTGAATGTGCGGATCAAGTTCTTTCGCCCGAGCGATCGCGCCGCTCGCATTCACCAGCGCGTCGTGTTCGCCATAGAGCAACAGGACCGGCACAGTGATCTTGCTTAAGCCCTCGGAAGCGGCGACAGTCATCGACTGAACCGCGCTTTGCATGTCCCACGACGCCATTGCCGCATTGGCGAGCAGACGCTCAGTTGTGGACCTGTCGGGCTGCGTATGGAAACACAGGCTGAGAAAAGTGCGTTCGCCATCCAGGTGCGTCTTCAAATCGGATGACGTCATGTCGCGATAGACCTCCGGATGGGCCACAATCTGGTCCTCTTTCAGTTCGATCACACCGTCGACATAGACCGCTCCGGCAATCTGGCTGTCGCCATATGCCGCCACATAATTCGATATGACTGTGCCGCCCAACGACCACCCGACAAGCACGGGATGACTCGCATGCGACGACTCCATGACCGTGGCGAGATCATCCGCCCAATGCCGCCCATCGTTATATGCTTCGGCCCGCGTTGGCTTGCCGGACAGACCGTGGCCGCGCAGGTCGTAGGTAATGATGCGATACCGCCGAAGTTCAGCGCTGTTGACTTGCGCATCCCAGTTCAGGCGACTGCCGAGCAATCCGTGAATCAAGACGACAGCCGGCCCATGCGGATTGCCCGATTCTTGTACCGCAAGCGTGACGCCGTCCGGGGCGGCAACTGTATAGTTTTTTGTATCCGCAACTGCGGCCGATGACACCGCGAGCGTGGCGGCCATTGCCGCCAAGGCTGAAAACCCGTGACGAAGGATATTGTGGAACATGATTGGATTCCTGGATGGTTAAGACCCTCACAGTCTGAAGCCTGACACTGATGTGAGGGTCAAGCGAAAAGTGCTATGCTTTTCACATGACCCAATCCATTGAGCAAAAACTGCTGACCATCGGCGAACTGGCGCGCGAGACCGGCGCAAGCGTACGCTCCATCCGCCACTATGACGAGCACGCTCTGCTAACCTCCGTGCGCGCGACCAATGGCTACCGGGCCTTTCCAATGGCAGCTATCACGCAGGTCAGGCAGATTCAGCGCATGATTGCGACCGGTTTCAGCCTGGCTGATATCCGCTCGTTTCCCGACTGCATGCGCATGATCGAAGGCGCGGGCTCATGCGCCGAAACCTCCGATGCCCAACGCACACGGCTGGCCTCGATCGAGCGCCAGATAGCGGACCTGGAACGCCGTCGCGCGCGCCTGCTTAAGACGCTGGCCGACGGGGCAGTTCCACCTTTAGACTGATTTCCGCGAAGCGGACCGGCAAAGCCCGATACAACGACGCAGGAGGCCGTTGCCATGCCCTGGGGTCGTTCAGGTAGGCGCTCCCCTTCAGCAACGGTGGATCAGAACGCCTGCCGCACGCGCACGCTGCCGGTCTGCGAGACAAACCCGCCGCCCGCCTGCAACTCGTAGCACAGCGACAGGCTCAGGTTGTTGGCCCGCAGCAGCGTCACGCCCAGCGAGACATCGGCTAGATTTGACACTGGCGTCGCGCCCACCGTGGTGAATGCAGTTTGACCCGTCGGATCCGCAGCAAAGCTGGCCCCCGTGGTTTGCGCCGTATGATCGAATTCGTGGATCCACTGCACTTGCAGGTTCGGCACGATTTCGCCGTAGCCGGTCGAGAAGGATTTTTCCAGCTTGGTCCCGAGACTGCTTTTCACCGAGTTGGTATGGCTGGAGCCTACCGCCAGCGCCGCGCCGTTGCCGCCGCTTTCCGTATAGCTGCCCTGGGTCAGGTAGCTGTAGGTCAGGCTCGCCAACGGGGTCAGCGTGAACCCGCCCAGCGCCAGCGGATAACCGGCCTCCGAGCGCGCCACATACTGCTGGCCGCTGACATGGCCGTTGGCCGTGCCCGAGAAGCCTTGCAGGTTGACCTCACGGGTGCTGTCGTACTGCTGCTCGACCACCGCGCCCGACAGGTTCACATACCACGGACTGCCGGTATAGCTGGCGTAGCCGATCAGGCCGTAGCCGTTGATGCGGGTGGTGTCGCCTGCCGTGTCGCCCGTGTTATTGACCGCCGTATTGCTGTAGCTGAACACGCCGCCGGCACGCCAGTTATCGCCGATCGCCTTGTCGGCGCCGAGCAGCAGGCCGCCGTAGTTGGCGCTGTAGCCGTCCACCTCATCGCGTTCGTTCTGGCTGGCATGACCGCCATAAGCCTGGCCCCACACGCCCCAGTCGGCAGGACTCTCGCCTGTGGCAACACCGCTGCCGCCGTCCGCTTGTGCGAGGCGCAGGCCATCGACGCGGGCACCGACTACGTTGATGGCATCGAAGATCGGTGCGGCCGATGCCGTGTCGACCTGGCCCGGAGCCAGTTGTTTGCCGATGCGGTTAGCGCTCGCGGCCGTTCCTTGGCTCAGAGAACCGAGCGCGGCGTCGTACAGATTCAGCAGTCCCGCATTGCCGATGCCGGTGTAGCTGAGCAGGCCATTGAGCGTAGCAATGGCGTTGGGCGCCGTCGCGATCGATGCGGGGCTCGGTACTGGAGCCGGCGTTGGCGCTGGCGTCGGGGTGGGCGTGGGAGTGGGAGTAGATGGCGGTGTGAGCGCAGCAGCACTGACCACATTCAGCACCAGATCGCTGTTGCTGCCGTTAGCCGCAACCGAACCGGTGACGTTCGAGGTGTAGCCGTTGATCGAATAATGCAGGCTGCCTGGGTTATAAACCGCGGTGCCCGCCGTATCCACCACCACGTAACGCTGTCCGGCGGCAAACGCATAACCGTTTGATTGCAGCGTCACCGCCGAACCGGAGGCGATGGTCGAATTACCGGTCACCACCAGCCGGCCGTAACCGGTGTCCGTGATTGTGCCTAATGTCGTGGCGCCGCTGGCGACACCGATCTGCAACGTCGCGCCTGCGCCCTGGTTGTAGTTGCCGGTGATGGTCAACGGCTGGTTGATCTGCAACACCGCCGTGCCGGTATTATTTACCGCGTTGCCGCCAACGTTGATATTGTCGTTCAGCAACAGGTTGCCGGAACCGAACGCAACGTTCGAGGTGGTGTTGGTGATGGCGCCGATAGTGCCGCCAAAGCCGGTCACGGTGCCGAAAATGGTGCCGGTGCCGCCACTGATGCTCAGGTCATTGCTGGACGCGTTGATGATATCGCCCGCGATCAGGCCCGAGTTGGTGATGGGACTCAGCACGCCCGAATTCTCGTTGAAGATCGCAAACCCGATACCCGTGATGGTACCGCTATTGGTCAAGGTGTTGATCGTGCCGGAGTTATGGATGGCATCGCCGCTGATGGTGCCGGTGTTGATCAGCGTAACGATGGTGCCGAAAAAGTTGTAGATGCCGCCACTGATGGTGCCGCTGTTGGTCAAGATGCCGATCGTACCGTCGCTGGTGATACCGCCGTCGATCAAGCCGCTATTGGTCAGCGTGCCGATCAGGTTGCCGTTGTCGACGATGTTGCCGCTGATGATACCGGAATTGATCAGCGTGCCGATCGGGCCGGCATTGTCGCTGATGGCCGTGCCGCCGCTGATGAGGCCGGTGTTGATCAGTCTGCCGATGGTGCCGTTGTTGGCGATGCCCAAGGCAGTGCCGCTGATGGTGCCATTGTTTATCAGCGTGTCGATGATGCCGTTATTGCTGATGGTGCCGTTGCTGATGACGCCGTTAAGGATGCCGCTGTTGCCGCCGCTGATCGTACCGTTGTTGGTCAGCGTGCCCAAAGTACCAAAGGCCGTAACAGCGGTGCCGCCGGAAATGACTCCAGTTGGCGTAACGGTCAGGTCGCCGCTGGTCCAAGTGTAGGGGCCGGTCGGGCCGCTGACCGTCTGCGCCATTGCAGCATGCGCCATGACCGCCAGGGCCGCCGTCAAGGCGAGCGCCAGGGTCTTCTGTTTGGGATGGTGATAGACGCGCGTCTTCATGCGGAAAATCCCCTTCGGTTGCGGCTGTTGGTTTTCTGCCCGTGCTTTATCCACGATGGACACGGGCGACTATGGCCTCTTTTTGTTGGTCCGTTATAACGTTCGTGTCAGTTCGCCAAAACACCACACTTTTTGCGGGCCTGTTCACGCGAATATCTTCGGCGCCAGCCGGAACATCTGCATGCCCATCCGATTCGAACGGCCTCAGGACACGGTTCGCGACTCGTATGGCAAGTCTTTCTGGTGGGTATCTCTAGTGGGTATCAAAAGGAAATGCCGTCGGGGTCAGATCCAATCGCCGATCGGCGAGCAGAAGACGTCCGCCGGATTTGCGCCGATCAAAACGCATGCGCAAGCATTCTTCGCATCAGCCGAAGGCATGGGTCGACCCAACGCAAATTATTGCCGCGTGGCCCTGGCTTGGGCGGGTATGTTCGAGCAAGGGATAGTCGAACGGCGTGAGTAGCGGGTCAATGAGCGGGCCACTGAGCGCGCCACCGCAAAAGAGCAAGCGCGCCGCATCGAGAAAATTTCAGTTGATATCGACGCCAACGCCGCATGCCGAAGACATATTGAGAGCGTCGCGCAACAGCGCAGTCTTGCCGCAGCCGGCGTCAAGCACGCTATCCGCGCTGGAAAGACCGCTCGTCAAGCTGGCGAGCGGCCCCCTGGCTTTGGCGGCTGAGAGTGGTTAGACAACGGTGCTTATTATGCGCGATCGCGGAAAAGCGAAACGGGCCATAGCTCGTGTTGCACATGATTCCATTGCGATCAAGCCTCGACCGCGCGCAAATCCTCGGTCGCCTCTTCAACCGCCGGCATGCGGATCAGGTAGTCGAAAGCACTCAGCGCGGCCTTCGCTCCATCACCCGCGGCAATCACGATCTGCTTGTACGGCACGGTGGTGCAATCGCCCGCGGCAAACACGCCCGGCACGTTGGTATGCCCCTTGGCATCGACGACAATCTCGCCGAACCGGCTCAACTCCAGTGTGCCCTTGAGCCATTCCGTGTTGGGCACCAGGCCGATCTGCACAAACACGCCTTCCAGCGCCACCGTATGTTCAGAGCCGCTCACGCGGTCCTTGAAGCGCAGGCCGTTGACCTTGCTGCCGTCGCCGGTAATCTCGAGTGTCTGCGCGTTGGCCTTGACCGTCACGTTGGGCAGGCTATGCAGCTTCGCCACCAGCACGGCATCGGCTTTGAGCTGCTCGCTGAATTCGATCAGCGTGACGTGCTCGACCAGGCCGGCAAGGTCGATTGCCGCTTCCACGCCCGAGTTGCCGCCGCCGATCACGGCCACGCGCTTGCCCTTGAACAGCGGACCGTCGCAGTGCGGGCAATAGGCCACGCCCTGGTTCTTGTACTCCTGCTCGCCCGGCACGTTGACGTTGCGCCAGCGCGCACCGGTCGAAAGGATCACGCTGCGGCTGTGCAACACGCCGCCGTTTTCCATCCGCACACCGACCGTGCCGCCCGGGTGCGTGGCCGGAATCAGCTCGACCGCGCGCTGTTGCGACATGATGTCCACGCCGTAGTGGCGCACTTGCGCTTCGAGCGCAGACGAGAACTTCGGGCCGTCGGTCTCGAGCACGGAAATGTAGTTTTCGATCGACAGCGTGTCGTTGATCTGGCCGCCCATGCGCTCGACCGCGATACCCGTGTCGATACCCTTGCGCGCCGCATAGACCGCAGCCGCCGAACCGGCCGGGCCGCCGCCGACGATCAGCACGTCAAACGCTTCGCGGGCATTGAGCTTGGCCGCTTCACGCTCAGCCGAACCGGTATCGAGCTTGGCGACAATTTCTTCGAGCGCCATGCGGCCCGCGCCGAACATCTCGCCGTTCAAATAGACGCTCGGCACTGCCATGATCTGGCGCGCGTCGACTTCGCCCTGGAACAGCCCGCCGTCCACCACCACGGTCTGCACCCGCGGATTCAGCACAGCCATCAGGCTCAGTGCCTGCACCACATCCGGGCAGTTATGGCAGGACAGCGACATATAGACCTCGAAGCGATAGTCGCCGTCGAGTGCTTTGATCTGTTCGATCACTTCCGGCTCGACCTTGGGCGGATGGCCGCCGGTCCAGAGGAGCGCGAGTACCAGCGAGGTGAATTCGTGGCCGAGCGGGATGGCGGCAAAGCGCAGGCTTTGCCCGCCGTCCACAGGGCTGAGGCTGAACGACGGCGTGCGGGTATCGTTGCCGTCGGTGCGCAGAGTGATCTTGTCCGACAACCCCGCGATGGTCTGCAACAGCGCTTCGAGCTCGCGCGAGCTGGGCTGCTCGTCCAGCGAAGCCACTATTTCGAACGGCCGGTTCACGTGCTGCAGATAGGCTTGCAATTGAGCTTTTAAGCTGTCATCCAACATGATGATCCCCGATGCTTGAGAGGTTACGAACTTGCTATTTCGATGCCGGCAACTGCGGCCATTCACTGATGCTGCCGAGCGCCCCAAAATCGGGGCGGCTCAGCACTTCTTGAGAGACTTGTATGCTTAGATCTTGCCGACCAGGTCAAGCGACGGGGTCAGCGTCTTCGCGCCTTCTTTCCACTTGGCCGGGCAGACTTGGCCTGGGTTGGCGGCGACGAATTGTGCAGCCTTCAGCTTGCGCAACGTTTCGGCGACATCGCGAGCGATCGCGTTGTCATGCACTTCCAGCGTCTTGATCACGCCTTCCGGGTTGATGATGAAGGTGCCACGTAATGCCAGGCCTTCTTCCGGAAT
>JAMFSV010000258.1 GCA_026225455.1 Burkholderiales bacterium | reverse complement strand
TGGAGGATTTCGAAGCGATTCTGGTCAGCACCGATGCGAGCCTGGTGAAGCAATACCAGGCCCTGCTGGAAACCGAAGGGGTCAAGCTCGACTTCACCCCGGAAGGGATACGCCGGATGGCCGAGATTGCTTTCTCGGTCAATGAAAAAACCGAGAACATCGGCGCACGTCGTTTGTACACGGTGATCGAAAAGTTGCTGGAAGAAGTCTCGTTTGCCGCCGGCAATCATACCGGCAAGCCGCTCGAAATCGACGCGGCCTATGTCAACCAGGCCTTGGGCGAAGTGGCGCAGAATGAGGATTTGTCGCGCTACGTTTTGTAGCGCTCAAGGTGCGCCGTGAGGCTCATGCGGGCTCTCACGGCGACACCGGCGCAAGATGCCTGAGCTTGGCCTTGCGCGGCAAAACCCGCTGCTTGCCGAGGCGAATCCACCGATGCGAGTCTGCTCATGTAGCAGCTCAGGCAAACCAGCTCAAGCGAACCGGACCCTGCCTGCCAAGGCGAAACTTACTGCTTCACCGGCCGCTTGGCCAGTTTCCGTTGCAAAGTCCGGCGGTGCATGTTCAGTGCCCGGGCGGTGGCGGACACATTACCGTCGTGCTCGGCCAGCACCCGCTGGATATGTTCCCATTCAAGCCGCGCCACCGACAAGGTAGCCGGATTTTCCAGCGCATCCTCGGCACTCGCCGAGCTGGCGTCCTGCGACAAAGCCGCCAGTATGGTCTCGACATTGGCCGGCTTGGCCAAATAATTGTCGGCCCCTTCCTTGACCGCTTGCACCGCGGTGGCAATGCTCGCATAGCCCGTCAATACCAGGATGCGCGCCTCCGGGTGCAAGTCGCGCAACGGTGCAATCAGGGTCAAGCCCGAATCGTTGCCCAGGTGCAAGTCAACCGTGATTTCATTGAAAGGCAAGGCATCGGCCAATTTCAGCGCGGCTTCCGCGGTGTGCGCCTGATGCACGGCATAACCGCGCCGCACCAGGCCACGCGCCAGGATGCCGGCAAAAACTTCGTCATCATCGATTACCAGAAAATTCATATCGCTCTTTTTCTTAGGGTTCAGTGCTTGCTTTAATCCGGCTATCCGGCTCCGAGGCGCGCTGAAGTGATTGCGGCTGCGTCAGGCTTCGGTGCGTCAAGCTTCGGTGCCTCATGTGCCACCTCATATGTCACCTCAAGCAGCCTCAGGCAGCCTTAACACGGCCAGCGTGCCACGTTCCGGCGCATCCCGCAATGCAATCGAACCGGACAGCTGCGCGGCCGTGGCATAAGCCAGATACAGGCCGACGCCCTGGCCGCCCTGCGTGCTCTCCACCGGCACCGAGCCCAGCGTATCGCGCAATTCGGCCGGCACTCCGGGCCCACGGTCGCACACCAGGAATTCAATCTCGCGACCGGCTACCGCTTGCCCGTCGACGGCGGCATGGGGCCTGGCCTCAGAGCCCGCCGGGCTCACCACTCGGGCTTCGAGGGTGACGAAGTCGCGACTGGCCCGTGCCGCATTATCCAGCAGGATGGTCAGGATCTGGCCCACCGCGACGGTATCGCTCAATTGCACATGGTTGACCATCGGCCCGATGATTTCAAAATCCACATGGGGATGGCGCAAGCGCCATTGTTCAACAAACCCGGGCAGCCAGGCGCTCAAACTCTGCCGCGCACCGGACTCGGCCCGCACCCGCAAACGCGCCAGCGCCGACTGGCACAACGCCACTTGCTGCTCCAGCAATTTGAGATCCGCAGCATACGGCGCGAGCTGCACATCTTCACGCACCGCGTGTTGCAGTTCTTCGCTGAGCAACATGATGGACGACAGCGGCGTGCCGATCTCATGGGCCACCCTGGCCGCCTGAGCGCCCAGCGCCACCACCCGCTCATCGCGCAGCAGGCGTTGCTGGGCTTCCGCCAATGCCGCGTCGCGCATGCGCAACGCTTGCGACATGCGCGAGACAAACCATGCGATCAAACCGACGCTGACCATAAAGTCGACCCACAGACCCATTTGGAAATCGTCAAATAAGCGGCGCGGATTGTCCATCAGCAGCGGCATGGAGTATACGCCCAGCGACAAATAACACATCACGGCAAAGATCGCCAGCCATAACGCCAAGCGCAGCGGCAAGACAGCCGCGGCAATCGCCAGCGAGGGCAGATACAGCGAAACGAAGGGGTTGGTGGTGCCGCCCGATAAAAACAACAGGGCCGACAACACCACCAGATCGACGAATAATTGACCGAACAATTCGGCATGGGTTTCGGCCCGGCCGCGTTCGGCGGCGCGAACCCAGGTCAGCGCGTTAAACGCGATTTCCAGGCTGATGACGGTAAGCATTGCCGCCAGCGGCAAATGCACTTGGAGAAAGATCTCGACCACGCCGATGGTGACGAATTGACCGATGATGGCCAGACAACGCAGCCAGAAAAGCTGGGCGAGATGGACGCGGCCGGTTTGTGTGTTGGAACTCATGGGCAAATTTTATCGCGTTCTATCCCAATAAAGCGAAGAGTCTGTAGATCAGATTGATTGAGATTTTTCTTGTTTACGTTTACTGCTGCAGGAAATCTAAAAAATTCATAGTACGCTAAGTCAGCTCTATGCATAATCAGCGCCTGCGTTTCCCGGTGGGTGGCCATGCGGGAGCGCATCAGGCCGGAATTTCAAAGATCTATTTCAAAATGAATTAAGTAGACCTAAATTTCTTTATTGAAGCAGAGTTTTTTCATTGTGCATCAGGCTTATTTTCGGATGCACATGAAAAGTGCAATCTGATTTGCACTCGCAAGAAAACCCTATCTATCAGGAGACGCAGTTGAAAAAAACTCTATTGGCGATTGCATTGGCAGGCCTGGGCATCAGTGCCTACGCGCAAAGTAGCGTCACCTTGTATGGTCGCATTGATACCGGAATCGAATACCAATCCGGCGTGCCCAACAGCGCAAACTCAAGTTCCTCGCGCTTCCGGGTTGAGAGCGGCGACCTCGGTACCAGTTTGTGGGGGATCAAAGGCGTTGAAGATTTGGGTGGAGGTAACAAAGCCGTATTCCAGCTTGAAGATGGATTAAACACCGCCAATGGAGAAAGTTCGGATGGCAAGGCATTCAGCCGCTATGCCGATGTCGGCCTGAGCAATGATAGCTACGGCACGTTGCTGCTGGGCAATCAACTCTGGCTGTCGAACAGCCAGCTATGGCCTTTCGACCCCTTGGGTCAATCGAATTGGTCATCGGCTTCGTTATCGCGCGGCCGTAACTGGCCGATTACGTCGAATACCATTACCTGGGAATCGCCGAACTGGAATGGCCTCAATATCACCACCATGTATGCCTTGGGCAATCAGCCCAGCTTTAACGCCGGCACGCTCAACCCGGACGGCAGCACCGCCACGCCGGGCCGTAGCGACGGTGTGGCGGTCACCTACACCAACGACCGGTATGAGCTGATCGGCATGTTCGACGAAATCCGTGACGGCAACGGCAATTTCTCGGACGTATTCGCCTATTCGCAGGAATATACCGCGGGTGTCAATCTGTATCTGGGCAACTTCAAAGTCCAGGCGGTGTATGAAGCATCGCATGCCAATGCCGTCATGGCCGGGGCTCCCACCATGGCGCAGCAAGAATGGGGCGGCGTCACCTACACCCTCAATCCGGCCCTGACGCTGATCGGAGCGGCTTACCACGTCGACACCAACGGCTCCATCGGCGGCGCCGGGCACGCCACGCTATACACGCTGGGCGCCAACTACAATTTATCCAAACGCACCGTGCTCGGATTTCAAGTTGCGTCGATACACAACAGCTCGGGCGCCGATTTCGGCTTGAACGCAAATTATCCGACCGCGGGTTCCGATGATCCGTTGGCCGGGCACTCGCAGTCAGGGATGTACCTGGACTTGCAACACGCGTTCTGATCAAGTAAAAAGGTCAAAAAAAAACGCTACCGGGTCGATTCGGTAGCGCAACTGGGTATGACTTGACGAGTGCCCTGCTCGTGCATTCAAGAAAACGTTCTGAAGAAGCCCGCGCGGTAAATCATCCGCATCGAATACGGATCGACGTCGTACGGTGGCCCAGCCGCTCAAACCGATCCGCTGTCGCGTTTGATCTCGTCTTCTTGACCCAGCCGTCGCATCGCACCGCGCAATAGTTTCATTTGTGCGGTCAGCGTGGTGCAGGCGTCGCAGGCGAGCAAGTGCGCGCGCAAGCGTGCCTGCTCGAACCATGAGAGGCGGCGGTCCATTCTTTCGATCGAAAGACGGTGTGCTTCGCGACATTCCAGTCTGAATTTCATGTTGGCCCGCGTCACAATGCGGCGCCATCGGCGGCGCCAAACCAGTTAAGTTGCAAACATTCGCGCAAACGCATGCGCGCCCGGTACAACATGACCCAAGCATTAGTCGTGGTCACACCCAGTTCCTGACAAATTTCTTCAGTTTCCAGGTCCAGCCATTCCCGCATCATGAAAATTTGCGCTACTTTGGCGGGCAAACGTTCGACACAGACTTCCAGCACCTCGAAAAACTGTTTTTGCTGAAAAGCGGCATCCGGATCGCCCCAGTTACTGGGACGTTCACGAAAATGGCCGGTTTCGTCGAAAAGTGCGTCAAATGCCGCCATATCGGTGGCCGGCGCGTCATCGTCGCTGTCGTGCAGCGCCACTTCGCGCTTGCCGCGCCGCAGGACATCGACGATTTTGTGCTTCAGAATGCCGATGGCGTAGGTTTTCAGCGACGACTGCCCGGCAAACCGCTCCGGATGTTCCAGCAAGGCGATCAGCGTTTCCTGCACCACATCCTCTACCGCGGCGTCCTGGCGTAGCTGAATCCGGGCGAATTTGACCAGTTGCACGCGCAACGCTTCGTATTGTATGGGGTCCGTCATGATACTGCTGCCTCCGGCTGCCGCGCCGCGTATAGGCGGCGGAATTACCCGCACTTTACTGGGCTGTGCCGCCCCCGGCAACCTCCCCATAAATTGCCCAAGAAATCGATAGGCACATCCCCTGAGTCCTGTACAATTTCGGCAAATCGCAGCCTCTTGTCCTTGTGTACTTTTAGCCCGTGCCCGCCGCCATGTCCGACTTCCCTGACATCTCGCAGATCGCCCCCGCCCTGAAAGCCGAAATCCTGGCCGAGGCACTGCCCTATATCCGCCAATATCACGGCAAAACCGTGGTGATCAAATACGGCGGCAACGCCATGACCGACGAACGCCTGAAGCAAGGCTTCGCGCGCGACGTGGTACTGCTCAAGCTGGTCGGCATCAACCCCGTGATCGTCCACGGCGGCGGTCCGCAAATCGACCACGCACTGAAGAAAATCGGCAAGCAAGGCACCTTTATTCAAGGCATGCGCGTCACCGACGACGAGACCATGGAAGTAGTCGAATGGGTGCTCGGCGGCGAAGTGCAACAAGATATCGTGATGCTGATCAACCATTTCGGCGGCCAGGCCGTCGGCCTGACCGGCAAGGATGGCGGCCTGATCCGTGCGCGCAAGTTATTGCTGCCCGATCGCGACAATCCCGGTGAATTTCTCGATATCGGGCAGGTCGGCGAAGTCGAGACGATCAACCCCGCTGTGGTGAAAGCACTGCAGGACGACGCGTTTATCCCGGTGATCTCCCCCATCGGCTTCGACGAAAGCGGCCTTTCGTTCAATATCAACGCCGACCTGGTCGCGGGCAAATTGGCCGTGGTCCTGAATGCCGAGAAACTGGTGATGATGACCAACATTCCCGGCGTACTCGACAAACAAGGCAATTTGCTGACCGACTTGTCGGCCCGTGAAATCGATGCCCTGTTTGCCGACGGCACGATTTCCGGCGGCATGCTGCCCAAGATTTCCTCGGCGCTGGACGCCGCCAAGAGCGGCGTGCGCTCGGTCCATATTGTCGACGGCCGAATCGAACACTCGGTGTTGCTGGAAATCCTGACCGAACAGCCGTTCGGCACCATGATTCGCTCGCATTGACGGGTCCGGCTTGATTCGTCCGGCTTAAGCTGTGCCAAGGTTACGCCTGGCGGGTGACCTTGGCGGCAGCAACGGCAGCGCCACCGGTCGCTCGGCCGACCCCGGCCGGTTGCGCATGCTATATGGCGGGCCGGCGGTTTATGGTGCACCATGCAGCTCCGCCGCTGTCCCGGCCAGTTCCAGCCAGTCTTTCAAATGCCCACCTCCCGCACTGACCGCAGATTGACGCTGCACGCTCGCCGCCACGCCGGTGAACCGATCTGGCTGTTCGATCTGGACAACACCTTGCATGCGGCATCGTTTGCCATCTTCCCCGCCATCAATCGGCTGATGACCGATTATGTCGAGCGCATCGCCAACACCGACCGGGCCAGCGCCGACGCCTTGCGGGCCGACTACACCCGGCGTTACGGCGCGACGCTGGTCGGACTGGTGCGGCATCATGCGGTCGATCCGCGTCATTTTCTGCAGGAAGTCCATACGCTCGGCGACTTGGGGCCTTTGGTACGTGCAGAACGAAGCTTGGCGGCCATCGTGCGCACCCTGCCCGGGCGAAAAATCATTCTGACCAACGGCCCGCAAGCGTATGCTCGAGGGGTACTGCGCACGCTCGGCATCGAGCGCCTGTTTGAACAGGTGATCGCCATCGAGCAGATGCAAGGCGGCCATACCTGGCGTGCCAAACCCGACCTGAACATGTTGCGCCAAGTGTTACGCCGGGCGCGCATCAACCCGGCTCAGGCGATTCTGGTGGAGGATACGCGCGGCCATCTGAAAAGCTACAAACGCCTGGGGCTGCGCACGGTCTGGATGGTCGGCCATTTGCCCGAAGCACGCCGCGACGGCACCCGCCAGGCGGTCAAAGGCACGGGACGCCCGCACTATGTCGATTACCGGATACATTCGCTAAAATCTCTACATCGCATCAACCCGAGGCGAAATCCATGCGCCCCAGCAGTCCAGACCACAAGCCCGCCTTAGCCGCCTCGTCCAGCGCCGGGGCCAAAGCCGGCGGGCGTACCCGGCCGCGCCCGGGCGAACGGCGGGCGATGATTTTGCAAGCGCTCGCCGCCATGCTGGAACAACCGAAAACCGAAAAAGTCACCACAGCGGCGCTGGCGGCCAAGCTCGGCGTTTCCGAGGCCGCGTTATACCGTCATTTCGCCAGCAAGGCGCAAATGTACGAAGGTTTGATCGAATTTATCGAGCAAACCATCTTCAGCCTGATCAACCAAATTACCGCGCAGGAGCCCAACGGGGTGCGCCAAGTACGCTCCATCGCCTTGATGTTATTGGCTTTTGCCGAAAAAAACCCAGGCATGACCCGGGTCCTGACCGGTGAAGCACTGACCGGCGAGGACCCGCGCCTGGAACAACGCATTACCCAATTACTCGACCGCATCGAAGCCTCGTTGCGACAAGCGCTGAAACTGGCCGCCACCGAAGCCGCCCAAAGTCACGGGAGCGCCGGGAACAAAAACGGCGCCGTGGCCGACTACGATCCTGCGCTGCGTGCCAACCTGGTGCTCAGCTACCTGCTCGGACGCTGGCATCGTTATGCCAAAAGCGGCTTCACCCGCAAACCGGGCGAACAGGCCGACGCGCAACTGCGCCTGATATTGCAATAACGATGGGCGGACGGCACCACGCCAGATGGGTGGGACCGCGGTTTGCGTTATACTTTGGTTAACTTGAGCGGACGCCGCGCTTGCTGCTGAAACACGCTGCGCTGCTTAAACGGCACCCTGATCGATTCAGCGTGCCGACCCAATTGCTTAACGCGCCGATTTGCTGACTCGATTGCGGGCGCGAGAACCCTGCTTCCATGATACCGGGCGCAGGTTCGAATAAATGCGGCTAAAGAGGTCGTCAGCTGCGCCCCCTCTGTTGGACCCGCTCGATTCGCCGACCCCTTGGCCATTTTCCGGTGGGAATATGGATTCGTCGATCGCTGAGCCTCATACCAACCCCGCTGTACTGCATGCCGGAACCGATGCCGGCGCCCCCGCGCCTTCGCTGCCGCCGGCATCCGCGCGCGCGCCTGATGCCCCGCCCCGCGCCCCTCATTTTGTCACGCCGCAAAAAATGCATTTTGCCGAGCCGCTGCCCTTGCAAAACGGCAGCAGTCTGGCGGGCTACGATCTGATGGTGGAAACCTACGGCACGCTGAATGCCGCGCACTCCAACGCCGTGCTGGTGTGTCATGCGCTGAACGCGTCGCACCATGTGGCAGGCGCATATGAGAGCGATCCGGCCGACCTCGGTTGGTGGGACAACATGGTCGGCCCCGGCAAACCGCTCGATACCGAGCGTTTTTTCGTGATCGGGGTGAATAATCTGGGCTCCTGTTTCGGCTCAACCGGCCCCATGAGTCTCGACCCGGCTACCGGGCGGCCTTATGGCGCGAGTTTTCCGGTGATCACCGTCGAAGATTGGGTCAACGCGCAAGCGCGGGTGGCCGATGCCTTCGGCATCGAGCGCTTTGCCGCGGTCATGGGCGGCAGCCTGGGCGGAATGCAGGCCGTCGCCTGGAGCACCATGCACCCGGAGCGGCTGGGTCATTGCGTGGTGATCGCCTCCACGCCCAAACTGTCGGCACAAAATATTGCCTTCAACGAAGTCGCCCGCTCGGCGATTTTGTCGGACCCCGACTTTTACGGCGGCGACTATTACGCGCATAACGTGATACCGCGCCGCGGCCTGCGCGTGGCCCGGATGATCGGCCATATCACCTATCTGTCCGATGACGATATGGCGACCAAGTTCGGCCGTGCCTTGCAGCGCGACAGCCACGAAGCCGGCGGCGATGCCTACCAGTTCAGTTTCGATGTCGAATTCGAGGTTGAATCGTATCTGCGTTACCAGGGCGATAAATTCGCCAATTATTTCGACGCCAATACCTATTTGCTGATCACCCGCGCACTCGACTACTTCGACCCGGCCAAAGCCTATGACGGCGACCTGACGGCGGCCTTGGCCAGCACCACGGCACAGTACCTGGTGGTGTCGTTCTCCACCGACTGGCGTTTTGCCCCGGCCCGCTCGCGCGAACTGGTCAAGGCCTTGCTCGACCATAAGCGCGTCGTCACCTACGCGGAAATCGACGCGCCCCACGGTCATGACGCCTTCTTGCTCGACGATCCGCGTTATCACAATTTAGTCCGCGCTTATTACGAGCGGATCGCCACGGAGATCGGCGCATGACCGATGCATTGAGTGACGCACGCGCTCAGATAAGCGCTCAGGGAAGGACCGAGGCAAACCCGCCCAGCACCCGGCAAAGCATCTTCGACAGCCTGACCACCCGGGCCGACTTCCGTACCATTGCCCGTTGGGTCGAACCCAATTCCAGTGTACTGGACCTCGGTTGCGGCGACGGCTCGCTGCTGTCGCTGCTGACCGAGGAACTCGATATCACCGGCTATGGCATCGAGATCAATGATGCCGGCGTACTGGCCTGCGCCCAAAAGGGCGTGAACGTAATCCAGCAAAATCTGGAGGACGGCTTGCGCCTGTTCGAAGATCATAGTTTCGATCTGGCGGTGCTGTCGCAGACCTTGCAAACCATCCACCAGACGGCGGCCATTTTGCGTGAAACGGTAAGGGTCGCGCGTCATGCGATTGTCTCGTTCCCGAATTTCGGCTACTGGCCGCATCGGCTTGAAGTGCTGCGCGGCCGGATGCCGGTATCCAAGGCGCTCCCCTATCAGTGGCACAATACGCCTAATGTGCGGGTCCTGACGATTGAGGATTTTGAAGCGCTGGCCCCCGAGGTCGGCATCGAAATTATCGAGCGCAGTGTGCTGCACGGAGGCAAGACGATACGCTGGGGGCACAACTGGCGTGGTAGCCTTGCGGTTTACCGGGTGCGCGGCACACGTCGCTAGTGTCCTGTTGCGTAAATTGTTTGATGAACGAATTTGCGAAACCAGGCACCAGGAGAGCGGCGCGGGCAAAACAGGCCGCTTCGTTCCTTCCATATCGCTGGCGGGCGCGGCCCTCGCGCCCTTAGAATTAGTCGACATGAATCGAAGCTGTCTCTTGGCCCTAACCTTGACCCCGAACCCGACCCTGAACTGGCCCCGGCCTTTGACCTTCACCTTGACCTTTTTTCATCGGAATTTTGCTTCGCAGCCGCGGCGCAGTCACCAGGCCGCCGGCCGATGAGCCGTCTCGATCTGCCGCCGAGCGACATTTCGCCGCCGGCCCACCACCTCGGACCGGGTTCGCTGGACCTGCCGGCCCACCCGCACACCGGCTGGCGCGCGTATTTCAACTCGCGCATGCTGACCTGCGTGTTCCTCGGCTTCAGCTCGGGGCTGCCGCTGTATATCTTGATTTCCCTGGTGACCGCCTGGCTGCGTACCGCCGGGGTCGACATCAAGGCGATCGGCTTATTTGCGCTGGTGCAATTCCCCTATAGCTGGAAATTTCTCTGGTCGCCGCTGATGGACCGCTTTGTGCCGGGCTGGGCCGGCTGGAAGCTGGGGCGCCGGCGCGGCTGGATGCTGCTGACACAATTGCTGTCGATGGCGACGATCGCCAGCTTGGGGGTTTTCTCGCCCAAACACGACCTCTGGGTAATCGCCGCTTTGGCCGCCGCGCTGGCATTTTTCAGCGCCAGCCAGGATATCGTGATCGACGCTTATCGGCGCGAATTGCTGGACGACGCTGAACAGGGCCTGGGCACCGCCGTTTATGTCAATGCCTACCGGACGGCAAGTTTGGTGCCGGGGTCTTTGTCCTTGATTCTTTCGGCGTATATGAGCTGGCCGATGGTGTTTATGGTGACCGCGGCTTTTATGCTGCCGGGCATCATTTGCTCGCTGGTGATCAGCGAGCCGACCACCGTGGGCGCCCCCCCCAAAACCCTGAAACAAGCGGTGATCCTGCCGTTCCGCGAATTTCTGGCGCGCGACGGCTGGTGGGGGACGCTGCTGGTGCTGGCCTTTATCTTCCTGTACCCGCTCGGCGACAGCATGGCCACCTCATTGGCCACCGTGTTTTACCTGGATCTCGGTTTTACCTTGCCGCAAATCGGCGCGATCGCGAAAACCAGCGGCTTTTGGGCCAGTATCGCGGGCGGCCTGATCGGCGGCATTTGGTTGCTGAAAATCGGCATCGCACGAGGTCTGTGGCTTTTCGGCCTGGGCAAATGGCTCTCCATCCTCGGTTTTATGTGGCTGGCTTATCATGGCCGTTCGACCTGGGGCCTGGGCGGCGTGATCGCGCTGGAAGCTTTTGCCGTCGGCTTGGGCACCGTGGCGTTTACCGCCTATATTGCCAGCGCCACCGACCCGCGTTATACCGCCACGCAATTTGCGCTGTTTACCAGCCTGGCCGCGGTGCCGCGCACCTTTGCCAATGCCGGTGCCGGTTACCTGCAAAAAATGGTAGGCTGGCCGGAATTTTTCCTGATTTGCAGCATGCTGGCACTACCCGGCATCCTGATCCTGATCCGCGTCGCGCCCTGGAGCCGCCACCGTTGATGAATTCCACTCATGCGCTGCGTGTCGCCGGCGTAACCTTGCTGCTCGCGCTGGCCGCACTCGCCATCAGCCCTGCCACCGTACGCGCAGCCGTGGCCGCGCCGCCGACCGCCTCAGCACCTGCGGCCAGGGTTGCAGCCCCAGTTGCGGCGTCGGCGTCAGACCCCCCCCCGAATGCAAACGCCGGAAGCGGCGGCAATGCCGCGATGTTCCGCAACCGGGTGCCCGCGGCCGTATTGGAACAACAGGCCGCCGAACAGTACAGCTACCTGATCGATGCCGCGAGCAAAGAAAAACGCCTGCTGGGCGACAAGCAAAAGCCGGTGGTACGGGTGAGCTTGATCGTCAACAAGATGCTGCCCTATTCGCTCAAGTGGAATGAACATTCGCGGCAGTGGCACTGGGAAATCAACGTGATCAACACGCGCCAGATCAATGCGATCTGCCTGCCGGGCGGTAAATTGCTGATCACCACCGGGATGCTGGAGCGCTTGCATCTAAGCGACAGCGAACTGGCGATGCTGCTCGGCCATGAAATCGCCCATGCCTTGCGCGAGCATGCCCGAGATAGCGTGACGCCTGATGGGGCAACGCTTGCCGCACGCAATATACCGCGCTTATTCGGCCTATCCAGCTTCGGCAGCCAACCCTTAAGCAGCGGCACGCCCTTGCTGGCACTGTCTTATCCGCGCGACGACGAAACCGAAGCCGATGTGATCGGCACCGAAATCGCGGCCCGGGCGGGTTACGACCCGCGCGCCGCGGTCTCTTTGTGGATCAAGCTGGACGGCATCAATCGCCTGGCCAGGCAGCCTTTTGTGCAGGCCCATCCGTTCGACCAAAGACGCATTGTCGATTTGCAAAAACATATGCGCGACATGCTGGCGCTTTATGCCAAGGCACTGAGCAGACCCGTCAGCCAGTTGCCGCACTACCAAGGCGTCGGGTATGCGGCCAGCGCGCGCCGGATTGAACACGACGACGATACGGACTAGCATCGCGAGCCGATTCTCCGGCAACACAAGCGACGATGCTGTCCGGCGACAGACTTGCCGCTGCCAGCGATAACTAGGGCCTGTTCACGCTAATAATGGGCTTGCGAACACCCCTTTCCGGTCGGCTGGCAAGGAGTGTGTCGCGCCGCTTGGCCGCTCCAAGCAAGCGACGCGCGACGCGGCCAGACGG
>JAMFSV010000257.1 GCA_026225455.1 Burkholderiales bacterium | reverse complement strand
GGCACCTTCACCGTCGGCGGCAACCTGGACGTCGCCTTCAACACCAAGGCCAGCGGAACCGTCGATGTCGGCGGCGCCGGAAGCGACCTCGCGATCGCCGGCGGTCTGGTCATCGGCGGCTCCGGCCTGGGCGCCGGCGGCACCGGCAGCGTGACCCTGGATTCCGGCGCCGCCCTGACAGCCGCGACCCTGAACTTCTACACCGGCGCCACCCTCTCGATCGACGCCACCAGCCGCGCCGAAATTGGCACCGCCAACGACGCCATCACCGGGCAATTGGTCAGCCGTGTCAGCAACGATACCGAACAGGTCAAAAATCTCTACGTGCAAGTGCTGTTCGTGATCCTGGACAGCATGATCGTGCTGACGGGCGCCTTGATTGCGATGGCTTGGCTGGACTGGCGGCTGATGCTGATTGTGCTGGTGCTGGCGCCGGCCAGCAGCATCGTGGTGTGGATCTATCAACGCTGGAGCGCCCCCGCCGTCAGTCTGTCGCGGCAAATGCGCAGCGACATCAACGCGCAGATGGCCGAATCCATTTCCGGCATGGCGGTGCTGCAAGCGAGCAATGCCGAAGTGCGGTTTAACCAGCGCTTTAGTCAGACCAACCAGCGCCAGTATGGGGCGCGCATGGTGCAGTTGCGCGCCGACGCCTGGCTGCTGCGCCCCATGCTGGATTTGTTCAATACCCTGTTGTTGATCAGCGTGATCTACGCTTTCAGCCGGCGTCCGATGAGTGCGCTGGAGGTCGGCATACTCTACGCATTCATCAGCTATATCAACCGCGTGGTCGAACCGCTGATGCAGATCACCCAGCAGTTCGGGCAATTGCAGCAATCGGTGGTGGCCGCCTCGCGCGTCGATATCCTGTTGCAGGAAGCACGCCCCAGCGCCAATGGCGGCCAGGTGCGGATTCAACACGGCGCGGTGGTTATCCGCGACTTGACCTTCGGTTATGCCGCGGAAAATCCGGTGATCCACGATTTGAGTTTGACCGTGCCTGCGGGTCAGTTTTTCGGCATCGTCGGTCATACCGGCAGCGGCAAGTCGACTTTATTGAGTTTATTGCTGCGCTTTTACAGCGCCCAGGCCGGCCGTATCGAAATCGACGGGATCCCCTTGGCGCATTTCAACGATGATGACTTCCGCACCGATGTAGGCCTGGTGCCGCAAGATCCATTTTTGCTGGCTGCCAGTGCCCGGGAAAATATCGCCATGGGCCGCACGCTCAGCGATGCGGAGATCGAAACCGCCGCGCGCGCCGCGCGCTGCCATGAGTTTATTGCAGCGCTCGAAAACGGTTACGAAACGCAACTTGGGGAAGGCGGCGCCCGGCTCTCGACCGGCCAGAAACAATTGGTGGCGATTGCCCGCGCCCTGGCCGGCAAACCGCGAATTTTATTTCTTGATGAAGCGACGGCCAATATCGATAGCGAGACCGAACAGATCGTGCAGCAAT
Organism: Burkholderiales bacterium; assembly: GCA_026225455.1. Lineage (GTDB taxonomy): Bacteria > Pseudomonadota > Gammaproteobacteria > Burkholderiales > Burkholderiaceae > LMUX01. The sequence goes on along the minus strand of JAMFSV010000257.1, from coordinate 7,686 downwards.
CGCTCTCCGCTTTACGCGGCAAGGTCACGCTGATCGCCATCGCGCATCGGCTTTCAACCATCCGCGATGCCGACCAGATCGTGGTGCTGAATCATGGGCGGGTGGCCGAAATGGGGCGGCACGAACAACTGATGGACCGGGCCAACGGCATTTACCAGCGCCTCTATCTGCTGCAGCAGTGGGGCAATGCCGACGACCCCGGCCTCGCCGGCAATCCCGATTTCCTTAACGCCGCCGGTGCCCAGGAGCCGATTTAAAGCGCCGCGCAGAGACTGAATACGAGCGGGCGGTGAGAGAGCTGAAGCATTCAGCCCTCTCACCGCTTAAGCGATCGAGTCGCCCAAGGAATTGAATCGCCTAATGGACTGCACCGCCGCAGCGCCTTCAACTTCCCATGCAAGGCCGGCGCTGCAGCTTGCCGTGAGTCAGCTTAATCCAGCTTCCAATCGTATTCCAGGCTGATCCACGTCGGGTCGGGCTTGCCGTCTTTCAGCACCGGCTTGAACTTACATTGCGCCAGTTTCAAGGTGGCTTTGTCCAGGTTTTTAAACCCGCTGCTTTTATCGATTCTTGAGTCGGTCACTTTACCGTCGACGCCGACCAACAGCGAGATGGTAGTCGCGCCCTGCTCTTCATTCGCCAGCGAAGCACGCGGGTAGTCCGGCCTGGGGCACGGCTCTTTGGGATCGAGACTGCTCAGGCTCATATCGTCAGCCATGGCATTGACACTGACGACCAGCGCCAACGCCGTCAGAGACTTGAATAAAAAATTAGAAACCGACATGAAACTCCCCGAAATATTTTCTTGAACACACAACTTGGGCGCCACGCTAACGTGATCTTGGTAAACACTACGATGCCGCTTGCCACTTGAAATCTGCCCTGCCTTCAACCTGCCCCTGCTTGAACCTCAACTCAGTCAAATTCGCTCAGCCCAAAATCAGGCGCGTATTTCAAATGAGGTTTCCTGGCGTGTGGGCCGCGCGTGAATCTCATCCATCTTGAAGATGCTGACCACATTCGCCACTTCCGCCGCTTGATCCTGCAAACTCTGTGCCGCCATCGCGGCCTGTTCGACCAAGGCGGTGTTCTGCTGCGTTACGTTGTCCATCTCGATGATGGCCTGATTGATCTGAGCGATGCCCGCGCTTTGATCCTGGCTGGCCGCTGTGATCTCGCTCATGATGTCGGTCACACGACGCACGCTGTCGACCACATCTTCCATGGTGCTGCCGGCTTGCTCGACCAGCTTGCTCCCGGTCTCGACCCGCGCCACGGAGTCGTCGATCAGCACCTTGATTTCCTTGGCGGCAGCGGCACTGCGATGCGCCAGATTTCGTACTTCCGTCGCCACCACGGCAAAACCCCGTCCCTGCTCGCCCGCCCGCGCGGCTTCGACCGCCGCATTCAAAGCCAGGATGTTGGTCTGGAAAGCGATGGCATCGATCACGCCGATAATGTCGACGATCTTTCTCGCCGAAGCGTTAATCGAGCCCATGGTATCGACCACTTGCGACACCACCGCGCCCCCCTTGCGTGCCACTTCGGAAGCAGAAGCCGCCAGATGATTGGCCTGTAAAGCGTTATCGGCATTTTGTTTGACCGTCGCCGTCAATTGCTCCATCGACGAAGCGGTTTTTTCCAATGAGCTGGCTTGCTGCACCGTACGCGCGGACAAGTCGAGGTTGCCCTCGGCAATTCTGCCGGAGGCAACCGCGATGGTCTCCGTGCCGATTCGTACTTGCCCGACAATATTGACCAGACTGTCGCGCATGGCTTTCATCGCAACCAGCAAACTGGTTTTGTCACTCGGATCGATGCGGATGGTACCGGCCAAATCTCCGGCGGCAATCTGACTGGCGATTTTCGCGGCATAACCCGGTTCGCCGCCCAGTTGTTTCTGCAAGCTGCGGGTAATCACATAAGCCGCACAGATACCGGCCAGCAAAGCCAAGCCGCCCAGCGTCAACATTGACGTGCGCGCCACCGAAAATGCATCCTGCGCATCCGTCGCCGCCTTGGCGCTCAGGTCATCTTCCATCGTGCCCAGCTCATTGAGCGCATCCAGCCAGGCTTTTTGTACCGGGCGCACTTCCTTCACCATCACTTTGGTGGCGTCCTCCGGCTTGTTGGCGAGAAACAATTGTGTGGCTTTGCTGATCAGGGGCAAAGCAGTGGCTTCCTGATCCTTGATTTTCGCCAGCAGGGCTTTCTCTGCGTCGGAGATACCGGGCTGGTTCTCAAACATCGCAGACAACTTGGTTTCGGCCTCGCTATATTTTTGCGTCTGCTCATTGATCCTGTCGATCTCCGGCTGCATATCGCCGACATCGGTCAGCAACGACAAGTTACGCAACGTCACCGTGCGGTCGTTCACCAAGGCACGCATATCGATCACCAGCCGGGTCTCGACGTTATTCACATTCACCACGCGTTGCAGCCGGTCCTGAATCTGCGACATGCGGCTGATACCGACCAGCGTCACCGCAATCAATAACACCAGCACCAATACGAAACCAAGCCCTAGACTCGTGCCGACCTTCATCTTCTTACTGGTCATGTGATTGCTTCTCAGGTAAAGAATATTTTATCGAGCGGGATCAAACGGTTCGCCGTGGCCATGCTTCTCCTACACCCCGGTCCTGCCTGCCGCGTGCGAATGGTTCAGCCCATAGGCTATGCGCGCCGGTTATGGCAAAGGGATGCGGTAAAACGGAGGAGGACGGACGGGTAAGCCAAGCAGGTCGGCCGCATTCGCACGCGGTCGAGTGGAGACACCCGCGAAACGGGTGAGGGGAAATGTGATTTGCAGGTCTGGGGCGGGGTTACGCCGGATCCAGGCAAACGTTGTGGCCACTGCATTTACCGCAAGCGCACCATCGGGCTTTTGGCCCACCATCAAAACTTGCATCATGCCTGTCTGGTTATTCTTTAGCGATGACCGGGACGCCGCATGTCACGTTGCGAGTGTCATTTTTATCAGCTTGATTGCCGTCACCAATCTCATGGTAATGAGAATTTTTATGCAATCCAAACGTCAAGTGTCGCGTAGTGTTAAACAACAAAATATAAAATACAATATTTTTTTCCATCAATCCGCAGTGGGAAACGTCTAAAAAAAATGGTGGTGGTTTGTTCAGGTCAGATTTGCATCAGTTGGTCTGCCTGAGTCGGTCTGCCTGAGTCGGTCTGCCTGAGTCGGTCTGCCTGATCTAGAACTACCTTATCGATCACACGCTGCGGCCGTATCGTCAACGCTACGCTCAGCGTTGCCACTTCGCCGGGCTCGGGTCCGGCTGGGCCGTCCGCGCGCCATGCAAAGCCAAACCACGCCAGATCGTCAATTCAATTAAGGTTTGTTAGCTGTGACCGGTCGACCGGCCTTGAGGGTTCTTGACGCCACCGCCCGCGCTGTGGCGCGACCATGTTCGGCCAGATCAAGCGCTTGCTGCGCCGCTTGATGGGCGGTTTCGTAGGTCGTGCCGGCGGCGGCAATCGCTGCCTGGATCACGGCGATAGCCGCTTGCGAGCCGATTGAACGCCGCATCTTGGAGGCACCGGCAAGTGCGTGTTGTTCGTCATCAAGCAGCGCTTGCAATTTGGCGTCAACGACGAGTTGCAGCTTGCGCTGAGCCTCAAGAAATTTCATGAATTCAAGCGGTGTAATCGACTCACGTATCGCTTTCATCTGACTTAAATAATCTTCGATTGCCACCTCAGCGGGTATTCCGGGCTCGGTGTTTCCCTCTGCCGCTGCTTGAACATCGCCAGCTAATACGCCCCACCTGGACTGGGGTTCGTGGACCTCAAGCGGTGTTTCGCCAGGGCCGGCGAAGGCTGCCGCCGGAGGAAATTTTTGGCTTCGCGCATAAGCCCGCAATACCGCATTGATCCGCGTTTGGTAACGTTTCCCGGTACCGCGAAAAAAATCGAGCACGTCGGTATCCAGACGCAAGGTCACTTGCGTTTTGCTATCCGGCAGACCGGTGTTGGCGCTGCTCCAAAACGTGTCGTCCAGCTCCGGGACATCGGAATAATCGATTTCGGCAGCATCCAAGCGGGCGGCCTGTTCTGCCGAAAGACCTGCCGGAGAAAGACCGTTGCCCAAATGGCCAGCTTCAGCCGCCTTGAGCCGAAAACGTGTCGTACCGCTTTTTTTCGCCTTCATTTGCCTTCCTTGCTGAAATTATCCTGACCTCTACGCCGCGCAGCGCATACACCACGACCGACAGCCGCCCGTCGATGTCGCCCAGGACGACCCGCCGGGTTTCGCCGTAATCGTGCCGTTGGTCCGGCGCATCAAGACGCCAGGGATCAAGAAATACACGCGCAGCGTATTCGAAGGGAACATGGTGTTTGGCTAAATGACGAGCGGCCTTGGCATCGTCCCATACATAGTCCATTGTAGTTACATTCGTAGTTTTTTTACAATGTACCCCACCGTATATAAGACTGACAGTCAGCCAAACGGTATAAGTCGCCCTCTGGGGCCAGCTCCAACATCACCGTCAGCAGACTTTCCACCAATATCGTAGAATGACGATATTAGCTTCTTAATTTAACAATATTGATTTCGATCAACCCCGAAATAGACCACAAGCACAGCATATGGATTTCGACCTGATACACAAGGCGCTCGCCAACCCGGTGCGCCGCCAGATACTTGAATGGCTGAAAACGCCGCTTGAGTATTTCGGGCACCAGGAATATCCGCTGGACCTGGGGGTCTGCGCCGGTTTGATCAACCACCGGGCCGAACTTTCGCAATCCACCGTATCGGCCCATCTCGCGACCTTGCAGCGCGCCGAGCTGATTACGGCCAAACGCGTCGGTCAATGGATTTTCTTTAGCCGCAATGAAGCCACGATCAGTGCCTTTCTTGCACACGTAAACGGCACGCTGTAAGCACCGCCTTGAAGTCCGGCTGCAAGGCCTGACCCAATCATTTTTCACCAGCCCAATCCGGCTTTAAACTTTTTCGATTTTATCGGAGTCCCTATGACCACCCTGTTCAACCCCATCAAACTTGGCGACCTGACCCTGGCCAACCGCGTCATCATGGCGCCGCTGACACGCTCGCGCGCGACCGGTCCCGGCCGTGTGCCGAACGCGTTGATGGCCGAATATTATGCGCAACGCGCCAGCGCCGGCTTGATTCTCTCGGAAGCCACCGCCGTGAGCCCGCAGGGCGTCGGTTATGCCGATACCCCGGGCATCTGGTCCGACGAACAAGTGGCGGGCTGGAAGCACATTACGGAGGCCGTGCATGCGGCAGGCGGGCGGATTTTCCTCCAGCTTTGGCATGTCGGCCGCATTTCAGACCCGGCGTTCCTGAACGGCGACCTGCCGGTTGCCCCCAGCGCTATCGCGGCACTTGGCCACGTCAGCCTGCTGCGCCCGGAGCGTGCTTTTGTCACCCCGCGCGCCCTGGATCTTGAAGAAATCCCAGGCATTGTCGCGGCCTTCCGCAAGGGTGCCGAAAATGCCAAGGCAGCCAATTTCGACGGCGTCGAAATTCACGGCGCCAACGGCTATCTGCTGGATCAATTCTTGCAAGACAGTACCAATCAGCGCACCGACATCTATGGCGGCTCAATCGAAAACCGTGCCCGCCTGATGCTCGAAATTACGGATGCCTGTATCGACGTATGGGGCGCATCGCGTGTCGGCATGCATCTGGCACCCGCTTGCGATATCCACACCATGGGCGACTCCGATCCACTGGCAACCTTCGGTTATGTCGCGCGCGAACTCGGCAAGCGCGGCATTGCCTTTATCTGCGCCCGCGAAGGACAAAGCGAAAAGCGCCTCGGGCCGAAACTCAAACAGGCTTTTGGCGGCGTCTACATTGCCAACCAGCAATTGACCAAACCTATCGCCGAACAATTGATCAAGGACGGCGACGCCGACGCCGTGGCGTTTGGCCAGTTGTTTATCGCCAACCCCGATCTGCCGCGCCGCTTGCAACTCGATGCGCCGCTGAATCAACCGAAGTCGGAATCGTTCTATACCCCGACGCCGGAAGGTTATGTGGATTACCCGGCGCTGGCTTGAACGCAAGCGTTTTGCCATGACCTGATCGGTTGAGGCGCGGTTTTTGCGCCGCGGCCGGATTGATATGCCCTGCTCTGCACCTCCTTTGGGAGGCGGATGCGGGGCTTTTTTTTGTTGACCGAAGGCGGCCCGGGCGATTGACATGACACGATGCAGCGCCGCCGCCGGCGCTTACTTGGTGCCGTTCTTGCGTGAGCGCCGCCCAAGCCAAGCATATCGCCGGACGGCTCGCGGCTCAGGCGTCGTATAATGCGCATACCGTGCCAACACCGCATTTAGCCGTCAGTGCCGGGTTCGCCGTCACAAATGGCCGGGCCCGAGCCTCGCAGCGTCGTGCTCGGGGTGGTCCAAGCCCGGTTCCGGGTTGGCTGCCGCCGTAAAGCAGTAGCAATGGAAGGTGTCGTTAATAGTGCCAACAGTGCATCGCATTCAGCCGGTCGAGTTGCGTTCGGGTCCAATGAGCCCCACTCCCGCCGGGCCGCCCGTGCCAGGCGCTTGGCTGGATTGTGCGGATTGTGCCGTACCAAGTCGGGCCAGGCCGAGTCCGGTATGCGCTGTTGGATATGTTTGAATTTTTTACCCGCGGTTTTACCTCAAATACATGGCAACTATCCTCCAGCACATTCCATCCGGCCAAAAAGTCGGCATCGCTTTTTCCGGCGGCCTCGACACCAGTGCAGCCTTGCATTGGATGCGTGAAAAAGGGGCCATCCCCTACGCGTACACCGCCAACCTCGGCCAGCCCGACGAGCCGGACTACGACGAGATCCCCCGCCGCGCGATGCAGTATGGTGCTGAGAAGGCACGCCTGATCGATTGCCGCGCCCAACTGGTGGCCGAAGGCATCGCCGCACTGCAATGCGGCGCTTTCCACATTTCCACGGCTGGCGTCACCTACTTCAACACCACCCCCATCGGACGCGCCGTGACGGGCACCATGCTGGTGACCGCGATGAAGGAAGACGACGTCAATATCTGGGGCGACGGCAGCACCTTCAAGGGCAACGATATCGAGCGTTTTTACCGCTACGGCCTGCTCGCCAATCCCGACTTGAAGATCTACAAACCGTGGTTGGACCAGACCTTTATCGATGAACTCGGCGGCCGCGCCGAGATGTCGGAATATATGCGCCAGGCCGGCTTCGCCTACAAGATGAGCGCCGAAAAAGCCTACTCGACCGACTCCAATATGCTGGGCGCCACCCATGAGGCAAAAGATCTCGAACGCTTGAATTCCGGCATGAAGATCGTTGAGCCCATCATGGGCGTGGCGTTCTGGCGCGATGAGGTCGAAGTCAAGCGCGAAGAAGTCTCGGTGCGCTTCGAAGAAGGCCGCCCGGTCGCACTGAACGGTATCACCTTCAGCGACAGCGTGCAGTTGCTGCTGGAAGCCAATCGCATCGGCGGACGGCATGGCCTGGGCATGAGCGACCAGATCGAAAATCGTATCATTGAAGCCAAGAGCCGCGGCATCTATGAAGCGCCGGGTCTGGCCTTGCTCTTTATTGCCTACGAACGCCTGATCACCGGCATTCACAACGAAGACACCCTCGAACAAGACCGCGCCAACGGCCGCCGCCTGGGCCGTTTCCTGTATCAAGGCCGCTGGTTCGATCCGCAAGCCATCATGCT
>JAMFSV010000256.1 GCA_026225455.1 Burkholderiales bacterium | reverse complement strand
AGACGGCGCGCGCGCCCGACTATCTGCCGGTCTTCGGCACCGAGCTCTTCCACCCCCAGCAGCGAAATCACGTCCTGCAGTTCGCGATAATGTTCTATCGTGCGCCGTACCTCGGTCGCGATGGCGGCATGCTCTTCCCCCACCACCAGCGGATCGAGCAGGATGGATGAGGAGGCAATCGGATCGATCGCCGGGTACATGCCTTCAGCCGCCATCGAGCGCGACAGCACCACCATGCTGTCGACGTGCGCGGCAATGGTGGTGACGGCAGGGTCGGTGAAATCGTCCGCCGGCACGTAAACCGCTTCGATGGCGGTCACCGACACTTTGCCGACCGACACAATACGCTCTTGCAAGGCCGCGACTTCGCTGGCCAGCGTCGGCTGATAACCCACCCGCGACGGCAAACGCCCGAGCAAACCGGATACTTCGGCTCCGGCTTGCACAAAGCGAAATACGTTGTCCATCAACAGCAGTACATTTTGCTGCCGCTCATCGCGGAAGTACTCGGCAATCGTCAGCGCAGTCAACGGCACCCGCCAGCGAGCACCGGGCGGTTCGTTCATCTGGCCGTAGACCAGCACCGTGCGCGGCAAGACCCCGGAATCTCGCATATCCAGCAACATCTCGTGACCTTCTCGCGAGCGCTCCCCAACCCCGGCAAACACCGAGATCCCCTGGTAACGTTCCACCATGGCGTGGATCAGTTCCATCACCAGCACCGTCTTGCCCACCCCCGCGCCGCCGAACATGGCGGCCTTTCCGCCTTGAGCCAGCGGCGTCAGCAAGTCGATCACCTTGATCCCGGTGGCAAAAATTTCGGTGGCGGCGCTTTGCGACGATAGCGGCGGCGGATCGCGGTGGATGGAGCGACGCGGAACCTCGGCGCCAAACGCCGCGCCCCGGTCGCCCGGGCTGCCGGTGACGTCGATTAAACGGCCCAGCATGGCGTCGCCCACCGGCACCTGAATCGGGCCGCCGCGAGCATGGACCAAGGCGCCGCGCCGCAGGCCGTTGGTCGACTGCAACGCCAGCGCCCGCACCGTCACTTGGTCAAGGTGTGCCTGGACTTCAGCGATGATAGGCGGCCCCTGGTCGCTGATAACTTCCAGCGACTCGTTGATCGACGGCAAGACTCCATCATCAAATGCCACATCCAGCACTGCGCCGCGCACGACAATCACCCGGCCGCCGGGTCGGGCGTTTTCCGCCGCAACCGGCTCGATCGAGTCCGGCCTATCTTGCGTTTCTTGAGCATCAGCCAGGGGGAGCGTATCCATCGCTTCAGGCCACCATATGAAAACCGGCATCGGCATATAGCGTCGAGCCAGTCAAAGTCATGCCGGCATCGCTCGCCAGCACGGCGGCAATGCGCCCGATCTCTTCGATGGTCACCTGATGCTGTGCCGGGGTATGAGCGCGCACCTGATCCAGCATCGCGTCGAAATGATCGAGACCGGACGCGGCGCGGGTTTTCACCACCCCGGCCGAGAGCGCATGTACATGGATCCGCTGTGCCGCCAGATCGGCCGCCAGATAACGCACGCTTGCTTCGAGCGCGGCCTTGACCGGGCCCATCACGTTATAGTGCTCGACCACCCGTTCGGCACCGTAAAAACTGATCGTCATCAAGCTGCCGCCCTGCTTCATCAGCGGCCGCGCCAGCTTGGCCATGCGCATAAACGAATGACACGACACGTCCATCGCCAGCGCGAACCCTTCCGCCGAGCAATCGATCAGCGAGGTATGCAAATCGTCGCTGGGGGCGAAGGCAATCGAATGCAGCAGGAAATCGAGTTGCCCCCATTCCTCGGCGATCCGCTCAAATACGGCTTCCAGTTGACCCGCCACGCGCACATCGCAGGGCAGCACAATGCCCGCCTGCAACGCCTCGGCAACCGGGCGGACGTAAGGTTCGGCTTTGTCGTTCAAATAGGTGATCGCCAGTTCCGCCCCGGCTGCGCGAAACATTTGGGCGCAACCGGTGGCGATGCTGTGTTCATTGGCGATACCTACCACTAAACCGCGTTTTCCTGAAAGATCGATGAGAGCAGTCATAACGGAATATCCTTGCGATGAAGTACTGCGACGGCTTCGTTGGCGATGATCTGTTCTTCATCGGTCGGTATCACCAGCACTTTGATGCGGCTGGCCGTACTGCTGATCACTCGGGCCTGATGCTGGTCCAGCGCATTGGCGGCCGCATCGAGCTCGATGCCGAGCCAGGCCAAATGGCTGCAGATGGCGCTGCGTACCTGGGCTTGGTGTTCGCCGATACCGGCCGTCAGCACGATGCTGTCCAGCCCGCCCAGCGTAGTCGCCAGGCGCGCCACCTCGCCCGCGATACGAAAGGCAAACACATCCAATGCTTCGCGCGCTTCAGGCAGCGGGCTGGCCAGTAGTTCCCGGCTATCCGCGCTGATCCCGGAGAGACCGAGCAAACCCGATTGTTTATAGAGAATGTCCTCGACTTGCTTGATGTCGAGTCCTTGTTGCTCCAGCAGATGCAGCACCACCCCGGCATCCAGCGCGCCACAGCGGGTCGCCATCGGAATGCCGTCCAGCGTCGAGAATCCCATGCTGGTATCGCGGCTCAAACCTGACTCGAGCGCACACAGGCTGGCGCCGCTACCCAGATGGGCAACCACGACTTTGCCGTATGCCAGATCGGCAAAATCGTGCGCCAGCCGCGCCGCGATAAACTGATAGGACAAGCCGTGGAAACCGTAGCGCTTGATACCTTGATCAAAGAATGAACGAGGAATCGCAAAGCGGCGTACCAGATCGATCTGGCTGCGGTGAAAGGCGGTATCGAACGACGCGCTTTGCAGTAAATGCGGACGCAGATGCCGGATCGCCCGGATCAGACGCAAGCTCTGAGGTTGATGTAAAGGCGCCAGCGGCACCAGTTCCGCGATTGCAGCCAAGGTTGCATCGTCGATTGCCACCGGCCCCGCGAACCGGTCGCCGCCGTGAACCACTCGATGGCCGACCGACACCAGTGCCTCCAGCGAAAAATGATCGGCAAACCAGGTTAAGGTCTCGTCCAGGACCTCATGCAAATCGTCCGTCACGGACGATTTCAAGTGGATCTCGCGCGTTTTTCCGTCGCTGACCAGATGCAGTTGCAAAGGCGTGTGGCGAAAATCTATCGTGCCCTGGCCGATCCGCACCGGTCGTTCATCGATCAGCTTGAACAGGCCGATTTTCACGGTTGACGAACCGGGATTAAATGTCAGTAGCAGCGGCGCATTCATGATGATTTGAGCCCCGCGTGAGTGCGCTCGGCCACCAGCTTGGCCAGCGCGGCCGAGGCCAGCCGTACCCTCAAGCTGTCGGAACGGCTGGTCAGGATAATCGGCAAACGCGCGCCCAGCACCAGGCCGGCCGCGTCGGCACCGGCAAAATACATCAACTGCTTGGCCAGCATATTGCCGGCTTCCAGGTCGGGCACCAGCAGAATATCGGCCTGTCCCGCGACCTCGGAGACAATGCCCTTGGTCTTGGCCGCAGCCAGGCTGATGGCATTATCGAAAGCCAACGGACCATCGACCAGCGCCCCGGTAATCTGGCCGCGCGCGGCCATCACGGTGAGCGCCGCGGCGTCCAGGGTGGTCGGCATCTCTGGGGTAACCGTTTCCACCGCCGCCAACACCGCTACCCGCGGCTGTTCGACACCCAGCAAATGCAACAGATCGATAGCGTTCTGGCAAATATCGCGTTTATGCGCCAGCGACGGCGCGATATTTACCGCGGCATCCGTCACCACCAGCGGTTTCGCATAAGCCGGGATATCCATCACGTAGACATGACTGATGCGCCGCTCGGTACGCAAACCCGATGCCGGGTGAACCACCGCGGCCAACAATTCATCGGTATGCAAACTGCCTTTCATCAAAGCATCCACTTTACCGGCAGCACCCATTTCCACCGCGAGTGCCGCCGCCGCGTGACTATGTTCAACCGAAAAAATCGTAATCCCGTCCAGACTGACTTGCGCCAAAGCAGCCGCAGCCCGGATTTTGTCTTCCGGCCCGATCAACACCGGGTCGAGCAAACCCTCGTCGCGCGCTTCAATCGCAGCCTGGATCGCCTCGACCGAACAGGGGTGCACGATGGCCGTGCGCAACGGCGCATGGACGCGTGCGGCACGGATAAAATCGTCATAGCGGTCGTGGCGGCGTACCGCTGCGTCAGGCCGGGGCATGCGCGGCCAGACGATGGATTCGGCCGGTGCGATCACGGTGGCGGTGCCGGCCAGTACTGTCTCGCCTTTCTGATTAAGGCAGCGCGTGTCCAGCAGCACGATGCGTTTTTCCGCGCGCTTTTCCTTGACCGTCACGGTGGCGGTGATGGTATCGCCCGGAATCACCGGATGGCGGAACTGCAAATCCTGATCCAGATAAATGGTGCCCGGCCCCGGCAATTGAGTACCGAGCAATGCCGAGATCAGACCGGCGGTCCACATCCCTTGAACCACGATATGCCCGAACAAATCGGTAGCGGCAAAAGCCGCGTCCATATGCGCGGGGTTGACGTCGCCCGATAAAGCCGCAAACAAGTCGATGTCGTCGCGGCTGGCGACACGCACCGACGAAGCCGACTCGCCGATTTCAAGCGCATCGAACGTGCGATTATGCAGAAAACCCTGGTCCTTCTGGTCCATAGTCCGGCCCTCAATGTTGGAAAATGTAGCTGCCGGGCGCATCGACCAAGGTTGCCGGATCCACCTCAGGCAAGCCAAGATGAGGCGGCGCGACCCGCTTTTTGTTGGAGCGTGCGGCAAGCCAAGCGGTCCATTGGAGCCACCATGAGCCGGCTTCGGGGGTTTGCGCCGCGCTCCATTCTTCGGCGCCGATGCGCAAATCCTCGGCCGCGGCATGTTTGATCCTGAATTGCCGATGCGCATGACCCGGCTCGCTGACGATACCGGCGTTGTGGCCGCCGCTGGTCAGCACAAACATAATTTCGGTGTCGGTCAGAGCGTGAATCTTGTAGACCGATTGCCACGGCGCGATATGGTCGCGTTCGGTGCCCACCACAAACATCGGCGCGGTGATATTGCGCAGCGAGAGCGGACGCCCGGCCACCTTGTAGCGGCCACTGGCCAAGTCGTTGTTGAGGAAAAGCTGACGCAGGTATTCTGCATGCATGCGATATGGCATGCGGGTGGAATCGCTGTTCCATGCCATCAAATCATTCATCGGGGTGCGCTCGCCCAACAGGTAGTCATGCACCAGGCGCGACCAAATCAAGTCGTTCGACTGCAGCAACTGAAATGCGCCCGACATCTGATCGGCGCCCAGGTAACCCTGCGACCACATCATGCTTTCAAGGAAATAAACTTCGCTGTCGTCGATAAAGAGCTGCAACTCACCCGGCTCGGTAAAGTCGGTTTGCGCGGCCAGCAGCGTAATCGACCCCAAGCGATCATCGCCCGTGCCCGCCATCGCGGCGGCGGCAATCGACAGCAAGGTGCCGCCCAGGCAATAGCCTGCGGCATGGATTTTCTGCCGCGGCACAATCCGGCCGACCACATCCAGCGCGGCCATCACACCCTGCTGCCGATAATCCTCCAGACTCAGGTCGCGGTCTTCGGCACCGACATTGCGCCAGGAAATACAGAACACCGTGTAGCCCTGTGCCACCAGATAAGCAATCATCGAGTTGTGCGGCGTCAGGTCGAGTATGTAGTACTTCATGATCCAGGCCGGCACGATCAATATCGGTTCGGCGTAGACCTTGCCGGTGCTGGGGCTATATTGGATCAGCTCGATCAAATGATTGCGAAACACCACTTTGCCCGGCGTGGCCGCCACGTCGACGCCGACTTTGAATTGCGCCAAACCGGGCGCGGCTTGACCTTGCGCTTTGGTCTGCGCATCTTCCAGCGCATGGTGCATGCCCTGCCAAAGATTGGCGCCCAGGGTCGAGGCCGTGCGCTGCATCACCTCGGGATTGGTGCCGGCGAAATTCGACGGCGCGACCACATCGAGCAATTGCCGCACATTAAAAGACACCACATCCTCATGGTGGCGCATGGTGCCCGGCACTTCGCGCGTGGCCGTATTCCACCATTGCTCGGTGAGCAAAAAAGCTTGCTGCCATAGACGAAAAGGTTCTGCCTGCCACGCCTCGCCATGAAATCTCGAATCTCCCGGCGCAGCCTCGGCCAAGGCCGGCGGATAACCGCCGACAAGCGCCTGGCCTGCATAACGCGCAAGACCGTGGACATTGTGCGCGGACAACGCCGCCAATTCCATCTGCTTGCCCGGAGCCGCCGCCAAGTGGATCATCCAATCGGCAAATGCCAGGGTCAGAGCGGCGGGCGACAGGCCGGAAGTAAATTTGGCGACAAACGCCTCTTTGGCATGATCCAAAGCGCGAAACGGAGCAGCGGCTGCCGCCCGTGCCAGCGCGGGATCGGCCGACAACTGGGGCGTCAATTCAGTCGTCAAGCCAGGCACTGAAGCCGAGCTAGCGGACAGAGTAGTATCAATAACGGGAACAGTCTTGGCGCGGGCATCCATGGCATTTCCTTCGGCTCGACGTGCATTGTTGGACGATGGCGCAAACCCGCCGACGCGATCGTTTCCTGTAACTCGGTGAAGGTGCGTAGACTGGGGGCAATCGCGCACAGCGAAGCCGTTGCGGCCGGACTGCCAGGCAAGCACCCCCAGCGATGCCATTGACTATAGCGAGCTGACTCAGGTGCGCCTTGATTTAAATCAAGGGCTCATGATGCGCTGTGGGCCCCTTCCAGACGGCCGGGAAAGCGTCGCCCGCGACTGTCCGACCGCTGGAAGCGGGCAAGGTTCATTACCTATTTGCCGAACTTCCCGGCACGCCCGCCGGCGGAGGACGTATCGCTTGATCTGCGTCAACCGGATGTAAGGTGGCTACCCTATAGTCGCTGCGTCAGGATGCGCATCAACCGGAGCCGCCCGCTGTGACCATCAGAAATCTCGAAGCCTTGTTCCACCCCAAATCGATTGCCGTTATCGGTGCATCCTCGCGGCCGGGCAGCCTGGGCGCGGTGATTCTGGACAACCTGATCGGCGGCGGCTTCGCCGGTGAAATTTATCCGGTCAATCCCAAGCACAAAACCTTGCATGACTTGAGCGTCCATGCAAACCTCGCCCGCTTGCCCTCGGTACCCTCGCTCGCCTTGATTTGTACGCCGCGCCGTACCTGGACCGACTTGATCGCCAGACTGGGGCAACTCGGCACCCACGCCGCCGTCATTTTAAGTGTCGAAGCCGCGTGCGACACCTCTCTCACCGAGGCGCTGCAAGCCGCGGCACGGCCCGCCCTGTTGCGCCTGTTGGGACCGAACAGTCTCGGCTTCATGACTCCGGCGCTGGGGCTCAACGCCAGTATGGCGCATCTCGCCGCCCTGCCGGGCCATGTCGCCCTGGTTTCCCAGTCGAACGCGCTGTGCAGTTCGGTGCTTGGTTGGGCCGATGCGCGCGGCATCGGTTTTTCCAGGGTCATCGCGCTCGGCAATCAGCTCGACATCGACTGTGGCGACGTACTGGACTTCCTCGCTTCCGATCCATTAACCAGCGCCATTGTGGTGTCTGTGGCGACCGTGCGCGCCGCCCGCAAATTTATGTCGGCCGCCCGCGCCGCGGCGCGTAACAAACCGGTTTATATTCTGCGCTCGGGCCGCGCCACTGCCGAAGATGCCGTTTATGACGCGGCGTTTCGCCGGGCCGGCATCGTGCGCGTCGACTCGGTCGAGGATCTGCTCGATGCGGTTGAAACGCTGGAAATCGGGCGCTTTTCGGGTAGCGACGCCGTGACTCTGATCGGCAACGGCGCGGAGATCGGCAGCTTGGCCGTCGATGCCCTGCATGCGGCCGGCGGCCAGTTGGCGCCGCTGTCCGACGCCAGCCGCCAAGCGCTGGCGCTGGCCTTGCCTGGACGCACCATCACCAATCCGCTCGATCTGGGCGACGATGCCTCGGCGGATCGTTATGCCGCCGTGTTGCAAGCGCTGGCGCCACAGCGCGACAGCGGCGCCCTATTTATCGTGCATGCGCCCAGCGCCGCGGCCTCGGCCGGCGCCGTGGCCGACGCCCTGGTCGCGTTCTTGCCGCGCTGGCCGCGAGCCCTCCTGACCTGCTGGCTGGGGGCTCAGGAGGCCAGTGTGCGTGAGGTATTGCATGCCCACGGCATTGCCGCCTATCCGACCCCGGAACGTATCGCCCGGGCTTTTATGCGGATGCTGGAGTATCGGCACAATCAGGTACTGCTGGCGCAAACCCCCGGCACCGCGCCGGCCGATTTTGGTCTCGACCGCGAGAGCGCTCGCGCCATCGTGGGCGCGGCGCAAGCCGCCGGCCGGCGCGAACTCGATGCGAACGAAGCGCATGAATTGCTCGCCTGTTTTCATGTTGCGCTAGAGCAGGAAGCGAATCAGGATCCCTATCTGACCCGGCGCCTGCACGTAAGCCTGAGTGTCGATGCGATATTCGGCCCGATTCTGACGCTGCAAGGCCTACGCGTTGAAAGCGCGGCATTGGGCCTGCCGCCGCTGAATTCGGTGCTGGCGCGCGCGGTGATCGAGCGTTGCGCCACCGCCCAGAGCCTGCCGGAGATAGTCCGCATCGCACTGGAGCGTTTATTGACCCGGGTTTCTCATTTGGTCTGCGATCTGCCCGCCGTCGCGGCGCTGACCCTGGTGCTGGCCGCCGATGAGCGCGAGGCACGGGTCTGTGCGGCACGTATCGAAATCGCCGAGGAACACCCGGACACCGCGGCCCATCCCTACGCCCGCCTGGCCATCCTGCCCTATCCCAGTGAATTCGAAGAACGCGTGGAATGGGGCGGCACCGCGCTGACGATTCGGCCGATCCGGCCGGAAGACGAAGCAGCGCATGGCGCATTGGTCCATGCCATGAGCGCCGAAGACCTGCGCATGCGTTTTTTCGGCGCGACGCGCCCGCCCGACCACACTCAACTCGCGCGCTGGACCCAGATCGACTACGACCGGGAAATGGCGTTTATCGCCTGCAGCGAAGACGAGAGCGGGCAGTTGCTCACGCATGGCGTGGTGCGCGCCATCGCCGACCCCGACAACGACGTCGCCGAATTCGCCATCGCCATCCGTTCCGCCGAAACGGGCCGCCACCTGGGTGCATTGCTGATGAGCAAAATCGTTCGTTATTGCCGCGCCCACGGCACCCGGACTTTGGTGGGCGAAGTCTTGCGCGAAAACACGCGGATGCTCGCGCTCGCCCGCGAAATCGGTTTCACTCAGCACACCACCCAAGATCCCTCCGTGATTGGGATACGGCTGGCCTTGAATGGAGCCGTGGCCGCCTAAATAGACGCCGATGCACTCACTCGTTGACCTGCATCAAGCCTTGCCTGCCGCGCCGGAATAGACTCAATAAAACGGGGCAATGGTGCCTCCCTGGAGTCAGGCCATGAGCTACAAAACCATTCTGGTGCATCTCGACAGCAGCCCGCGTGCATCGACCCGCCTCGAATTCGCGCTGCAACTTGCGTTTACCCACGAAGCCCATCTGATCGGCCTGTTCGCCCCGTTTCAGCCCAATCCAAATCTCACCTCGCTTTACGGCGTAGCCGCGGCGCCGGATTTCATCAATCAGCTGGAAGCTCTGCGTACCGCCCAAAGCACTTTGCTGGAACGGCAATTCCGCAGCGGCATCGCGCGCCAGGGACTGGCCGGCGAATGGCGCAGCACCGAGGAATATGCCAATCATATCGTCCCCTTGCATGCACGCCATGCCGATTTGGTGATTGCAGGCCAATTTGAGCGCAATGCCCAGGCCTCGTTTGTGGCCGAGAATTTTTGTGAAAACCTGGTGCTGTCCAGCGGCTGCCCGACCTTGTTCCTCCCTTATGCCGGGACCTTTCCGGTAGTGGGCAAGCACGTAATGGTGGCATGGGACGGCAGCCGGGAAGCCACTCGCGCGGTCCATGACGCGCTGCCGTTTTTGCAAGGTGCGGCCCGCGTTACCGTGGTCACGGCCAATGCCCTGCCGCCCAAGGAGCCCCGCCAACGGATACCCGGCGCGGACATTGCCGCCGTCATCGCGCGGCACGGAGTAAAAGTCGAGATTGTCGAAGTCGAAGGCGCGGATGGCCGGCATATCGGTGATTTCTTATTGTCGCAAGCGGCCGATCTGGGCGCCGATCTATTGGTGATGGGCGCTTATGGGCATCCACGGTGGCAGGAAATCATCGTGGGCGGCGTGACGCGCACCTTGTTCGAGTCGATGACAATTCCCGTTCTGATGGCGCATTGAGCATTGAACATCGACCTTTCCCGGCAACTCGCCAGCAACTCAATGACTCTCGACTCAAGTACTTTGCGTAAATTCCGGCGGCCCGCGCCGGATTATGCAACCTATCCGGCCCCAGACCGATTTATCGAAGCCTACGACGCACCGGCATTGGCCAACTGGATCACCGCCGGCAATGCGTTCGGCATGCGTAACGGCGTTACCCTGGAGATCCGCTTTCCGCTCACCATGCGTCCGATATTCGGCACCAAGCTCGACCAGCACAGCGGCAGTCATCATGACTGGTACCCGCATCATCTGGAACGGGAAGCACGGCTGGCCGGACAGCGGGTGTCGCAAGACACCGTGATCGACAGTATGCATTGGTCCGGCAGCGCAGGCGCCTTGGCGGAAGGCACCCAGGCACGCTTGCTCGATGTCCTGCGCGAGAATTTCCCGTTCGCCGCAAGCGGCGCATTCAGCGCCGACGTGAATCCGCTCGTGGCCGGCTCAAGCACCTTGGCGCGGTTGCGTCAGGCCGGTGCAACTCGGGTCGAAATCGGTACGCCGAATCTGGCCGGCTTGTCGAACGACCGGATCCGTTGGCACGAAAGACAAGCCCGAACCTCCGAACTGGTCCAGGCGGCACGCCAGGAGGGTATGACCTCGATCGGTGCCGATTTGATTTACGGCGACGCCGAGCAAACCCGCTCAGGCGTGGAAGCCGCGCTGAAAACCCTGCTCGCCAGCGAGCCCGATCGGATTACGCTGCGCCAAAGCACCCCGGGAAAAACCGCCAAAGACCTGTCGTCCCAGCTTGAGATGCTGCGGCTCTGTGCCGCAGCGCTAGCCGACGCCGCGTACCTTTGTATCGGCATCGACCACTTCGCCCGCGCCGGCGATCAGTTGGCCGTCGCCCATCGGCAAGGACGCCTGACCCGCTTGCCGCACGGTTATGCGCCCCGCCCCAGCAGCACCATCCTGGCACTGGGACCCGGCGCCATCGGTATCGCCGGACCGACCTATTATCAAAATCATCGCAATGCCGACGACTATTGCAGCGCGCTGGATCGTGGCGCGTTACCCGTCATGCGCGGGCTGCAATTAACCCCGGACGACATGGTGCGGCGCGCCATCATTCACAGTTTCTCGACCAATTTATTTGTCGACATCGAAGTTATCGAAACCACGCACCAGTTGGATTTTCGTTCGCGCTTTGCCGCCGAACTGCAGGAGCTGGCCAGCTTCGAAGCAGCCGGTCTGTTACAGATGGCTGACGGCATGATCACGCTGGCACCTTCGGGTTACCTGATGTTAGGCACCCTGTGCCTGATTTTCGACAGTTATGCGCGCCAGTCCAAACACAGTGCGCCGTATCCGGCATAAAAGGGAAACTTCGATTCAGCCAATCCAGGTCGGCCGCGTGTAGGGAATGCCCTACACGCGCAGCGCTTTTTCCTACTTCAGTTTCATCCATCCCCGATTTCGCCGCGACCTGCCAGCCGCCATACTCGCGGCATGGATTCAACGACCTTAACCCGCACCTTGAAAGTTTACCTGGTAGAGGACTCCGAGCTGATACGGCAACGCCTGCGCCAGTTACTCGATGCGCTAGATTATCTGCGGATTGTCGGCGAAGCCGGCGACAGCACGGCGGCCCTTGCCGGTATCGCGGACTCGCAGGCCGAGGTCGCAATTATCGATTTGCACCTGGCCTCCGGCAGCGGCTTGACGGTCCTGAAAGGACTGGCACAACAGGGCCGCCCAGTCGCATCTATTGTCCTGACCAACCATGCCACAGCCGAATTCAAGCGCGAACGCCTGGCGGCCGGTGCACGCTATTTTTTTGACAAAACCAACGAATTTCATCTCGTGCGGCAAGCCATTCGGCATCTCGCAGACGAGTAGTGCAAACGCAATTGAACCGTAACGAGGATACGATCATGTTATCGACTGACCAAGGCCATGCACGGCCTGACCTGGCGAAATCTCATGCGCTCAATACCTGCCCGCCCGACCCGGTGTCCAAAACCATTGCCGCACGGTGTTCAAATTGTGCTTTGCGTCAAATTTGCATGCCCAGCGATCTGAGCGCCGGCGACTTGGTCAAGTTGGACACCATCATCAGCAGTTCGCGCGCCGTCAAACGCGGCGAAGCTTTATACCGTGCGGGCGACCCCTTCCAAAGTATTTACGCGGTCCGGGCCGGCTCGTTCAAGACCGTGGTCATCCATCGCGACGGCCGCGAGCAAGTCACGGGGTTTCATATCCCCGGCGAACCTTTAGGCATGGACGGCATCAGCATCGAGATCCACACTTGCGACGCGATTGCGCTTGAGGATAGTTCGATTTGTATCATCCCCTTCCATCTGCTCGAACTGTTATGCCGGGAATTAAAAGTGATGCAGCATCATGTGCACAAGATGATGAGCGGCGAAATCGTGCGCGAATCAGGTTTGATGATGATGCTGGGCAATATGTCCGCCGATGAGCGGGTCGCCGCTTTCCTGCTGAATATCTCGACCCGGCTGGCGGTGCGCGGTTATTCCCCGCTCGAGTTTAATCTGCGCATGACGCGCGACGAAATGGGAAGTTATCTCGGCATGACCTTGGAAACGGTAAGCCGCATGTTCTCCAAATTCCAGAAGCAGCGCTTGATCGAAGCACAAGGCAAGAAAATCCGTATTCTCGATATAGATGGACTCAAATTGGTATAAAAATACCTGACTCGCCTTACCGCCGAAACGCCCGGAGCCTCACGCTCCGGGCTTTTTTTTGAGATGAACCCCGGTTCCGGGATGTAATTTGCTTACATTTTCCGCGGAACATTGCCCAGTCTGCGCCGGTCTGTAACAGGACAGGTCACTCGCTATAAAAAAGAGTCGCGAGTTGACATAGCGTATTGGCAATCCACTTTTTAAATCAATCCAAATCGAGGAAACTTATGCATAAGATTCTTATTGCACTACTCGCCGCCATGGCAGTGACTTCGGCTTACGCCCAAACGCCGGCGGCAGATACGACTATCGCCCCCCCTGCCGCCACGCCGATGTCGCCGGACCAGCAATACCAAACCGACAAGGCGCAGAACACGGCTGACGCCAAGCAGGATGCGGCACAGAAAAAAGCCGATAAGGCGCATGCCAAGGCGCAAAAGAAGGCCGATGTGGCACAAGCCAAGGCCGATAAGGAAAAGGCCGAACAGCAAGCCAAAGTCGATCGAGCACAGGCAAACGCCAACGATAAAAAGACCGATGCCCAGGCCGACGCCAATACCGCTGCGGCCAAAGCCAAGCTGAACGCCGTCGAACAGCAGTAAGCGCACCGGCAGCAAGTTCGAATCTACCCGGTCAAGGGAGCAAATGACCCGCGGCGGCAAGCGCTTTAATACGGCTTGCCGCCGCGGGCCATTTTATTTGACTGTGTTGGCATCCCGGCGTCAGACCAATCGCGTACAGGCGCGGCGACAACCTTGGCCGTTCACCGGGCTGCATCGGCGGGGCTTGGGACGACCGTTGGACTTTCCGGCGGCTTGTCCTGATCGAACATGGCTTTACATTCCGGGCTCAGACGCTCCATATGTTTTTTCATGCACGCCGTGATTCTGCTTTCGCTGGGAATATCGATCAGGCAGAAACGCAAGGCGTCGATGCGGCAAGCATTGGTTTGTTCATCGCGCGATGCTGCCGCGGCAGTTGTCGCCATCGACAAGGCGCCAAAACCCAAGAAAATCAATCGCAAAAATAATAGACAGACAAGACGGAATGAGCTTAAACGGTTCATTTTAGTTTGAGTATCGGCAAGATGGCACAAAAACGCTTTATCCACGCTCTCACCCTTATCGTAACCCGGCAACGCTTTTCCGGCAGCGGCCGGAATTTCACGGAGCCGGCCCAGGCTCGGTACAATACGCTTCCGCGCGCCGCCATCCGGCCCAGGCAGCGGCCACCTTCTATGGGCTCCGCCTGATGACTTCGACGTTCGCCTGGATCTTCAACGATCATGGAGTAGAACATTTACTTCAGCACGATCTGCTGACCGGCTGGTTCACCATCGGCGCGGTGGTGTATTTTGAAACGGCGATTATTTTCCTGCTGTTCCTGCCGGTGGATTCCCTGGTGTTCGCCGCCGGCGCATTTGTCGGCGCCAAGCACGGCTCCATCGCCCTGCCGGTGCTGATTTTCTCCATCGCGGCGCTATTGGGCGACGTCACGGCCTTTACGTTCGCCCACAGCCGCTTCGGCCACGCGATGATCCACGGAAAATGGATTTCGCGAGTCAAGATCCAACGCACGCGCACCTTTTTCAAGAAATATGGCCCCGCGGCCATCATTGCCTGCCGTTTTATCGGTTTTGCCCGTTCTTTCTCGCCGCTGGCAGCCGGTTTATCGAAAATTCGCGCCAGCCATTACGTCATGTTCGACGCCATCGGCTGCATCGCCTGGACCACCCTGTTGCTCACCATCGGTTACCGGCTGGGCAAGGTCTCCTGGGTGCAATTGCATCTGACCTTCGTCTCCGTGGTGCTGGTGCTGGCCGCCCTGCTGGTGTTTGCGATACAAGGTTTGGTGGTGTATCTCCGGCGGCACAAATAAGCCTCGTGAACGATAACGATAATTTCCGCATCATCGTCGCCAGCGCCCGGCTTATGCCGAACCTGGACGGCACCGTCACAAGCGGTTTTCACTCTATCTAGGAGCAGTACCGCAATATGGGCCTCACTACTCTTGCATCGTTGTTGCTGGGACTGGGTTTATTCTTCGCCGGCTTGCAGTGGTCGGGCGAAAACCTGCGCAAACTGGCCGCCGACCGGCTCGGCGCCCAGGCCGGCAGCCGGCCGCCCTCAAGCTGGCGCGGCGCCCTGTGGGGTATCGGTTTCGGTGCCCTGATGCAAAGTGCCACCGCGGTGACTTTTTCGGCAGTCAATCTGGTCACGAGTGCGGTACTCACCCCGATCAGCGCCCTGCCCGTGATTGTCTGGGCCAATGTCGGCTTGACCGCACTGGCTTTTCTGGCCAGTTTGAACATCCATCCCTGGGTCGCCCTGACGGTGGGCATTTCGGGAGTCTTGTCCGGCTTGTTGCGCACGCCCTCCTGGCGTGCCGCGGCCGCCGCGCTATTCGGTGTCTCGCTGATGTTGTATGGGCTGGAAGCCATGGGGGCCGCCGCCGCACCGCTGCGCAGCCTGCCCTGGTTTCACGCACTGACGACGGCCACCGCGGGCTCGCCGCTGCTGGCATTTGTCTCCGGCGTGGTCTTGGCGATCCTGCTGCAGTCGAACACCGGTGCGGTGTTGCTGATCATTACGCTGGCCGGTAACGGCACGCTCGATTTCGCGCAAAGCGTAATGATGATCTACGGCACCAACCTGGGGGCGATTCCCTTGCGCGCGCTGCTCTCCGCGGGGATGCGCGGCACTCCGGTGCGACTGGTGCGGCTGGAAGACTCATTTTGCGTGATGAGCGCCTGCCTGATGGTCGTGCTGTTTTATGTCGAATCGCTGAGCGGCTTGCCCTTGATCCGCGCCGCCGCCCACGCCGTTTCGGATAACCCCAGATTGGCACTGGCCACCGTGTTCCTGTTGTCGAACGCCTTGCCCGCACTGCTGATTACACCGCTGCTGCCGCAATGCTGGCGGGTACTGCAACGACTGTGGCCGCAAACCGCAGCCGAACACGCCTCGCAGCCCAAATACATCAACGACTCGTCGCTGGCCGACCCCGCCACCGCGCTCGATCTGGCGACGCTGGAATTAGCCCGTCTGGCCAGCCATGTGCGTGCGCCCTTGCATGATCCTCTGGCAGCCGCCTACGCCAGCGCATCCTTCAATACGCTGGCCGATCTGCTCAGCCGCTTCCTGACCCAGATCTCGCTGAAAGCCGGCAAAGCCGAAGTACTGGAACGATTGCCCTTGCTGCGTGAAGCCCTGGCGTCGATCCGCTACATCGAACAAAGTGTGCAGGAACTGCAACTGGCCGCGACAAAATTATCGGCCAGCCCGCAAGCTCGCCAAGGCGGAGCCCACTTGACCGCCGAGATCGACCACTTGCTGGACCTGGTCGGACACGCACTGCATGGCAAGACCAGCCAGGAACTCGAACAATTGCGCAGCGCCTCGCGCGCCCACGCGCCGGCATTGGAACAGGCGCGTACCCAATGCGCCGAAGCCATCGCCGGACAGTCCAGGGATCTGCAAATCGTGGGACAAGGATTGATCGATGACACCAACCGCATCGCCTGGATGGTGCACCGCTTATCTAAAATGATCCCGCAGTTGATCGGTTCGAACGATCCGGCGCTGATTGCGGCTGCGGCTACCGGGCCGGATTGAAGAGGGTCTGGGGTGCTGAAGAACTCGGACATGCCCCGGCATGGCTGCGGCAATCCTCGGTTTCGCGCTCGGCATAAATCAGCACCTCCTCTTATTCCGAATACCCTTGCTCGGACTGCTTGGCATCATGACGGTGACCCCACCATGGCAGATATGCATTGTCTTCGCCACGAGCGCGGAACCAGTCATGGTCGGGATCGATCATCGTGAGCTTGGCCGGTGGCGTCACCACCACCGCCGTCGGGTGCTTCGGGTCGGTGGTGCCGGCCACCAGCACGTTGCCGCCAAAATGATTGGTGTGTGCGATCGCCAACGCCACGTCGGTGAGCGCAGTCCCCGCGCCCATTTCTCCCAGTAGCGCCGGTGTGTTGAACGTCTGCTTGTGGAAATCGAATTCCATCAAGCTTCCCATTAGTGCCCGGCCCAAGGCGCTGATCCGGTCAGCCGACGCTTCATTGCCCGCGCCGGCATCGTGAACCACATAATTGATCTCGGCGACCGTGCTGCCTGCGTTGTGGGCTGCGGCTTCGATACTGGCCTGCCAAGCTTGCGCTGCGCGAGTCGTGCCTTGTTTGGCTTCAAAGTCGTCGACATTTTGCGTCGCGGCCCGGCCGATCCAGGCAAGCGGCTCGCGCTCGGTATTGAGGTCGGGGCCGGCGAGGATCAATAGGACCAGGTTCTCGTTGATCTGCGAGTCTTTGGGCGGGAAGCTTGGGGCGTCCCAGTTCATCACCCAGACGCTTTGCTTGGGGTTCGCTTGCAGGTAATCGAGTGCGGCGTTGAGGGAGGTGAAGCCGGCGTTCTGGCCGCCGGGAGTGACGTGTACGTCGGGAGGAGTGGATTTGGTCCACAAGTCGGTAAACGACGAATTTCCAATTTCGAATTCATCAATGATTTGGTCACGCAAATAATTCCCTGCTTCCGTTGGATCGAGTCGCTCCGCCGGAATGGCATATTCAACGTGGATGCCTGCCACTTCCCGCCACTTGCTCCGGTTTGAGGATTGCACCGTGTAGAAATAATATGGATCCATCACATAGTTTGTACTGAACAATGGGAATAGCTTGTCTATATATTTGTGGTGGTAGCCTTTAAACGTTTCTTCTCCGTTATCTCCATCCGCGATACCTGCAACCGATTTGAGGGTAGTGAAGCTGGTAGGGTCGGTCCGTACCATGTCGTCGTTCGGATTGGGTTTGACCAACCCCAAGGTCCAGAGCAACTGCCATTCGGTAGGATAGTCGCGACGTTGCAAAGGATTGAGCCATTCGAGACCCACTACCTGCGCCTTGAACGGGTGATCAGGTCCAGCGGTCGACGCTGTGACGTTCTGTGAGGTAGCCGCTATCGCCTGGCGACTCACTAACGCGCTAGTCAGGGCGAATACAGCGATGGCCAGCAAGGCCGGTAAGATCACAATACGTTTCATCAATTCCTCGGTGTTCAATGGTTGAGTTGGCATGTGACTGGACTGCAGAATTACAGCGATAGCGCTGGCAAGCAGCAGGATGAGCACCGCCAAGATCAATCGACGCGGCCACGTTGCGAGTAGTGTTTTCATAGCCAGTTCCATAATTTCAGGAACCAACCGCCATCGGGAGTGTCAGAATTTCTGTGTGTGAGGCGGTTTCAAACTAAGCTGCTTGGGTGTTAAGACGTTGCCTTGATGAATCGATCATCATAAAGAATAGCAAATTGGTTCATCGCTGTTTTCCAATTATT
>JAMFSV010000255.1 GCA_026225455.1 Burkholderiales bacterium | reverse complement strand
CGCGCAAGCGATGCGCGCGGGCCTCGGGTCAAAGCAAGGTCAACAACTTCTGTCCATCAGGGCTGCCCAGCCCGGTGCAAGCATCCCACCCTGCCACAGCCTCGAAGCTGCCGTTGTTGCCCTTGGTGATGTCGTTAAACGACTTGCCCTGTTGATACAGAAGCGGATTGATATAACCCGCCGCCTTGCCCTGGGTCGCATTGATGCGGGCAATGAGTGCCGCCCACAGCGGCGCGACCGCACTGGTGCCGCCGACCACCATATTGCTGCCGTCGACGCGCACGTTGTAGCCGGTTTGCGGATCGGCATTGCCCGCCACATCGGGTACCCCACGCCCGCCAAGCGGTGTGCTGGCACCCGTGGAACTGACCGCGCTCAGTCCTTGCTGCCAGGCGGGCAAGGCAAATACGCCACTGACACCGCCGCCGCCCGCGCCGCCTTGCGCGCCATCGTTCCACACCACTTCGCTGGCAATGGTATTCCCCGAGGCGCGCAAGCTGGTACCGCCGCAGGCCAGGGAATAAGGGCTGGAGGCCGGGAAATCGACATGGTTTTTCTGGTCGCTGACACCGTCGCTGGAACCGTTGTCGCCGGAGGCTACACATACCGTCACACCGAGCGTGGCGGCCGCCTGCAACACTTCATTAAACGCTTGCATCGATTGTGAGGTCCAGGACGATTCGGGGCCGCCCCAACTGATCGAAACCACCGAAGGCCGGTTGACGGTATCGTGCACCGCGTTGCTCACCGCGTCGATAAAACCGGCATCGGTATTGCCCGCGAAATACACCGCGATTTTGGCGCCGGGCGCAATCGCCCCGGCCACTTCGATATCCAGCATGACTTCCCCATCGGGTCCGTCGGCACTGCCGGTGGGTTGATTGCTGCCACCGTCGACCGGTACCGCAACCACAGTCGGCGCGGTGATGCCCAGGCCGGAAAAATAAGTGCTCAGGTCGCTGGTGGTATAACCGCCGCCGAGTTCAATCAAGGCGATACATTGTCCGGCCCCGGTACTCTCCGGAAACTGGTAGAACCCTGCCACTTGAGTCGGTGAATAAGACACGGCCGCCGGGCTTGCCGCCGCTTGCACCGGCGGGCGAAAACGAAAATGCGCGCGCGCCTGCGGCCGGTTGTCCAGCCCCAGTACCGCCGTCACCACGCCATGTAAAGCATCGGGCAAAGACACCGTGCCGGTACGGCCGCGATAATTGCCCGCAGGATGTTGGTACTGCTGCAAGTCGACCTCGAATGCCGCATTAAACTGCGCTACCGTGCCGGACACCACCACCATGCGGCTCGCGGCGTCGGTGCGCACCACCGTAAGCCCATGCTGTTGGGCAAACGCGGTAACTGCCGCCAAGTCTTCCGGCGCGGCGCCAAATTGGGTCGCGAACGCGTCGCGTGACAGATGCGGCTGTGAACGATCGCCCGCGGCCAATTGACCGACTCGCGCGGCGAAAGCTTGCGCATCGCGATGGCGGACCACCAGCACGGCTTTCAGGGTTGCGCCGGGATCGGCGGGACCGACGCAGTGCGCACCCGCCAGCGTCGTGCGATCACTACCGGAGAGGGTATGTTTTGCCATGTTTGCGATACTCCTGGATGCTGAACCGGCCTCGGTATGGGCTAGCGGAAGTCTGGGCCGCGGTTCGGTTAAATCGATTCGGGCTGGCCTGTTTGCGTGAAGCAGGATAAATCGGCGCCTGCAAAGCGGCACTGATAATTGGACTTCAACGCCTGCGCTTTGGTTCATCTTGCGGCGGCAAAACGTGCCCACCGGCAGACGCCTGGGGCGCTCACATGCGCCCGTCCGGCGCTTGGGCCTGCAAGCCTATCGGGAGAAAATGGCATCTCGGTAAAAACCGAGACAGATCGGTCCAATCCGAAATCGCCGGAGCAACAATGACAGGGGAATTATTTTGCCGCCTGAGGGATACTATGACGACCTCAACCCCTGATTCACGGAGTCCGGATGGAAGCCTCCCCTTTGTTACAAGACGGCATGCTCGATGTCGGCAACGGTCACTCGATCTACTGGCGCAGTCATGGCAATCGTCAGGCTCCGGCGGTAGTGATTTTGCATGGCGGCCCAGGGGGCGCGATGAATCCGCAATGGGGCGAGTTTTTCGATCCGGCGCACTGGCATGTGATTTTCTTCGATCAGCGCGGCTGCGGTAAATCGACACCGTTCGGCGAGCTGCGCCACAACGACCTGCCGCTGCTGGTCGACGATATGGAACGCTTGCGTACCCTATTGGGCATAGAGCGTTGGGCGCTGTTCGGCGGTTCGTGGGGCACCACCCTGGCGCTCGCTTATGGCGCGGCGTTTCCCGAGCGTTGTCTGGGCTTTTTGTTGCGCGGCATATTCCTCGCGCGGCAAGAGGATATGGACTGGTTCCTGTGGGACGTCCGCCGCATCTTCCCGGATCAGCACAAAATCTTTCTCGATGCGATCGAAACCGCCTCGGGGCGCAGACCTGCTAACGTGCAGGAGATCCTCACCTGCGCCCAAGCCCCGTTGGCGCGCTTCGATCAGGCCGGGATCACGCTCGCGCACGCCTGGAGCGATTATGAAAAATCGCTGTCCGGGTTGACCCCGGCGGCCGAGCCGGCGCTCGAACCAACCGCGGCATCGACGGCCGCGCCTGCCGTCTCGTCTGCGGCGGAAAAACCGGCAAGCCATGAGCAACCGGCCGAAAGCAGCGCCTCGCCGGCCGTCTCGATGGCCCTGCTGGAACGTCATTACATGGCGGATAATCTGCCGCCCCCGCCGCTGCTGGCGCAGGTGCCGCGCTTCGCCCATCTGCCGTGTTATATCGTGCACGGACGGGTCGATATGGTGTGTCCCGCCGATCAAGCCTATGCCTTGGCGCAGGTTTGGCCTGACGCCCATCTGACCCTGGTGGATGGGGCCGGCCATTGGACCTTTGCACCCGGTATTTCGGCCGCGCTGCGGCGGGATGCGCAGCGCTTGGGGCAGGATCTCGCCGGGCGCGGAGGCGCTGCATAGTAGGTATGCCGCGCGGCATGAAGGCCAAGGTGCCTGCGGCGTGGCGGCAACACCGTCCAAATGGCTTGTCTTGCATAATATACTGTATGGATGTACAGTATATTTCCTGACGAAGGAGCCTTTATGGATGCCTTATATTATGCGGAGCAAGACCTCGGCCCGGTGGGTGATTCCGCTTATGCGCCAAATAATGAACTGAATCACGATTTGGCCAATGAACTCGCTTTCGAGCGCGCGGCCGCCGACCTGCAAGATATCCTTCACGTGATCGCCGAGCGTTATTTGCGGCGCGGCGTACCGCTCACCTGGCGGCTGCTGCATGCCATCGAAGCCGAGGCCCTGGCCGACCTCGGCTTGGCGAGCCGCCACGACAATACGCTGTTGGCCCTGTTCGTGCGCACCGCGACCTCGGCCTATCCCTGCACTGACGACGTTGTCAGCGTGCTGGAAACCTCCCCGGTGCCGCTGCTGTTCTGGTTTGTGCTCGATGTGTACGGCATTCCGGCGCTGTCGCCGGTCAAACGCGCCACGCCGGCCATCGCCCACGCCACTCTGGCCCGAGTACGGTATGGATAAACGCCAACTGCTACTGCTGCGGCACCCGCTAAAGCACACGCGCCTGCCAGGCACGAGTCGGTGATTTCCATCGACATCAAACACTGCGAAGCGCAGGAGCGGTCCGACAATTTGACACGCTCCATCGTCTTCGTTGATCTCGAAACCACAGGCGGCAACGCCACGCATGACCGCATTACCGAAATCGGCGTGGTTGAGGTCGGGCCGTCCGGCATCGAATCGTGGAGCACGCTGGTCGATCCCGGCATTTCAATTTCGCCCGCCATTGAACACTTGACGGGCATCAGCAACCATATGGTGCGCCATCAGCCGAGTTTTCGCGAAGTGGCCGAGGCACTGGCGCAACGCCTCGACGGCAAGCTGTTGGTGGCGCATAACGCGCGTTTCGATTACGGTTTTCTCAAGAACGAATTCAAGCGTGCCGGCATCCGCTTCAAGGCGGATACCTTGTGTACCGTCAGGCTGTCGCGAGCCTTGTTTCCCAGAGCCGAACGTCATGGGCTCGACGCCCTGATCGCCCGTCTGGGACTGCAAGCGAAAGGACGGCACCGGGCCTTGGCCGACGCCGATTTACTGTGGCAATTCTGGCAAAAAATTCATACGCTATACCCCGTCGACGTGGTCGAAACAGCGGTCAAGTCGCTGATCCGGCATGCAAGCTTGACTGAGACACCGACTCCGGCATTGCCTGAAGGCGCACTAGCCGCCCTGCCGGCCAGCCCCGGCGTCTATGTCCTCTATGGCGACAACGATCTGCCGTTGTATGTCGGCAAAAGCGACAACCTCAAACGCGGAATCACGGCACATTTTTCCGGCGATTATCGCCTCGCCAAAGAGATGCGCATCGCGCAGCAAATCCGCCGTATCGAATGCCGGCCGACCGCCGGGGCGCTTGGCACATTGTTGCTCGAAGCCCAACTGGTCAAGCGCTTGGCACCGGCACACAATCGTTTGCTGCACCGGCAGACGGTGTTATACGCGTGGCAATGGCCGCACCATGCGCTCAGGCCGCTGTTGGTATCGAGCAAGACCGTCGATTTTGCACGCACGCCTGGGCTATATGGCGCATTTACCTCCAAGCTCAAAGCCGGGGAGGCATTGCGCCGGCTGGCCGACGCACATCAGCTTTGCCACTTTGTGCTGGGGTTGGAAAAAGCGCACGGCACAGACGGCTGTTCCGGCTATCGGATCAAGCGCTGTCCGGGCTGTTGCGTGGGTGAGGAAACATCAGCCACGCATACACAGCGAGCAATCCAGGCGCTGGATACGCTGCGCTTGAAAACCTGGCCTTATGCCGGACCAGTCGCGTTATTCGAAGCCGCAAACACGGTGGACGACGCTCGTTACCCGCGGCCCGACGGCCTGGGTATGAAGGTGCATGACGTGGCTTGCGATAAAGTGCATGAGATGGTTCACCCTGTTGTCGGCGACCCGGCTCGCGATTCGGCTCGCGACCCGGCTCACAACTTCACGCACATCGCAGCCGACGCTGTGGGTTATGACACATCGCATGGCACATCGCATGGCACATCATACGACACCGCATATAACACCACATATGACACATCCGGCGCGACCAATGAGACAAGCGCGCAACCGGTGGATCAGCTCCCGACGACAACCGGACAGTGGCATCTCATCGACAACTGGTGTTATCTGGGTTCCGTGGAACACCAACACCAGATCACAGCCTATCTGGAGCGGACCGCCACTGTCGCGAGCTTCGATCACGATATTTATGCCATCGTCACACGCCACCAACTCGCCAAAGAGCTTCCCGTGCATCAACTTGCGACCGTGTCGAGCTTCGAACTGAGCCCGCCCCAAGCTGCCGAAGCCGGCACAAAAACGCCGCCACGCCCCAGCCGTGGCGTCACCGTAAAAAAAGCCGCACACAAAACCCCAACCGCGATCGCGCAACTGGCGTTTGACCTTTAGCTTCAGTGAAGCGGCATTCAGGTCGATGAGTCGGGCTAATAAGTCGGGTCAATCCGTTGGGCCAATGAGTCAAACCAATAAGTCAGCCCACAAATCCAGACAAACATGCCTCCCCGATGGATCTTTATTCCGGGCCCATACGTCATAAAGGCGCCCGCAGGCGCCTTTATGCTTTCAACAGATAATGTACTGCTTAGAATTTAGTACGTAAGGCAAGCCGGATAGCAGCCTGGTGGTTGTTCGACGAATCGCTCAAACCGCCGATATTCGCCACCGCGGCGCCGCCCGTTGAACTGGTTCCCGAAGCCGTTTGAAACGCACCTTCAAGATACACGTCGGTGCGTTTGGACAGGTTGTAGTCGGCCAGCAAACTGAACTGATTAAAACGCTGATCGCCGATGTTGACTCCGGCCACGGTAGCCACCGTGCTGCCCTTGGTGTAGTTGTACGCCGCACCGAGATAAAGCGCCGGCGTCAGCGTATATTTCACCGCGACTTCCACGTCGTTGAAGGTTGCGCCATTGCCGTTGAGGTGGGTGATATTGCCGTACTTGATATTCGAGTATGTCACGCCAATCAAGGCCGGTCCGATGGTGTAAGTGCCGCCCGCGGCCGCAACCTGGTATGAGGTGGCGGTCGCATAGCCGCTATTCAGCACGCCGCTAAGCTGGGTCGAACCGCTCAGATTGTCGGTAAAAAATCCGGCACCTGCCGCCCCCGTGGGGTTTTTGAAATAGTTATAACCGGCACCCAACGCCAATGCCCCGTTGTTGTAGGCCACGCCGGCCGAATAACCACCGCCGCCGCTGATGTTGCCGGCCTGGCCGCCCAAACTGAGTTCGGTACCGAAAGTCAGGCCGTTATAGCTGGCGCTGGCGTATTTGACGGTGTTATTGGTCCGCACCGAGTTATTCAAGTTATCCAGATCGCCGGGGTGCGCAAACACCGTGCTGCCGAAATAACCGAGAGTCGAGACCGGCTGCACATAAGCCACTACGTTGTCGTACTGACGTCCCAAGGTCACCGCGCCGTATTGGTCGCTGCTCAAGCCGACAAAGGTCTGACGACCGAACGGCGTGCCGCCCTGGGCGAAGGCGCCGGTATTGAGGTTGATCCCCGACTCCAAGGTGAACACGGCCTTCAGGCCGCCGCCGAGATCTTCGGCGCCCTTCATGCCCCAGCGACTGCCGTTAATACCGTTGGTCGAATCCAGATTAAGCAGACGGCCTCCGACATTAACTCCGCCAACCACGTTTTTGGCGTTGGTATTGAACATCAGACCTTCGTCCAGGATGCCGTATAGCGTCACTGAAGTCTGGGCATGCGCACCGCCGGCGAAGATGCCCAGCAGGGTAACGGCGAGAAGTGTTTTTTTCATTGGAGAATCTCCTGATCGTGATTTCGTTGTTTTTACTCACGCCACAAGAACGCCACAACCGGGTCTTGTTTCGGCGGCCTCAAGAGAAGCTGTATTACAACATCAGCCTTATTCCCTAAAATCCCCTGCATTTTGTTTCCGGCTTCTGCTATTTGTATTACTTCTCATTAAGTTGTAAGACAATATCAAACGTCGAGAGCTAATCCAATCACCTCGTGTACTTTGACCCTTTATGCGTGGCTAAATTACGACATTGGCCAGCACCCTGTTCCGTAAATTGTTTGATGAACGAAATTATCCCTGGGGGCCGCGGCCCAAATAGGCGATTTCATATCGAACGTATTTGCGGAACGGGGGCATCCGGGCAAAACCTGATCGCTGCGAGCATGAAAACTTTCATTTCGCACGGCCATTCATTCGCCGTAAACCCGAAGTCCAATAAAAAAGGACCTGAGCTAAGCCAGGTCCAAAACCTGCGTCAACAGGTAGAGATCACAGCGATGCGTCGCTGTCCGTCACAGGCGGCTCGCTCCGCCCTCGTGCCGCAACTGCCGCTGTGCTCTTGACGCAGCGGCAGCCCGGTTACGACCGAAGCCCGGACCGGATGACACAGAATTCCGGTACGCGGGTCATGGTGGAAGATGCGGGCCACACAAGCGGCACGCATCTTCCCATCCAGGTCTATTTAATGAATTTCCGGTTCGCCCGAGGCCTTGTCGACCGACTGATCCGCCCCACTCTCCTGGGCTTTTTTACGCAGCAGGAAATCGAAATCGCAGCCGTTATCCGCCTGCAGCACATGCACTTGATGCAGGGCGCCATAACCGCGCTCAAAGCGGGGAGGCAACGGCTGCCATGCGGCGCGCCGGCGTGCCAACTCAGCGTCGGAAATTTTCAGATTCAGCTTGCGCCCAGGTACATCAAGTTCAATCAAGTCGCCGTTTTCCACCAACGCCAGCGGCCCGCCGACAAAAGCCTCGGGGGCGATATGCAACACACAGGCGCCATAACTGGTGCCGCTCATGCGCGCATCGGAGATGCGCACCATATCGCGCACATTCTTCAGCAGCAATTTCTTCGGGATCGGCAATTGTCCCCATTCCGGCATGCCGGGTGCGCCGACCGGGCCGGCATTCTTCAACACGATCACGCTATTTTCGTCGATCTCCAAGTGCTCATCGTCGATTCGCGCCGCCATATCGTTGTAGTCTTCAAACACCACGGCAGGTCCGGTATGGACATGCAACTTCGGGTCGGCGGCGCCCGGCTTGATCACCGCGCCGTTGGGCGCGAGATTACCGCGCAATACCGCCAGGCCGTTGTTGGGCATCAAGGGATTGCTGCGGCGGCGGATCACCTGGTCATTGAAAATTTCCGCCCCGGCGATATTTTCTCCCAAGGAACAGCCGTTGACGGTCGCCTGTGTGCCGTCGATCAAGTCGCCCAGTTCAGCCAACATGGCGGTCAGGCCGCCGGCATAATAAAAATCTTCCATCAGGTATTCGCCGGTCGGACGGACGTTGGCCAACACCGGTGTGCGGCGCGACAGTTCGTCGAAGCGGTCGAGTGTCAGTTCGACTCCGGCACGCCGCGCCAGAGCAATGATATGCACGATGGCATTGGTCGAACCGGACAATGCCAAAGTGGTGGTGATCGCATTGTCGATCGACTTGGCGGTAATCAGATCGGAAGGCTTGAGGTCTTCCCACACCATTTCGACAATGCGGCGGCCGGTCTTGGCCGACATCTGCGCATGGCGCGAATCCGGAGCCGGAATCGAGGCAAAACCCGGCAACGTCATCCCCAGAGCTTCGGCCGCGCTGGTCATGGTCGACGCGGTACCCATCGTCATGCAATGACCGGCGGAACGGGCGATCCCGCCTTCAACCCCCTGCCAATCCTGTTCGGTAATCTTGCCCGCGCGCAAATCGGCCCAGTACTTCCAGGTATCGGACCCTGAACCCAGTTTTTTACCGTTCCAGTTGCCGCTCAGCATCGGCCCGGCGGGCAGGAAGATGGTGGGCAGATTCATCGAGATTGCGCCCATCAACAAAGCGGGCGTGGTTTTATCGCAGCCGCCCATCAGCACACAGCCGTCGGCCGGATAAGAGCGCAGGACTTCCTCGGTTTCCATCGACAGGAAATTGCGATACAACATGGTGGTCGGCTTTTGAAAAGGCTCCGACAGGGTCGATACCGGTAACTCGATGGGAAAGCCGCCGGCCTGCCAAATCCCCCGCTTGACTTCTTCGACACGATCCTTGAAATGGCTATGACAAGGATTGATATCGCTCCAGGTATTGAGGATCGCGATAACCGGTTTGCCGGCGTACTCTTCACGGCTATATCCCATTTGCGCCGTACGCGAACGGTGGCCGAACGAACGTAAATCGTTCACGCCATACCAGCGATGGCTACGCAACTCTTCGGGCAATTTTCTTTTGCTGTTGCTCACACACTCTCCACGGCCATCGGGCGACGGCATCAATCAATCTGAAAATGAAATTCCATTCCTGCAACCTTGGCCTGGCGCGGCTCCAGCTTGCCATCTCATGCAGCCACCTCATGCAGCCACATACGACGTCTTGACCTTGGTATAAAACTCGGCGGCGAAGCTGCCTTGCTCCCGCGAGCCGTAACTGGAACCCTTGGTGCCGCCGAACGGCACGTGATAATCGATCCCGGCCGTCGGTGCATTCACCATCACCAACCCAGCCTGGGCATAACGCTGAAAGTGGGTCGCGTATTTGAGCGAGGTGGTGCAGATACCCGACGACAAGCCGAATTGCGTATCGTTGGCCAGTTCCAGCGCATGCTCGTAGTTGCGGGCACGCTGCATCGATGCCACCGGGCCGAAAATTTCCTCGCGATTGATACGCATGGCGGGATCGGTATCGACAAATAAAGCGGGGCTCAGGAAAAACCCTTCCGTGGCACATTGCACGCGCTTACCGCCCACCGCAAGACGGGCACCTTCGTCCTGGCCGATACGGATATAGTCTTCATCGTTCGCCAACTGACTGGCATCGACCACCGGCCCGATCTGCGTCGCGGCATCGAGTGCCGGACCGACTTTCAGCGCGGCAATGCGGGCACTGATGCGGCGCACCACTTCGTCGTGGACATCATCGGTTACGATAATTCGCGAGGACGCGGTGCAACGCTGGCCGGTCGAGTAGAACGCACCATTCACGGCGCATTCGACCGCGTGATCGAGATTGGCGTCGCCTAGAATCACCAAGGGATTTTTGCCGCCCATCTCCAATTGCAATTTCTTGTTGCCGGCAATCGCTTGTGCCGCGATGCGGCGCCCGACGCCAACCGATCCGGTAAAACTGATGCCCTGCACCGCGGGGTTTTCGACTAGTTCGTTGCCCACCTGCGAGCCCGGGCCCATCACCAGATTAAACACCCCGGGAGGAATGCCCGCATCCGCCAGCAGGCGAGTAATTTCCCAGCCGCAACCCGGCACCAGTTCCGCCGGTTTAAACACCACACAGTTGCCGTAAGCCAGCGCCGGGGCGATCTTCCATGCGGGAATCGCCATCGGGAAATTCCACGGCGTGATCAAGCCGACCACCCCGATCGGCTCACGCGTCACCACCACATCCATGCCGCTGCGCACTGACGGCAACACCACGCCGCCGGCACGTAATACTTCGGCGCCGAAAAACT
>JAMFSV010000254.1 GCA_026225455.1 Burkholderiales bacterium | reverse complement strand
CCGAGCAGGGCCAGGGCCGCAACCGATACCACCAAGGCTTTGGGGAACGAGTCGAACAGGGCGGCAATGGTGGCGCCGAAGATGCCGGCGATCAGGTAGAACACGCCGCACCAGACCGCTGCGGTGTAGCGTTTCTGGTGGTTCTCGTGGGCATGGGGGCCGGTACAGATGGCGGCGGTAATGGCCGCCAGGTTGACGCCATGCGAGCCGAACGGGGCGAGCAACAGCGACGCCACGCCGGTGGTCGAAATCAGCGGAGCCGACGGGGTCTGGTAACCATCGCCGCGCAGCACCGCCAGCCCGGGCATGTTTTGCGACGCCATGGCGACGATAAACAAGGGCAGGGCGATGCCGATGGTGGCGGCCATCGAGAAGGCCGGCCGGGTGAATACCGGATGTGCCAGGGCCACGTGGAAGTGGCTGAAGTCGAGCAGTCCCAGTTCACGCGAGGTCAAGACGCCGACGATCAGGGTGGTGACGATCGCATAACGCGGCGACCAGCGTTTGAGCAGCAAATAGGTCGCGAACATCACCAGCACCAGTGCGGTTTGATGTTCGGCGGCCTGAAAAATCTCGATGCCGATACGAAACAGGATGCCGGCCAGCAAGGCCGCCGCAATGCCTGCCGGGATCCGCCGCATCAAGCGGTCGAACCAGCCGGTCAAGCCGACCGCGGTGACCAGCAGGGCGCAGACGATAAACGCGCCGATGGCTTCGGCGTAAGGCACGGTGGGCAAACTGGTAATCAGCAAAGCCGCTCCCGGAGTCGACCAGGCGATCACTATCGGCGCGCGAAAGCGCAGGGACAGCCCAATGGTGGTCGCCGCCATGCCGATCGATAGCGCCCAGATCCACGACGAGATTTGCGCACTGCTTAAATGGGCCGCCTGTCCCGCCTGGAACATCAGGATCATCGAGCTGGTATAGCCGGTCATCATCGCCACAAAACCCGCGACGATGGCGGACATTGAGGTGTCGGCCCAAAGATGCGGGCGGCTGGGGGGCGGTGTCGGCGTGATGGCGATGAGGTCCGCGATGAGGTCCGGTTTGGCAGGTTGATTCATGATTCCGTGCTTGTAAGGTCGAGCCGCCGCATGCGCGCAGCCAGGGCTTAAATGTACAGATACCTGCGGCAACCGCAACGGCACACTTGCCCAAATACCTTCCGGTACAGTTGCCCGGGCAGATCCAACATGACCAACATGATGACTTAGTGACTGAGCCGGCGCATGGCGCTTTCCAGGCCGGCGAGGGTCAGCGGGTACATGCGCTCGGGCAGGATCTGCTTGATCAAGGTAATCGATTGGCGATAGCCCCAGAGCGCTTCCGGTTCCGGGTTGAGCCACGCGTGCTGGGGAAATTGAGCGGCAAAGCGTTGCAGCCAGACCGCGCCGGCTTCCGCATTGTTGTATTCGACCGAGCCGCCGGGCTGGAGGATTTCGTAGGGGCTCATGGTGGCGTCGCCGACGAAAATCAATTTGTAGTCCGAGCTGTATTTATGCAACACATCCCAGGTGGCAAACCGCTCGGCATGGCGGCGCTGATTCTTTTTCCACAGGAAGTCGTAGACGCAGTTATGGAAATAGAAAAATTCCAGATGCTTGAATTCGCTTTTGGCGGCCGAAAATAGTTCTTCGGTACGCTTGATGTGGTCGTCCATCGACCCGCCGACATCGAGCAGCATCAGGACTTTGACCCGATTGTGGCGCTCCGGCACCAGTTTGATATCGAGCCAGCCGGCATTGGCGGCGGTGCTGCGGATGGTGTCGTCGAGGTCCAGTTCTTCGGCCGCCCCGTCGCGGGCAAAACGCCGCAAGCGGCGCATCGCGACCTTGATATTGCGCGTGCCGAGTTCGACTTCATCGTCGTAGTCCCGGTAACTGCGCTGGTCCCACACTTTGACGCCGGTCCGGTTGCCGGCCGACTCGCCGCCGATGCGCACGCCTTCCGGGTTAAAACCGCCATTGCCGAAAGCCGAGGTGCCACCTGTGCCGATCCATTTATTGCCGCCTTCGTGGCGTTCTTTCTGTTCGTCGAGCAAGGCCTTGAGGCGATCCATCAACTTGTCCAGGCCGCCCAATTTTTCGATCAGCGCTTTTTCTTCGGCGCTCAAGGTCCGTTGCAGACGCTTTTTCAGCCATTCGAGCGGCACTTCGACATCCACTCCCGCTTGCTGCTCGACGCCTTTGAAGTAGGCACCGAATGCCTGGTCGAATTTATCGTAATGTTTTTCGTCCTTCACCAGCATCAGCCGCGACAACTGATAAAACTCGTCGATCGACGGCGCAATCAGGCCTTGCTGCAGGCCTTCGAGCAAGGTCAGGAATTCCTTGATCGAAACCGGCAGGCGGGCCTCTCTCAGGGCGAAAAAAAAGTCGATCAGCATGGCGGCGCGCGCGGTTCGGGGTCTGGTTGTTGGCCGGGTGGGGCCGGGTCGGTCCGGAATCTCAGCGGTTATTGCGATTCATAAAAATCAGGCGCTCGAACAAATGCACATCTTGCTCGTTTTTCAGCAGGGCGCCATGCAGCGGCGGAATCAGTTGTTTATGATCGGCGCTACGCAGCGCTTCGGGCGGAATATCCTCGGCCAGCAACAATTTCAGCCAGTCGAGCAGCTCCGAGGTCGACGGTTTTTTCTTCAGGCCCGGCGCCTGGCGTATTTCGAAGAAACTTTCCAGGGCGGCTTGCACCAGGGTGTTCTTGATGCCGGGGAAATGAACGTCGACGATTTGTTTCATCGTCACCGGGTCGGGGAACTGGATGTAGTGAAAGAAACAACGGCGCAAAAAGGCGTCCGGCAGCTCTTTTTCGTTGTTTGAGGTGATGATGACAAGCGGACGGTGACGGGCGCGGATCAGCTCGCGGGTCTCGTACACATAAAATTCCATGCGATCGAGTTCGCGCAGCAAGTCATTGGGGAATTCGATATCGGCTTTGTCGATTTCGTCGATCAGCAAGACGGTCTGGACGTCCGCATCGAAGGCTTGCCACAACACGCCTTTGACAATGTAGTTGCCGATCTCGCCGACCCGCGGGTCGCCCAGTTGCGAATCGCGCAGCCGCGAGACCGCGTCGTATTCGTACAAGCCTTGCTGGGCTTTGGTGGTCGACTTGATATGCCATTGCAGCAAGGGCATGCCAAGCGCGGCGGCCACTTCCTCGGCCAGCATGGTTTTGCCGGTGCCCGGCTCGCCTTTGATCAGCAGCGGGCGCTGCAGCGTGATGGCGGCATTGACTGCCAGCTTGAGGTCGTCGGTGGTAACGTATTGTTCGGAGCCTTCGAATCGCATGGGAGCGGCCGGTCGGGAAAAATCCCAGTATACGGTAGAAGGCTGGGTTTTCGCAGGCCTGGGCCGGGTGTCGCGTAGTAGCTAGGGCCTGTTCACGCTAATAATGGGCTTGCGTTGCCACCCACAAAGGGCGAGGGCAAGGAATGGGACGCGGCGAATACTTTGCGTATTCGCAAGGAGCATGACGCCGCCCTCGCCCTTTGTGGG
>JAMFSV010000253.1 GCA_026225455.1 Burkholderiales bacterium | reverse complement strand
TCGTCGCTTATAGCCAGCTGGCCGTCAGCTATCGGTAAGGCCGGGGTGTCAGCGCACGTTGAATGCACGGAAGCCGATGGTTCGTCCGTAACCCGAATCGATCGCAAGCCGCACCGCAAACATGCCCATGGCTTCGGCATACAAGGCATTGGCTAGCAGGCCCCCGTCCACCGCGTGGAATCCCAATGCCGTCGCAAGAGCCGATATGACCGCTTTCGCATCATCGTGATCGGACGTGACAAAGGCGCTGACCTGTCCGTCGGGGCCGGGGTCGCGCATGGCATCCGACCACATTGATGTGAACGCTCCCACGACCCTGGCTCCCGGAAGCGATGCGGCGAGTGTCTCGGCAGAACTGGGCTGCCCGTCGCGGCCAACTTCTCTCGATACCGAGACCGCCACCACGATGCCTCTATAAGCATCGAGGGTGACGGCAACCCTGCCGAGTTCGGCAGGCGGAACGACGACAAACACCACATTGCTGGTCATTAAATCTCCGTCCGTTGCCGCGGCCAGATGAAGTTCGTCGATGAGTTTTTTGCATGAGATACTGTCTTCCTTTGCACCGCGGACGTGGATCGCGTGACTTGTCCGTGCATGGAGCGCGGTCGCGATTGCTCCGCCCATATCGCCCGTGCCCAGTACCGAAATTTTCAACTTTTCCATCAGATTTATTCCAGCGCCGCGACTCGCGACATTTTATTTTCCTGCGAATGCATACCGGCGATGGCTGGCGAACGACGTCGATTGCCCGGCAATCATCCGGAAGAATGGACCACGTTGGTCGCCATGGTCTGCAGCGGCCACGAATGACGAGGGCGCAAGGATCGTCTGCCCTATAATGAACTGCAAATGCGCGCAAGACCGCACATTGTGATCCTGGCGATGCGCACAACCTTTACTCGTTGACATGTAATGACGGGGAAAGGGCGATTTCCCTGGTTCGATGCAACGGCATTCATTGTACAAATGCCCGTGCAGCGGGCGTGAGTAAAACAATATTAAACAGTGCTAAAAAAAGTCGCTGTTTTTTAATGACATGCCCCTATCCATATTTCCGTTATGCGAAAGTACATTTGATGGCCCCCGTCCCACATTCGAACGCCAGTACCGAATGGGCTTTTGGGCCGTTCACTCTTTCGCCGCTCAACCGCACATTATCCAATGACGGCAACCCCGTCCAACTGGTTGGCCGCTCCTTCGATCTGCTGCTTGCATTGGTCGAGAGAGC
The DNA here is from genome assembly GCA_026225455.1 of Burkholderiales bacterium. Taxonomy (GTDB): domain Bacteria; phylum Pseudomonadota; class Gammaproteobacteria; order Burkholderiales; family Burkholderiaceae; genus LMUX01. The sequence continues at coordinate 5,634 of JAMFSV010000253.1, read as the reverse complement.
GGGCGAAGTTGTCGGCAACGACGAGTTGATTGCCCGCGTCTGGCCATCGACCATCGTGGAAGAAAACAATCTGCGCGTGCAGATCAGCACCCTGCGCAAGGTGCTGCGCGGCGGCGACCGCTATATCGAAAACATCGTCGGCCGCGGCTACAGCTTTGTCATGCCGGTCACGCACCTCGACCCACTGGCCAAGGTGAGCAGATCGGACGGGGTCGCAAAGCCGCTGCGCCCCCGTCTTGTCGGCCGCCACGAAGCAGTTGCGCAGCTCACTGAATTCGTTCGGCAGCAGCGTTGCCTCACCGTGGTCGGTCCCGGCGGCATGGGGAAAACCGCGATTGCCCACGCGGTGATGGAGGCGGTGTCGCCCACCTTCGGCGCCGAGGTCTATTTCCTCGACCTGGCCCCCATCACCGACGGGGCGCTTATTGCCAGCACGCTGGCGATTGCGCTGGGCGCACCTGTCCTCGATGGAGATGCACTGCCGGTCCTGCTGGCCAAGCTGCAGGAACGCACCGCGCTGATCGTGTTTGACAGTTGCGAACATGTGGTCGACCGGGTGGCGGAACTGGTCGAACAGTTGCTGTCGGGCGGCAGCGATCTCCATGTGTTTGCCACCAGCCGTGAGCCCTTACGGGCAACGGGAGAATGCGTGTACCGGCTTGCCCCGCTCGCCGTACCGGCGGCCCCCGTGACGCGCGAAATCGCGCTGTCTTATTCTGCCGTGCAGCTGTTCATGGAGCGGGCCTTCGCCAACGTTGACCATGCCGGCATCCCAGACGAAGACGTTTTTCATGTTGTCGATATCAGCCGCCGGCTCGACGGCATTCCCCTCGCCATAGAACTGGCTGCGGGACGTGCCGAGTTCTTCGGCACCGCGGGTCTGGCGGCGCAGCTGGAAGACTACTTCAACACGCTGGTGCGAGGACGTCGCACCGCAACGCCGCGCCACCAGACCCTGCGGGCGACGCTGGACTGGAGTTTCGACATGCTGCCTTGCGAGGAGCAAACCCTGCTGGCGCGCTGCTCGATTTTCCGTGGCAGTTTCACGCTCGACGCGGCAGTGGAGATCATCGCCTGCGGGCGGATCGATCGGCCCGCAGTGCTTGCCGGCCTGGCCAATTTGCATGCGAAATCGCTGATCAACACTGTTTCGATAAAAAACGGCATGCAGTATCGGCTGCTCGATACGACACGCGCATATGCCACCGAGAAATTGACCATGCATGGCACGAACGACGTGGTGGCGCGCCGCTATGCCGAATACAGTTTGCGTTTTCTCGGCAACGCCCAGGCCGATTGGGAGGCGCTTCCCGCGTCCGCCTGGCTGGCGCGGTATGGCAGCTGCATCGAGCATGTCCGCGCCGGTCTCGACTGGGCATTCGGTCCCGCTGGCGACGTGGTGACCGGTGTCATGCTCACCGTTATTTCAGCGCCACTGTGGTTTCAATTGTCACTGATGAGTGAATATCGGGCACGCCTCGATCGTGCGCTGTCGAGCGCGACGGCGCATGCGGACGGCCGCCGCTGGACAATGATGCTGAATCTGGCGCTGGGCCATGTCCTGTTGCACGCCCTCGGTACCGATGACGGCGGTGCTTGCTCTGCGGCGTTCCGTACCGCGTTGTACCTGGCCGATCAGCTGGGCGACAGGGCATGCCATATGCGCGCGCTCTATGGCGCATGCACCGAGGCCATCTTCCGGGGCAACTATGCCGCGGCGCTCGACTTTGCCGAGAAGTACGGTGTGTCTGCCGAGCGCGATGGCAATGAAGCGGAAAACATGATCCATGTGCATCTCATGTCATTGACCCTCCTTTATCTCGGACAACACAATGCAGCGGTCCAATATGTGGACCGGATGATCGGCCATCTTCTGCCCCATGCTCCCCGGACGCAAAACAATGGCCTTCAGTTCGATCAGCGCATTTCGTCGCTGGCGATTCAGGCAGGGGTGCTGTGGATGCGGGGGTATCCCGATCAGGCGCTGAGCGTTGTGGCGACTGCGGTAAAAGAGGGCCAGGAACTGGCACACGGGATTTCGCTATCGCTCGCATTGACTGCCGCCTGCGCCATCGCCACATGGTGCGGCGCGAAGGAAGCCTTGCGAAGTTACGTCGATGCGCTGCTGGCGGTATCGACCAGCGGCGAGCTGCCAAACTGGGTATTTTGGGGACGGGTGTACCGCAGCGTCTGGTTGCTGGAATATTCGCCAAATGATCCAGGGTTGGAATCACTGGCGGCGATCGAATCGAGTCCGTACTGCCGGCCGCTCCAGATCGACACCATGGCGCTGGCCCATCCCGGGCTGCTCACCGCGCGCGCGATCGAACGCGCCTCGCAAGCGCGCGCGGGGTGGTGCCATCCCGAGGTCCTGCGTCATGAGGCGGCAGCGGCCATAAACGAAGCCCGGCCACTCGTCGCTGAAGCAAAGCTGCAACGGGCGTTGGCGATCGCGCGTCAACAAGGCGCGCGCGGCTTGGAGTTGCGTGTCGCCCACTCGCTTGCCCTGCTATGGCACAGCCAGCAGCGCGGCCCTGAAGCGCTCGAATTGTTGCAATCTGCGTATGACACATTTACCGAGGGACACGGCACCCGCGACCTTCTTTCAGCGGCCGCCCTGCTCGGCACCTTGCGCGCCCCGATGTCTTGACCGGAAGATCACCGTTGTCTGCAAGAACACGCTCCCGCCCCGATTCACGGTGCATGGCAGACAACGCCGGATTAGCACTGTTTTATACCGTTTTACTCACGCATATCGTGGCGGCTCTCATAGAATGGTGGCATTACCTCGGATGCCACCAAGCTCGCCCATGCTGATCCATCGACGTTAAAACAAGTGGGGCCGATCAAAAAAACGGCCCCGGATACGACCTCGATCCGGCGGAGATCATCATGGCCGATGTATTACGGGTATTGCCATACGGATGGCCACCCAATGTCGAGATCAACCTGCTAAATAATTCAACGATGGACAGGCAGGTTTTTCAATCGGAATAACGTCTGCCGAAATAACATAACGCGCGCCCAAATGGTTCTCCATTGCGGACTTTGCCGGTCTACCGGGTCGCGATGCCTGGCTCCGGTCGCGACACGGCACCGTTACTGTGAGCGGGGCACCGCGGCGCAGCGCATCCGCCCAAATGGCAACCGGCCACCCAAAAAATGTGAGAACCGCATGCTTATGAAATATATCGCCAAATTCCGCGTATCGCCGCGCCGGCTTTTCGACGCCGCCGACAAGGTGCGCCCCACAGCACCGTCGGGCGACACCGCCGCCGGGACAACCGGACATCATGCGCCACGGCTACCCGCATTGCTGCCCGCCCTGCTCCCGCGGCTATGGGCTTTTGCGCTGCGCGTCACGGGCGACCGGCACGATGCGCAAGACCTCGTGCAGCGCGCTTGCATGCGTGGGCTTGAGCGCGAGCATCAATGGCAACCCGATACGTCGGCACTGAGCTGGATGTTTTCCATTGTCCATTCGACGTGGCTAAACGAACTTCGCGCGCGGCATATTCGCAGTCGCTCGAGCATGCACTGGGACGACGACTTTTTAGAAATGGTTGCCGATCCCCATACAGCGACGCCTGAAGAACATGCATTCCATGGCGAAATTATCAGCGCCGTTGGTCGGCTGCCGGAGGCGCAGCGGGTCGTCATGCTTCTGGTTGGCGCCGAAGGATTTAGCTATGCAGAAGCTGCCAGGATTCTCGAAGTACCGATCGGCACGGTGATGAGCCGTCTATCGCGTGGGCGGCAGTCGATCGGTTCCCTGTTCGGCGCTGGCGGCAGCGCAAGGAAAATCGAAGGTCAGCGGAGCTCCGCTTGAATGGAGATGACTGCAATGGATACCAGTCATCGGGAAACGGGCAAGCCGGCACATTTTTTCTTCGCGCGGAGAACGATCCCATTGATATCGCCGCAGCGCGTGGGATATGGCTGGCTGAGCACTGCTTTTGGCGCCGGTGTCGCTGTCTGCGCAGACATGATCGGTTTCACTCTCGCCGAGGGTACCCGGCTTGAGCAACGACAAACTGGAATTCAAGCGGCTCCAGCGCTTACGCTTTGGCGGAAAACCACTGATCGGGATCGTCTATCTGCCTGCCCAAGGCGCGCCCATCGTTCTGTGCATCATCAGGAACAATGACAAGTCCGATGATCGCGTCGTCATGCAGCAACTCGCCGGAACGAGGGTTGCAACCTGGCCGCCGGCCATGCCGATACGCTATTCGCAGCCCGGTAGCCCCATCATGCCGCCCCCTTCTCCCTAACTTACGAATCGAAAAAAAATGACAAATTCCACCGTCCCAACAACGCGCCTGTCGCCAGGCATTCACACGGCACAAACCGGTGGGCTCAATTTTCACTACACCGTCGGCGGCAGCGGGCCGCTACTGGTTGTGCTGGTACCCGGCTGGGGTATCGGCGCTGGCTACCTGGCCCATGGCCTGCTGGCGTTGCAACGCCACTTTACGGTGCTCAGTTACGACCCGCGCGGAAACGGCTTGTCGAGCCGCCCCGCAAATGAACAGGACATGGGGACGCCGTTCATGATCGCCGATCTGGAAAGCCTGCGTTGCTATTGGGGGGCCGAACAGATCGCGCTGCTGGGGCACTCGAGTTCCGGGGCGGTGGCGCTTGGCTATGCCGCGCAATTTCCGGACCGGGTGAGCAAACTGGTCCTGATCGATAGCGATCTGCTCGGCCATGACGGGTCCGCGGCCTTTGCCGCGTTCGCCGACGAGCGAAAAAACGATCCCGTGTACGGTCCCGCTCTGGCGACCTTGACCAGTACAAATCCACAGACGGACGAGGAATTCAAAGAATTACTGGCGGCAATTCTTCCCTACTATCTGCATGAGCCCGTCACCAACCTGGCCCCGCTGGCGGCCACCATCACCGATGAGCCGTCATTGTGGGCCTATCGCGCCTACTACGGCGCCGATCGCACCACCCCGATCAGCCAGGCGCCCCTGCTGGCGCAAATCCGCGCCGCCACACTGGTGATTGCGGGCGTCGCGGATCCGTTTTGTGGCGTCTCCACCGCACGTGCGATCCGGGCCGGCATCGCAGACTCGGCGTTAGTGACATTCCACGGTAGCGGACATTTTCCATGGATAGAAGAACCGGCACTGTTTTTTGAGACGGTAATCGGATTCTTGAAGCCGCTGTCCTCATCCGGTATAGGCGAGGCCGATCGCCGCTGTTAGCAACATAAGCGTAAAAGTTTGGCGAAACGACCTTCTCAAAGGCCGCCAGGTCATCAGCGGGTCAAAGGGTTTTTAGCGCGTGCATTTGCTTACCAGATGAGAACAGCGCCTTTCCTTATGGCCGATGCCGATGGTGAGCTCACGCCTGAGGAAATGGCGCGAGTCGGTTAACGGCTACTCCGGCACCGCGATCTTCTGCGTCGACTTCACTTCCTCCATCACGAAGTAGGTGTGCGTCTGTTGCACGCCGCGGACGGCGGCGAGGCGGTCGCCGAGGAAGCGGCGGTAGCTCTCCATGTCGGTGACGCGGATCTTCAGCAGGTAGTCGAAGCCGCCGGCCACCATGTGGCACTCCATGACCTCGTCGTGCGCGAGGGCGACCTGCTTGAAGCGATCGAAGGCGTCCGGGGTCGTCCGGTCGAGC
>JAMFSV010000252.1 GCA_026225455.1 Burkholderiales bacterium | reverse complement strand
TGTTGCGTACACTGATCTGGCTGGCTTTGCTGTTTATCCTCGCCACCGCACTGGCGATACTGGGACGTGTCGACGATGGCCACGTGATGATTCTGCTGGCGAATCATCGCGTCGATTTGCCGCTGAATTTACTGGTAGTGGCCATCGTTGTCGGTTTTATTGCGTTTTATGCCTTGCTGCGGTTTGTGCGTAACGTATGGACCATGCCCAGCCGGGTCGCCGCTTATCGCCGGCGTTCGCGGGCGGCAAAAGGGCATGCGGCGCTCAGGGATGCGGTCGGCAATTTGTTTGCGGGCCGTTTTCCACGAGCAGAAAAAGCCGCGCGCGACGCGGGCGAGTTATTGCCCGAAAACAAGAATGCGGCCAGCCTGATCGGCGCCACCGCCGCGCACCGCATGCATGAATTCACCCGGCGCGACGACTGGCTGGCGGCGATTGACGCCGCCGACTGGCAGGACGCGCGGCTGACGGCAAAAGCCGATATGTGCGCCGATGCGCGCGATGCCGAAGGCGCCTTGGCCGCGTTGTCGCAAATGCAGACCCAGGGGCCGCGCCGGATTTACGCGCAGCAGATTGCACTGCGCGCGCGCCAGCAACTCAAACATTGGGGCGAAGTGCTGAAGCTGGTGAAGGCCCTGGAAAAACGCGACGCGATTCACACCGCGGTGGCCGTGCGTTTGCGCCAATTGGCGGGCGAGAATTTGCTGCGCGACTGCCGTCACAACCCCGATGCCTTGCTTGAATGTTGGCAGAACCTGCCGGCCACCGAAAAAACCTCGGCGCGTCTGGCCGATCTGGCGGCGAGCTTGCTGGTCGACCTGGAGCGTTATGCGCCGGCGCGCAAGATTGTTGAGGCCGCGCTCGACGAGACGTGGGACCCGCGTTTGCTACGCCGTTACGCCGATTGCGCCGGTAGTGAGCCCTTGCCCTTGATCCAGCGTGCCGAAGCCTGGCGCCGCGATCATAGCGAGGATCCCGACCTGCTGTTCGCCCTGGGTCGTTTATGTCTGCAACAACAGTTGTGGGGCAAGTCGCAGGCCTTTCTGGAGGGCGCGCTCAAGCTGACCGACGATAAGGTGTTATGCGCGCGCCTGCACCGCACCTTGGCGCAATTGCACGAGGAACTGGGCAATCAGGAACAGGCCGGCCAGCACTATCGTGCCAGTGCTCTGGCGCTGTGATTGTCAGCCGGCGCCTGGGTTTCGTTATAATCCGTTTTGACACGCACCACATGCCGGTGCGGCATGGTGTAACACTGGTTTCCTGACTGCGGCGAGTGCCGCAGGGATATGCCGGCTTGGCGCAGCTTTGGTCGACCCGCGTAATTTCGATTTTTGACCCTGGACTTTCACGAGATATTTCATGAGCTTCAATCACGTTCCCGCCGGCAAGGATTTGCCCCACGACTTCAACGTTATTATCGAAATCCCCGCGCAAAGCGATCCCGTCAAGTATGAGCTCGATAAAGAACTCGGCTTGCTGGTGGTCGATCGCTTTATCAGCACCGGTATGCGTTATCCGGTCAACTACGGCTATATCCCGCAGACTCTGTCGGGCGATGGCGACCCGGTCGACGTCCTGGTGCTTACCCCGTTTCCGCTGCTGGCCGGTTCCATCGTGCGCGCCCGCGCCCTCGGCATGCTGCAAATGACCGACGAAGCCGGAGTCGACGCCAAGCTGCTCGCCGTACCGGCCGATAAGGTCTGTCCGATGACGGCCGACCTGAAATCGGTGGACGACGTGCCGGGTTACCTGAAAGACCAGATCAAGCATTTTTTCGAACAGTACAAGGCGCTCGAAAAGGGCAAATGGGTCAAGGTCGAAGGTTGGCTGGGCGTGGATGCCGCGCATAAAGAAATTACCGAAGGCGCTGCCAACTACAAGAAATAACCGTTATTGGCATAGCTGGCCGCCGATCGTTTAGTCGGCTGCTTGCTTAGTACATGCGGCGTGCCGCCCATCCCTGTGTCTCAGAACAAAAAGTAATGCCGCACCCCCTTTTTTTTGGGCGAATAAACGCCCGCCCGAGCAAACCCCAGGGCTTGACGGGGCCGGTTTGCCCCGG
>JAMFSV010000251.1 GCA_026225455.1 Burkholderiales bacterium | reverse complement strand
GGTCAGCTTGTTATGGGCCAGCCCCTTATGGGCCAGAGTAAACGCAAGGAAATCAGTCAGCATGGTATGCCCTGCCGCCCTTGGTCGATGTGTTGCCCCATGTATCGGCCGCGCCGTGGGTCTGCCGCTCGGTCTGGAACTCATACACCGAGCCCAGGCCCAGGATGCCGGTCAGTTGGTCCAGCGCCGTGCGCGATTCGTCGAGCAGAGCCGGGTCGGCCAGATCGGCATCCGTCAGGCGGTCGCGATAATGGCGGTCGATCCAGGCGTCAAGCGCGGCAAAACGCGTATCGTTAATCCAGATCAGCGGATTCACCGCCGCGCGCTCGGCTTCGTTCAGTGCCACCCGCAAGCGCAAGCATGCCGGGCCGCCGCCGTTACGCATGCTCTCGCGCAAATCGAAGACCAGCACTTCATCGATCCCCCCCGCTGGGGCCGTCAGCGTATCCAGATAGGCCCCCACCCGCGGGTTGTCGCGGCACTCTTTCGGCACCACCAACACTGTCTTGCCGTCGGCACCTGTCAGCAACTGGCTATTGAACAGATAGGACGACACGGCATCCTGCACGCTGACGGCACTGCGCGGCACTTCAATCACTCGCAGGCGTGCCCCAAGGCGCGCGGTTTTGTCGCGCAGTTCGGCATACACCGCCTGCTGCTCAAGAAACGCGTCCTGGTGGCAAAACAGCACGTCTCGGTTACCCACGGCGATCACGTCGTTGTGGAACACCCCAGCGTCGATCACCTCCGGATGCTGCTGCGCCAATACCGTGGCATCGGCGCGCAAGCCATGCAACCGCGCCACCGCGGCGCTGGCTTCGCGGGTCTGGCGTGCGGGGAAACGAACCGGCTGCGCACCGCCTTTATATTCGCTGCGGCCGTAGACAAAAAACTCGACCCCGGCGGCGCCATACTCCGCGCAGAAACGCGTATGGTTGGCCGCACCTTCGTCGCCCAAAGCCGGAGCACCCGCCAGCGGTTCATGAAAGGCAAAATGCCGCGGATCGGCAAACACCGCGCGCAAAATCCGGGCGGTGGTCGGTGCTTCGATCGCCCGATGCAATTTACTCGACAGGTTGGCCGGGGTGAAATGCACCCGCGCGTCTGGGGTATCGGGCGACGGGCTGACGGTGGCGGCATTCGCCACCCACATCGACGAAGCCGAGCTCGCGGCGGCGAGCAATTCCGGCGCTTGTGCCGCGGCTTGCACGATCATTTGATGATCGGAGCCGCTAAAACCCAACGAGCGCAGCAAGCGCACCGAGGGACGTTCGTGCGGCGGCAATACGCCTTGCAGGAAACCCAGGTCGGCCAGCGCTTTCATTTTGCGCAGCCCTTGCTTGGCGGCAGATCTGGGATTAGCGACACGCGCCGCATTGGTTTGCGATGCCACGTTGCCGAACGACAGCCCGGAATAACCATGCGTCGGCCCGACCAGCCCGTCGAAATTCGCTTCTTGTGCTTTCATTGGATGTCCTCAAACCATCTGCCGCCGTTGCTGCCGCCGCGACGCCGGCACTCTTGTGAAGTACTGCGCCGGGCGACAGTCGGGATCGGGTCAAAACCAGGTCAAAACCGGGTCAAAATCGATCTTGCGCTCGATCAAGACTAAAACGCCAGGCCCGGCGATAAAGTCGCGGGCAAATCCAACGACCCGGCTTCGACCGACGCCATCGGATAAGCACTGTAATCGGCCGCGTAATATGCGCTCGGCCGATGATTACCCGAGCGGCCGACCCCGCCGAACGGTGCGGCGGACGAGGCGCCGTTGGTCGGCCGATTCCAGTTCACCACCCCGGCGCGTATCCCCAGCGAAAAAGTCTCCCACAGCGCCGGATCGTCGGCCAGCAGACCTGCCGACAAACCATAGGACGTGCGGTTGGCGCCGTCGATTGCGGCCGCAAAATCGTCGTAGCGCAGCAACTGAACCAAGGGCCCGAAAAACTCTTCATCCGGGCCGTCGGCCACCTCGCTCGAATCGAGAATGCCGGGTGTGACAAAACCCAGCGCTGGGTCCGGCTGGCGCAATTTCAGCAACGGCCGCGCGCCGAGCCTGATTAAACTGTCCTGTGCTTCGACCAGCTTGGCCGCCGCGCGGCGGGTAATCACCGGGCCCATATAAGGTTGCGGTTCGCTGTCGTAACGCCCGATGCGTATCCGCTCGCTGACTTCGACAAAACGCTGAATAAAACGCTCGCCAAAGGCATCGCGCGGCACAAAAATACGGCGCGCGCAGGTACACCGCTGCCCCGCCGACAAAAACGCCGACTGGATGGCGTGATGTACCGCGGCATCGAGCTGCGTGGTATGCGCCACCACCAGCGGATTGTTGCCGCCCATTTCCAGCGCCAGCATGACCTCGGGCCGACCGCCAAATTGGCGATGCAACACGTTACCGGTCGCCGAACTGCCGGTAAAAAACAAGCCGTCGATGCCGGGGTGGCCGGCCAGCAGCACACCGGTGTCGCGCTCGCCTTGTAATAAATTGATGACACCGGGCGGCACACCCGCCTCATGCCATAGTTCGAGCGTGCGCCGGGCCACCCCCGGCGCCAGTTCCGATGGCTTGAACAAGATCGTGTTGCCGGCCAGCAAGGCCGGCACAATATGGCCGTTAGGTAAATGACCGGGGAAATTGTATGGCCCGAATACCGCCACCACACCATGCGGCCGATGCCGCAATACCGCCGTCCCATCGGCGATGACCGAACGTTTTTCGCCGCTGCGCTCGGCATGAGCCTGAATCGAAATGGCGATCTTGGCCGCCATCGCCCCGGCTTCCTGGCGCGATTCCCACAAGGGCTTGCCGGTTTCGACACCGATGGCGCGCGCCAGCACCTCCTGGTTCTGTTTGACCAACTCGGCGAAGCGGCTCACTACCGCGATGCGCCCGGCCAGCGGGGTACGCGCCCAGCCGGAGAAGGCACGGCGCGCCGCCCCTACCGCGGCATCCACATCGGCCGCGTTGGCGGCACGGCCGCGCCAGACTTCGGCGCCACTGGCCGGATCGAGGGAAACGAATACATCGCCGGCGCCCGCGCGCCATTCATTGTCGATAAAAAGATCTGTCATGCTTTATTTCCTTTCTTTCGGATACAGCGACAGCACGCGTACCTGTGCCTGTGGCTGCTCGTGTAACTGAGGTGCTGCGCCATCACCGGCAAGATTAAGCGCGCGGGCTTCTTCGCGGGTCAGCTTCAGGCTGCCGCTGTGCGGCGCACGGGGCACCAGAATCACGCGAAAATCGGTCAGTGAAGTATTCGACACCAGATGCCGTACGCCGTCGCCAGGCGCACTGTCGTCGAGTTCGATGGGCAGCAGCAGGCTCTCGCGCGCGGCGCGAGTGGTGTCGACGTGGGACTCCAGCACCGGACCCGCATCGAAAATATCGATATGATTTTCGAAGCGCATGCCTTCGGCTTCGAGCAAGGTACGGGCCGGCAAAGTGTCTTTATGGGTCTTGGCGATGCATGCCTGCGCTTCGGGCGGCAGCAGGTCGACATAAACCGGATAACGCGGCATCAGCTCGGCCACGAATGATTTCTTGCCGTGCGAACTCAGATAGTCGGCCTGATCAAATTCAATCTGGTAAAAATGCGCGCCCACCGCACTCCAGAACGACGATTCGCCTTGTTCGTCGAAATGGCCGCGCATTTCGGCGCAGATGCGCGGCGGAAAACGCTCGGCAAACTGCGCCAGAAACATAAAGCGCGATTTCGACAGCAACGCGCCATTGCCCGATACCCGTGCGTCAGGTGCCAGGAACAACGAACATAATTCGGCGTAGCCCGTCAGATCATGCGAAATATTGAGCATGGTCATCTTAGTCCAGATGTCCAGTTCACGGCTGGCATGAACCACCGTGCTGATCCGGTAGTTATAGAACGGCTGGGTCATGCCGACCGCCGCTTCCAGCGCGCACACACCCACCACGGCGCGGGTCTCGGTATCCTCCATCACGAACAGATAACCTTGTTCGCCCAGCGGCGCGGTGCCTTCGATGGTGCGCCTTACCCGGTCAATGCGCTGGGTCAGCGCCGCCCGGTCCGGCTTGAAACTGGTCATGCCACGGCCGGTGCGCGAGGCCAACTCGAACAAGGCATCGAGATCATCGGCCTGTACTACTCGGACGACTATCATCGCAGGTCTCCTTGATGATGCAGCGGCGCACAACACATAAGGTCGCCGTCGGCGAGCAAAAGCTGGTCCGCCACCGCGTCGGGCAGCGGGATATCGGGCGCTGGCGAGGTTTCCATGGGACGGGTCAAATTCACCATGACACAGCGGAATTCGTCGGCAAGCCCGTTCGACACCAGGTAAGGCGTGCCGGCGTCCACCAGCTCGCCGCGCCGCACGACCCGGCGCTGCAGCCCATGCCGCACGGTGTCGCACATGGCGACATTGGCGGTCAAAACCGGACCCGCATCGAAGATATCGACAAATCCATCGGGTTCGAAACCATCTTCGAGGTGAATCGAATAAGGCAACACCGCATTCGGATGAGGTTCACCGAGCACGCGTTGCGCGTCCGGCGGTAGCAAGGGCACGTAGAGCGGATAGGACGGCATGATTTCCGCGATAAAAGTCTGGCTGCGGCCCCCTGACGCCAGCTCGATTTCGGCAAAATCGCGCTTGAAGAACTTACGCCCGACCGCCTCCCAGAACGGCGATACGCCGTTGTCGTCGGTAATCCCGACCAGTACCGTGAAGATTTCGGGCGCAAAACGCTGGCGATGCTGCGCGATAAACATCAAGCGGGCCCGCGATAACAGGCGTGCGACCAGATCCGGCGCCAACTCGGAGGCAAGCGAAGGATCCAGGTAATAGCCGGTGAGCCGGCTCTTGCCGCTCAACTGATGCGACATGGTGAGCGCGTGCACCCGGCGCTTCACCTTCAGTTCGCGCGACGCGTGGATCAGCGCGTCGTTGCGAAAGGCATAGAACGGTTCCGCATAACCGGCCGACGCCACGATACTTGCCGTGCCGAACAGACGGCCGCTCGCCGAATCTTCCAGCACGAACAAATAGAACTCCTCGCCCGGCGTGTCGACGTCGGCGCAAAACGAATCCTGGGACAACGCAAGACGCGCTTCAAGCGCACGGCGATCGGGCGGCAGCGAATGCAGGATGGGACGCACCGCACGCGCCATCGCCTCGATCTGGTCGAGATCCGAAAGCTTGCCTGGTCTGACAAAGAGCATGGTGGTATCGGTTCCGGTTCGGGTGCGCCTGGTTGCTACGCTTAGGTGTTACCTGGGTATTTCGGTCACTTTACGTACTGCCGCGGGTTGCCGCGGGTTGCCGCGGGTTGCCTTATTTGGCCGCGGCAGCAGGCGTTTCGACAAACTCCGCCACTGCCGCTTCGAGTCTTGCCAGACCGGTATCCAGGTCGGCCTCGGGAATCAGCAGCGATGGAGCAAAACGTACCACGCTTGGGCCCGCGATCAATAACATCACGCCATGTTTGGCGCCCAAGGTAACAATTTCCTTGGCCCGGCCCTTGAACGCCTCGCTCATTTCAGCACCGATCAACAAGCCAAGGCCGCGCACCTCGCCGAACACCCTGTAGGTCTCGTTGATCCGCGCCAAGCCTGCGACGATACGCGCATGCTTGCGTTTCACACCTTCGAGCACGCTGGGCAAGTTGATGATGTCGAGCACTTTCTCGGCGATAGCGGCACCCAGCGGATTGCCGCCATAGGTACTGCCGTGCGCGCCGACCGGAAAATGTTGGGCAAACGCATCGGTGGTCAGCATTGCACCGATCGGGAAACCGTTGCCCAGGGCTTTTGCGGTGGTCAGGATATCCGGCGTCACGCCATATTCCATATAGGCATACAGGGCGCCGCTACGGCCTACGCCGGTTTGCACTTCATCGAAAATCAATACCGCGCCATGTTGATCGCATAGCTCGCGCAAAGCCTGCAGGAACTCGCGGCGAGCCGGGATCACCCCGCCCTCGCCCTGCACCGGCTCGACAATCACCGCACACGTCCTGGCGGAAATGGCCGCGCGGGCGGCTTCAATGTCGTTGTACGGCAAATGCGTGATACCGCCCGGCAACGGACCGAAGCCTTCGGTGTACTTGGGCTGGCCGCCGACCGAGACGGTAAATAGCGTGCGGCCATGGAACGCTTGCTCGAACGAGATGATTTCATGTTTTTCCGCACCCGCCCGGTCGTGGCCGACGCGGCGTGCCAGCTTGAGCGCGGCTTCGTTGGCTTCGGCTCCCGAATTGGCAAAAAACACCTTGTCGGCAAAGGTCGCGGCGGTGAGTTTTTTGGCCAAGCGCAGCACCGGCTGATTGGTAAAACCATTGCTCACATGCCACAGCGCATCGCCCTGCTCATGCAATACCTGCAGCAGTTCCGCATGAGAATGACCGACGGCCGTCACGGCAATCCCGCCCGACAGGTCGATATATTCACGGCCTTCGCTGTCCCACACGCGCGAACCGAGCGCCTTGACCGGGATAAACGGCGCCGGGGCGAAGACCGGCACCATCACTTCGTCAAACGTGTTGCGCGATACGTCGATATGCTGCGTGGCTTGATTCATGGCTGTCCCTTCGATAGTGCGTGATGGCATAAGCTGTATTGTAGAAAACCGCGCGCGGCAAATCTTGCGCAACAGCGACAAAAAGTATCGCAAGCCGTATTGCCGGCACGTTGGCTCGCCATACCGCCCCCCTTCATTGATTGGCAATGTAATTACGGCGTTCTTCGCGCGGCGTCACGCCGAAGCGGTCGCGATACACATTGGAAAAATGCGCCGCTGAGGAAAAACCGCATGCCAGACCGATCTGCAATACCGATTTACTGGTGCGCTGCAATTGCGTGCGCGCTTTCAACAAGCGCAAACCGAGGTAGTATTTCGACGGCATCGCGTCGAGGTACTGGCGGAACAAGCGCTCCAGTTGCCGCCGCGACAAACCGACCAATTGCGCGATATCGTCGGTGGTCAGCGGCTCTTCAATATTCGATTCCATCAGTTGCAGCGCATCGTTCAAGCGCGGATGCCGCTCTCCCGGAGTGGTCACATAGGGGATGCGCTGGCGCTCCTCGGCGTGGCGCGCAGGGCCTGCCACCAGCAGTTCGGCAATCCGCTCGGATAACTCGGTGCCATGATCCTGCGCCACCAGGGCCAGCATCAGGTCAATGCTGGCCAGGCCGCCCGCGCTGCTGAACCGGTCACGGTCGATTTCAAATACATGCTGAGTCGCGATCACCCGCTCGAAGTCGTCGGCGAACTGCTGTTGCGCTTGCCAATTCAGGCTGGCGCGATAGCCGTTCAGGAGACCCGCCAATGCCAGCCACCACACGCCATGATGCGCGCCGCCGACCCGCCGCGCGCGGCGCGCGATATGGATCAGCGCGCTGATAAACATGGCTTGGCCGGCGAAGGGTTTAAATTCGTCGGCCACCACCATCAGCCAATCGCACACCACCGCATCGGTCAACGCGGCCTGCGCCGGCACCTCGATACCGCTGGTCGAACGTAACGGCCTGCCGTCGCAGGTAATGATCTGCCATTCATAGAGCAAACGACCGTCACACTCGTTGGCCAAGCGCAGGCAGTCGATAACGGCGGTCAACCCCAGCAGCGAGCAGGGCGGCAACGCCACCAGCGCCACTCGGACGGTGGCGGTTGCGCCCGCCGCAGCACCCGCCGAATGAGTGCCTGGCGTCGACGGCATCGATGACATCGATGACAAGGGCGAGCTTATTTGAGGCTGCCCGACAGAAACTGCCTCAGGCGTTCGCTTTTGGGGGCACCCAACACTTCATCCGGCGCACCCGACTCTTCGGTGCGGCCTTGATGCAAAAACATCACATGATTCGACACATTGCGCGCGAAACTCATTTCATGGGTCACGACGATCATGGTGCGCCCTTCTTCGGCCAATTTCTGCATCACTTTTAATACTTCACCGACCAATTCAGGATCGAGCGCCGAGGTCGGTTCGTCGAACAACATGACTTCCGGATCCATCGCCAGCGCCCGGGCAATCGCCACGCGCTGCTGCTGGCCGCCGGATAAATGCGCTGGATATTTGCTTTCCACCTGCGGCGTCAGGCCGACTTTCTCCAGATAGTTGCGGGCCCGCTCGGTCGCTTCGGCACGCGAAAGCTTCAGCACGTGCATCGGTGCCTCGATCACATTTTCGAGCGCGGTCAGATGCGACCATAAATTGAAATGCTGGAACACCATCGCCAGCTTGGTACGGATTTTTTGTAATTGCTTGGGGTCGGCCACGCGCAAATTACCGCGTTTGTCGGCCACCGTACACACTTCGCTGCCGCCGACGATGATCTTGCCGGCATTGGGCTGTTCCAGGAAATTGATACAACGTAAAAAAGTGCTTTTGCCGGAGCCGCTCGAACCGATGATGCTGATCACGTCGCCGGCTTTGGCCTCAAGCGATACCCCCTTGAGCACCTCATGCGTGCCGTAACGTTTGTACAGATCCTGCACGGATAACATATTCATTCGCTTCCCCTTAATGTTCCAGCGGCCGCAGGAACGCCATCCAGCGCCGCTCAGCCTGCCGAAACATCCAGACCAATGTAAACGATAAAACCAGATAGAGCAGCGCCGCCAGTCCAAAAGCCTGGAACGACTCATAGGTGGCGGCATTTATATCGCGTGCCACTTTGAGGATATCCGCCACGGTTGCCGTAAACGCGACGGTGGTGGCATGCAGCATCAGGATCACCTCGTTGCTGTAGGCCGGTATGGCGCGCCGCAACGCCGACGGCAGGATAATTTGCCGGTATTGCGTCCATTTCGACAGGCCGAAGGCTCGGGCCGCCTCGACTTCGCCGTAAGTGGTAGCGCGGATCGCCCCGGCGAAAATTTCGGTAGTGTAAGCGCAGGTATTGAGCGCAAACGCCAGCACCGCGCAATTCATGCCGCTGCGAAAGAAACTATCCAACATGCCATGTGAACGCACAAAATCAAGACTATACATGCCGGTATAGATCAGCAGCAATTGCACATATAACGGCGTGCCGCGCACGACATAGGTAAATAACCAGACCGGCCGCGCCAGCCAGCGATTGGCCGAGACCCGCGCCACCGCGAGCGGAATCGCGCAAACGAAACCGATGGCGATCGACGCCGCCAGCAGCCACAGCGTGATGACCAGCCCCGAGAGGCGAAACCCGTCCCAGAACAGCAGTGCTTGCCAATACTCCTGGATGATCGCGATCATAATTGCGCGCTCCGCACACCCATCGAATAACGGCGCTCAAGCCACATCAGAACGCCGTTCGATACGGTGGTCAATAACAAATAGATGAGCGCCGCCAGCGCGACAAACTTGAACGTATGGTAGGTGCCCTTGCCCGCATCCTGTGCCGCCTTGACTACGTCACCCAAACCGATAATGGACACCAGCGCGGTCGCCTTGAGCAATACCTGCCAGTTATTACCGATGCCGGGCAAGGCGAAACGCATCATCTGCACAAATAGAATGCGCCGGAACACCTGGCTCGCCGTCATACCGAATGCCCGGCCGGCCTCAAGCTGGCCACGCGGTACGGAGAGGAAGGCGCCGCGAAAGGTTTCGGTAAAGTAGGCACCGTAG
>JAMFSV010000004.1 GCA_026225455.1 Burkholderiales bacterium | reverse complement strand
GACCGTCGATGCCGATACGCTGCTCGCAGGCGACGCCACCTTCGCCATGCGGCGCGCGTTTGCACTAAGCCCGAATCTGGTCGCCGCTGCCGGCATCCTGGTTCCGGTCTGCAGCAAAACGGTGTCGGGCCGGCTGTTCCAATGGTTCCAGACCTACGAATATATGCGCAATTTCATCGCCCGTTATGCGTGGATGCGCGCCGACAGCTTGTTGCTGATCTCCGGCGCCTTCGCCTCATTTCGGCGCGATGCGCTACTCGCCGTGGGCGGCTTCGATCCTTTATGTCTGGTAGAAGATTATGAATTGATCCACCGTTTGCGCCGCTATTCGGTTGATCATGGGCTGAACTGGGATGTGCGGGTAGTGGGCAACGCTCACGCGCAGACCGATGCGCCGAGTACATTGACCACCTTTATGCGGCAGCGGCGGCGCTGGTTTGCGGGGTTTTTACAAACCCAATACTGGAACCGCGACATGACCGGCAACCGGCGCTACGGCACACTCGGTATGCTGATGCTGCCGGTCAAGGCGGTCGATACGGTACAACCGTTATACGGCCTGACCGCATTTGTGTTGTTGCTTGGTTTTGTGTTTGGCGGACATGGCGCGATCGTGCTGTCGATCTTTAGCGTGATCGGCGCGAAAACCTTGTTCGACCTGCTGTTCTATGTATGGAGCATCCATCTGTATCGCCGCTGGACTGGAGATAGCAAAAGTTCGAGTATCGGCATGGCAATGCTCGCGGCACTGGCCGAGCCCTTCACTTTTCAGTTGCTGCGTCACGTCGGCGCCACCCTAGGCTGGCTGCAATTCGTCCGTGGCGGACGGGTATGGGGCAAACAACATCGCGCCGGGCTGACCGCACCGCCTGCGGATAAATAACGTCATTATGTCTTTATCTGAAGTTACATCTCTCATCGACGCCGCGCCCAGAAACGAACCTGCGGTGCTGGTTGCAAACGCCGCATTGCCTACACGCTACGGCATCTTCACTTCTTATATTTTTCGCGTCGGTGCCGGCAATACGGAACATGTTGCACTGGTGATGGGCGATGTAACGAATGGCGAGGCGGTACTCACGCGCCTGCATTCGGAATGTCTGACGGGCGATGTGTTCGGCTCCTACCGCTGTGATTGCGGCGAACAACTCGATCTTGCGCTGCGCTACATCGCGACGGAAGGCCGGGGGGTGTTGTTATATTTGCGCGGCCATGAAGGGCGCGGCATCGGCTTGGCCAACAAGATCCGCGCTTACGCCTTGCAGGAACAAGGCCGCGATACGGTCGAAGCCAATCGCGACCTCGGTCTGCCGGACGACACTCGCGAATACAATTCGGCGGCCGGTATTTTGCGCAGTCTGGGCGTGACCTCAGTGCGGCTCATCAGCAATAATCCGAAAAAATTCGATGCCTTGATACAGCATGGCATTGCCGTCCACGAACGGGTTGCGCTGGCAATTCCGGTGCGCCAGGAAAATCGACGGTATATCCAGACCAAGCGGGCCAAGTTCGGTCACTACACCGAAGAAAACATCTAAGCGCCACCGCAAATGGTTAAACCACGCCGGGCCGGGACCCGCTTGCGGAGCCCCGAAGGCTCCGCGCATCGCGGTCAATTGATGCTCGATGCCCCACTCAAGTAGGTGGGTTGCGGGGTGCCGCCGGCAAAGCGTCCGGATTGCCGGCCCCATCGAACAGAGTCGGCGTGAGATGGGTGGCGATATGCTGGCCGAGCGTCACCAGGTTAACCTCGGCGTCATTGCTCACCAGCGCATAACTCAGCCGGTCGTGCCGCCAGGTCACCACTTTCATCTCGCCCACCTGCTGGGTCTGCAATGCCTGATCGGGTTTGCTGTCCGTGATCACACAGAGGGCGACCGGGCCGCCATGCTCCGCTAGATAGAGGATCTGGACCAGCGGCCGCTGGCGAAAACGCAAGCGCCGCAGTTGTTTGAAATCCAGGCCTGCCGCGCGCAAATCGGGGACGTTCAGCGCCAGAGCATCGTCCTGCCGGATCTGCTTGACCGTGTTGGCGGTCTGGTTCGCATTATCTTGAAGATCAATCAGGGTTTCGCGGGTGTATAGGTCCTGGTATTCGGCGACCGCCTGAATCCACGGTAAAGGCCGAGCCCGGTGCAGAGGCAGCAATTCCGGCGCAAACCTGACCACCACGTCGCAACACAAGACCCCGGCGACAAAAGCCAGCCCCAGCCAGGACAAGGTGAAACGCCTACGTCCAAGCGACGCCTGCTTAGGCGACCGCCCAGGCAACCACTGCGACACCCACGTCAGGCGACCGGGCTGGTGCGCTATCTCAGGTTTGGCATCATGCACCGCACCGCGTATCAGGGCCTCGACATTGCGCACCAGCGAGTCGGGGACGGGAGCCAGATCCTGCCGGCTGAAGGCGGCTTGATAAGGCAGGCGTGCAGCGCGTAGCGCGTTCACGCGCTGCGCTACATCCGGCGATGCGTCGATCGCGGATTCGATGTCGGCGCATTGCTGGGGCAAAGCATCGCCATCCACATAAGACATGAGCAGGATATCGTCGAGATTCATGATATCGAGTCCTTGGTTCGGGTACCGGGAGGAGCAGAATGTTCGCTGAAGCGCAGACCTATCGTCAGTCGCGCACGCGACAGACGGCTCATCACAGTGCCGATCGGCACATCGAGTACTTCGGCGGCGTCCCGGTAACTCAGGCCTTCGACTGCGACCAGCAGCATAATGACGCGCTGCGCATCCGGCAGCGCGTCCACCGCCTTCAGAATTTCACGATGTAGCAGGTCGGTTTCCGGATTAACCGCAAGTGGATCTGCGATGGTCTGCATCAATTCGTCATCCCACTCCATACTGGCGCGGCTGCGGATGCGACGCGAACGGACTTCGGAAATCCATAGCGAATGCACAATGGCGAACATCCAGCTCAGCGCGGAGGTCTCGGGCAGCAGTTGGTGACGCCGCTCCAAGGCGCGCACGCAGGCACGCTGCACCAGATCCTCGGCGTCGTGTTTATTGGTCGATAAACGTAACGCAAAGGCCCATAGGCGAGGCAATAAGGAAGGCAAAATGGCCGGCAGGTCTTCACCCGTCATCAAGGTCATTCCTGACTACAATTCGATTGGCAGCATATGCAAGGCTTTGATAAGGGTCACACTTCCGCTTTCGGTTAAAGGAGATGAGATCGATGCGATGTCGCGTCATCTGCCGTGCAATTTTACTGCGCTCGTCTTGGTTAAACGCTCGAGTGCCCGCTTTTATTCCATCGATTTTATCTTTACCAGAATTGGGTCGTCATGCCGAGGATAAAAACCAACAGGTCAGGGGTGCTTGAGCTCGGCCCAAGATCCCCGGTTGGTTGCGCCCGCCGCTAACGCATCTCCGACATCATCGGCGCAACGCAACCGCAAGCGGCTTAGTTGGTCGATGGCGCGGCACCCAACCAGCCGTTGACGGCATCCAATACCTGCGTTTCAATCCCGAGATAACCATGCGGAGAATTCGCTTTGCAAGCTTCGGGCATGCGGCTGGCGCCCGCGTCGCTGGACACCTCGATAAAGTCGAAACCGCCCGCCTCCGCCATTTTTTTTGCGCTCCAGAATGGCGAGACGACGCAGCCGTCGCCCTTGTTCGATAGCACCAGCACCCGGGCCGCGCCATGTTCCCAACTCACGCCTGCCAACCCCGGACCGCCGCGCCCAGGCAAGGTGACGGGTGAAGTCATGACATAGGCGTCGGCCACCTGCGGCTCACGCTTAAGAATATTGCCGACAGAAATCGAACCTCGGCTGGTACCGACCAGCGCAATCTTGGCGTCCGGATATTTTTTACGTAAGAGTGCCACCGCGGCCGCGACATCCTGCGCCTGCTCGTCACTTAGCCTGAAGCTGTCGTCCATACCGCGCGCATAATCCGACGGCGCGTCGAACACCACCGGAATCGCACCGAGCGTGTTCCAATAGGCGCTCGATCGCAGCAGAAAATTGCCCCGCATGCGGGCCGGCCCGCCCTCCCTCAAATCGACTGCCCCGTCGTCGCCGGCAAACAGGACCACGATCCAGTGGGCGGCGGACGTGGCCGCGGTCGATGGTGAAGTGCTTGCACCCTCCTCGATATAAATGCCTTGAGTAACTGAGGCACGGGTAGGAATCGACACCAGCTCGCCAGCATGCGAAATAAGTAGATAGCTGGCAGCAAACAATCCTAATCCTGCGCGTAGAACAAAATTGGCCGACATAACGCCCCCGATGTCTCGATATATTTTACTTAAATCCGGCCGGCGCAACCCAATGACACAGGCCGCCGGACACGCCGAAAGATGAATCAACCTGTTACCCTGCAAGCTTGATGCGCTATTGTGCGGGCGCTCTTGGTTTGAGGCAAAATTGTCTCTACTATTCATCCAATTTGGTCACCTCGTGCGCGCCACTTCAGCACACCTCCCGGCACCCCATCTACCGTCACCTTCATGAGCCAGCTAGACCATTTTACCCAGAGCGGAATAACCGCGGCCAACCAGGGCAACCATCAACAGGCATTCGATTGGTTCCAGCAAGCCTTGCAATTGGATCCGCGCCACAGCGACGCGCTCTATGGCTGTTGTGTGGCGTTAAGAGCACTGGGGCGGCATGGCCCGGTGCTCGGTTATGCGAACCGCTTGTTCCAGGCTGGTTTTGCTTATACCCAGGATTCCCAGCCGCAGGCGGCCTTGGCGTGTTTCGAGAAAGTCATTGCGCTCAAGCTGGAGTCGACCCAGGTTTACCTGAACTGCGGCCTGTTGTTGCGTACACTGGAGCGGCACGACGAGGCACTCGCCTGCCTTGAAAAAGCCTGCGCCATGACACCCGACGACCTCAATGCGGCAAGGGTCAGGGCGCTGCTACTGCAAGAATTGACGCGGCACCGGGAAGCGCTGGCAGCCTATCAGCACGCCGTCGACCTGGAACCCGATAACTTTGCCGCCAATTTTAACCAATACGCGAGTTATCTGGCATTGGGCGAATTCGAGGCCGGCTGGGAAAAATTCGACTGGCGCTGGCGCAATACGCCCAATAGGCAATTAAGCCCCGATTTCGCCAAACAATTTTGGATCGGGCAAGCATTGACCGGCAAGACCATCGTGCTATATGCCGAACATGGTCAAGGCGACGCGATCCAATTCTGCCGCTTGGCCCACGCCGTCGCCGAACGTGGCGCCACCGTGGTGCTGGCGGTCCATCCCAGTTTAAAAACCCTGCTCACCGGATTACCCGGCGCGCATCAGGTCATCGGGCAAGGCGAAACCATGCCGCCCTACGATTACCATTGTCCGCTGATGAGCGTGCCCAGGGTACTGGGCATTACGCTGGACACCATCCCGGCCAATTTACCTTATCTGCATGCCGACCCGCTCAAAGTGCAACACTGGGCGCGCCAACTCGGTCCGCGCACAGGCAAACTGCGTGTCGGCTTGACCTGGGCCGGCGAAGCGCGCCTGGGTAGCGACGAGGTGGCGATGAACCGGCGGCGCAGCATCGGCTTTGCCCAACTGGCCGCACTGCTGGACCTGCCCGGCATCGAGTTTTATAGCGTACAGAAAGGCGGCGCGGCACAAAACGAATTAACCCGGAGTCCGCAGCGGCATCGTGTCATAGATCTGAGCGCCGGCTTCAACGATTTCTCCGACACCGCCGCGCTACTGGAACATCTCGACCTGCTGATTTCGGTCGATACCGCCGTGGTCCATCTGGCGGGCGCCTTGGGCAAGCCGGTATGGCTGCTCAATCGCTTCGACACTTGCTGGCGCTGGCTGCTGGAGCGCAGCGATACGCCATGGTACCCCGGCGTGATGCGTATTTTCCGTCAACCCACCGCGGGCGACTGGGATAGCGTGGTAAAAGACGTGCGGCAGGCGTTGGCCGCGCTGAGTGCGACGCAGCCCCCCAGCCCAGTTTAATCCGGCGGCGGCATACCCGGCCCGATGAGTATGCGATGCAGCAAGCGATGAAGAGCGTGCTTCGATCCCGTACAATGGTGTCCTTGTATTGCCGAGCCGGACTTATCAAGGCCTGCCCGGCAGCCTGAACGCGCAGCGTGAGGCAAGCACCACGGACCGCTCGGCACGGGTATGCCACCTGGCCAGCACGGCATCCGGCCGCTTGAGCTTGCACGGCATGCTCCGCATACCCGGCTCCCCTTCAAAGTAACCTGGACCCGCCATGGCACAGTATGTTTTTACAATGAATCGCGTGGGCAAGATCGTTCCGCCCAAACGCCAGATTCTCAAGAATATCAATTTATCGTTTTTCCCCGGCGCCAAGATCGGCGTGCTCGGCCTGAATGGTTCAGGTAAATCGACCGTGCTGAAAATCATGGCCGGCCTCGATACGGAAATCGAAGGCGAAGCCACGCCGATGCCGAATTTGTCGATCGGCTATCTGCCGCAAGAACCGGTTATCGATCCCGAATTCACCGTGCGTCAGGCGGTCGAAGCGGGTTTGGGCGAGATTTTCAGCGCGCAGAAAAAGCTGGAAGAGATTTACGCCGCTTACGCTGAACCCGATGCCGATTTCGATGCGCTGGCGGCCGACCAGGCACGCTACGAAGCCATCATTGCCGCCAGCGACGGCAGCAATCCGGAGCAAGCGCTGGAAATCGCCGCCGACGCATTGCGTCTGCCGCCCTGGGACGCCAAGATCGGCGTGCTGTCGGGCGGTGAAAAACGTCGTGTGGCGCTGTGTCAGTTGCTGCTGTCCAAGCCCGATATGTTGCTGCTGGATGAACCGACCAATCACCTGGACGCCGAATCGGTCGATTGGCTGGAACAATTCCTGACCCATTTCCCGGGCACCGTGGTCGCCGTCACCCATGATCGTTATTTTCTCGACAATGCCGCCGAGTGGATTCTTGAGCTTGACCGTGGTCAAGGCATCCCCTGGAAAGGCAATTACAGTTCGTGGCTGGACCAGAAAGAAACCCGCTTGAAGCAGGAAGAGTCGACCGAGTCGGCACGCCAGAAGGCGCTGCATAAAGAACTCGAATGGGTGCGGCAGAACCCCAAGGGACGCCAAGCCAAATCCAAGGCGCGGATCGCCCGCTTCGAAGAATTGAATAGCCAGGACTACCAGAAACGCAATGAAACCCAGGAAATTTTCATTCCGGTGGCGGAGCGTCTCGGTAATGAGGTGATTGAGTTCACCAACGTCAGCAAAGCTTACGGCGATCGCCTGCTGATCGACGACTTGAGCTTCTCGGTTCCGGCTGGGGCAATTGTCGGGATTATCGGACCGAACGGCGCGGGTAAATCGACGCTGTTCAAGATGATCACCGGTAAAGAGCAACCCGATAGCGGTACCGTCAAGATCGGCCAGAGCGTCAAGCTGGCCAACGTCGACCAAAGCCGCGAAACCTTATCCAACGACAAGACCGTGTTCGACGAAATTTCGGGTGGCGCGGATATCCTCACCGTGGGCCGTTACGAAACCCCGTCGCGCGCCTATTTGGGCCGCTTCAACTTCAAGGGCGGCGATCAGCAAAAACTGGTCGGCAATCTGTCGGGCGGCGAACGCGGCCGTTTGCATATGGCGAAGATGTTGATCGCCGGCGGCAACGTGCTGTTGCTGGATGAGCCCTCCAACGATCTTGACGTCGAAACCTTGCGCGCATTGGAAGATGCGCTGCTGGAATTCGCCGGTTCGGTGATGGTGATTTCGCATGATCGCTGGTTCCTCGACCGGATCGCGACGCATATCCTGGCCTTTGAAGGCGACTCGCAAGTCGTGTTCTTCAACGGCAACTATCAGGAATATGAAGCGGATAAACGCAAACGCCTGGGCGATGAAGGCGCCAAACCCAAACGTCTGCGCTACAAACCGATCTCGCGTTAAAGCGCGCCGGGTCGCATCCCGCGGCTACGCATAAAACGAAAAGGCCCGGCGTGAACCCCACGCCGGGCCTTTGTGCATCCAGGATGCCGATTAAATCGCCTGGGTCCGGGTCGCCAGCCACTCGGCCGCGGCACCGCTGACATGCGGGCTCAGGCGGGTTTTCACCGTCACATGATAAGCGTTAAGCCATTCGATTTCTTCCACCGTCAGCATGCTCTTCACGATGCAGCGCGTGTCGATCGGGCATAAGGTCAAGGTTTCGAATTTGAGGAAATTGCCAAACTCGGTTTCGCCGGCCGGCACATTCATCACCAGATTTTCGATGCGCACACCCCAATGGCCCTGGCGGTACAAACCCGGCTCAATCGAGGTGATCATGCCGGCTTCCATGGCGGTCCATGGCTCAGCCGCGGCGTAATACGAAATCACCTGCGGGCCTTCGTGCACATTGAGGAAATAACCGACCCCGTGGCCGGTGCCGTGGCCGTAATCGACCCCGGCCTGCCACATCGGCGCACGCGCAATGGCGTCGAGCATGGGCGAGCGGATGCCGCGCGGATAGTGGGCGCGCGACAAAGCGATGGTGCCTTTCAGGACGCAGGTAAAGTCGCGCTGCTGCGCTTCGCTCGGCACCCCGATCGGCACCACTCGCGTGATATCGGTGGTGCCGCCGACATACTGGCCGCCAGAGTCGATCAGCAACAAACCGTTGCCCTCGATCACCGAATGCGATTCCGGCATGGCGCGGTAGTGAGGCATCGCGCCATTGGCATTAAAACCTGCAATGGTCGAAAAACTCAGCGAAACAAAACCTGGGCGCCGCGCGCGCGCCGCGCTCAGGCGCTCGTCGATGGTCAGTTCCGTAATGGTTTCGTGGCCCAGCGCGCCTTCAAACCAGGCAAAGAATTCGCATAAGGCGGCGCCGTCCTGCTCCATGGTGGCGCGAATCTGCACGGCTTCCGCCTCGGTCTTGCGCGACTTGGCGAAGGTCGAAGGGTTGACCGCCTCGACCACCTTGACCCGCTCTTGCTGCACCGCTTTGAGCAAACCGAAGGTAACCCGGCGCGGATCGATCAACAGAGTGGTCGACGCGGGCAACGCGGCGAGCGCTTGAGCGGCCTGCGCATAAGGAGCCAGCGTAATGCCGTCGGCCGCCAATTGGGCCGCCAATTCAGGCGGAATTTTGCCGTCGGCGACAAATAACGCCACCTTGTCCGGGCCGATCAGGGCGTGCGCCACCAGCACCGGGTTATAGCTGACGTCGGCGCCACGCAAATTGAAAATCCAGGCGATGTCATCGAGCGTCGAAACAAAATGCCAGTTGGCGCCGTGTTCCTGCATCGCAGCGCGTACCAGCGCCAGCTTCTCGGCGCGCGAGCGCGGCGCGAACGGCGCTTCATGGGCAAATACGGCGCCCGTGGGCAAGCTGGGCCGGTCGGGCCAAATGGTGTCGATCAGGTCGACTGCCGGGTCGAGTGTAATGTCGCGTTGCGCCAGCGTCGCCGACAAAGCACGCGCCGCCGCCATGCCCAGCACGGCGCCATCGACCGCCACCCGCGCACCCTGGGGCAAATTGGCGGCGAGCCATTCGGCATGCGGTTGCGCTTCACCCAGGCGCATTTTCATCAGTTCGATGCCGCTGCCGGCCAGCTCGGCCTCGGCTTGCACCCAATAACGGCTGTCGGCCCAGACCCCAGCGAAATCGGCCGTGACCACCAGGGTTCCGACCGAACCGGTGAAACCCGAGAGCCAGCTACGGCCTTGCCAGCGTTGCGGCAGGTATTCGGACAAATGAGGGTCGGATGATGGCACGATACACGCGGCAAAACCGGTGTCGCTCAAAGCGGCGCGCAAGCGCGCCAGGCGTTCTTGAGATTCGGTACTGATGGGAGAACGAGCATTCATGATTAGGACCTATGGTGTAGACCGAGATCGTCGGCCGGTAGGAGTTGTCGGGGCCGGGTTCAGCACAGTATGGGCACCCTCTTGAAGCCCCGCTTTTGGCGGGGTTCAGTATTGTTTTAGTCTCAAGCGCAGTTTCATATTTCAGGCTCGCGGGCAGCCCGAGGTACACGCTCAAGCCTTACGGAACAAGCCGCCCAGCAGCATCACCGCAAACATCGCGGCCAGCACCGAAGCCAGCCATTCCAGCGTCTGCCCGTCATAAAAGGCGCCGCTGAGGTTGCCCGCGAGTTTGGCGATGGTGGCGCCGGTGGCACCCAACACTACCGCGAGCCACAAGCGGAAACGATCGCGCGCACGATGGAATTTCCAGCCGAACAAGCCCACCACGGCACCGACGAACGCAGTCCCAAACCAGCCCATGTAGGCCCCTTTTGCCTTGATCCTGACAAATTGCTTTAATTTTCAGCGGGCTAGCCGCGCCGACTGGCGTCGCAACACCCTCCACGCGAGCGCCGAAAAGCAGGCCGCGTGCCAATGCCTAAGAGTGTAAGGGCCGCTCCCCGGTCAGCGCAAGCCTAGGCCGCATCGCGCCTGCCATCCCTGGCATGGCGGGCCGACTTTTATCCGGCTGTTTACCGGGGTTACTCCGCTGCGACCAAGCGTCGCAGTGCCGCCGTGCAATACCCAACCTCAGTCAACGGCCATGAGTCCTACTCAAAAAAGTTATAATATCCGGCTAAGGACTGGGTAAACATGCAACTGCTCACCATCGGGATCAACCATCACACCGCGCCGGTCGCTTTACGCGAACGCGTGGCGTTCCCGCTTGAGCAGATCAAACCGGCCCTGCAGACCCTCAAACAGGCCTGGAGCGGCAAAATTGCGCGGCTGGGCGATGCGCCCGAACTGAATAACCTCGCCGAAGCCGCGATCCTCTCGACCTGTAACCGCACCGAACTCTATTGCGCCACAGACGACCGCAGCGCGCGTGAACAGGCCATTTTGTGGCTGTCGAAATACCACAATCTGCCGGTTGAGGAGCTTGCGCCGCATTTATATGCGTTGCCGCAGTCCGAGGCCGTGCGCCACGCGTTCCGGGTCGCCAGCGGGCTCGATTCAATGGTGTTGGGCGAAACCCAGATTCTCGGTCAATTGAAAGAAGCGGTGCGTACGGCGTCCGAAGCCGGCGCCCTGGGCACTTACCTGAATCAATTGTTTCAGCGCACCTTCGCGGTGGCCAAGGAAGTACGGGGTCAGACCGAAATCGGGGCGCACTCGGTATCGATGGCGGCCGCGGCCGTGCGGCTGGCACAACGTATTTTCGAAAATATTTCCGAGCAACGGGTGTTGTTTATCGGCGCCGGTGAAATGATCGAGCTGTGCGCCACGCATTTTGCCGCCCAGCGTCCGCGCGAACTGGTGGTGGCCAACCGCAGCGCCGAACGCGGCACCCGCTTGGCCGATCGTTTCGGCGGTCACGCCATGCCGCTGGCCGACTTGCCTTCGCGCCTGCACGAATTCGACATCGTCGTCTCATGCACTGCCAGCACCTTGCCCATCATCGGCCTGGGTGCGGTCGAAAGCGCCATTCGCGCGCGCCGCCGCCGGCCGATTTTTATGGTCGACCTGGCCGTGCCGCGCGATATCGAACCCGAAGTCGGCAAACTCGAAGACGTGTTTCTTTACACCGTCGATGACCTCGGCACCATCGTCCAGGAAGGTAGCGCCCTGCGCCAAGCCGCCGTGGCGCAAGCGGAAGCGATCATCGAAACGCGGGTGCAGAATTTCATGCAATGGCTGGACGCGCGCAGCGTGGTGCCGGTCATCCGCGGCTTGCATGCGAATGCCGACTTGCTGCGTCGCATGGAACTTGAGCGCGCACAAAAAATGCTGGCCCGCGGCGACGACCCGGCCAGCGTGCTGGATGCATTATCGCAAGCGCTCACCAATAAATTTCTGCATGGCCCAACCCATGCACTGAATCACGCTCAAGGCAGCGACCGCGAAGCCCTGGTCAACCTGTTGCCCGAGCTGTTCAAATCCTCCGGCTCGAACGACCGTTAGCGTCGCTCGCTGAGTGTGCCGCGCCCGCCGCCGATGCGGCGCGCGCAACCCGGATACATCCCCTGCGTATTACCGAAGCCCCCATTAGAGGCCTGAGCCTCGGACGAATCATGAAAATCAGCATGCAAAACAAACTCGAC
Source organism: Burkholderiales bacterium (assembly GCA_026225455.1). Classification (GTDB taxonomy): domain Bacteria; phylum Pseudomonadota; class Gammaproteobacteria; order Burkholderiales; family Burkholderiaceae; genus LMUX01. The sequence continues at coordinate 2,523 of JAMFSV010000004.1, read as the reverse complement.
CAGCTGACTCAACGGCTGGCCGAATTAAATCTGTTACTCAGCCGCGAAGACGTCACGGCCGATATGAACCAATACCGCAAACTGAACCGCGAGCACGCCGAATTGGCGCCGCTGGTGGAGCAATATGGTTTGTGGCGCCACGCGCTCACCGACGAAGCGACGGCGCTTGAATTGCTGTCCGACGCTTCGATGAAAGCCTTCGCCGAAGAGGAAGTCGGCGCCGCGCGCACGCGTATGCTTCAGCTTGAGGCCGATTTGCAGAAAATGTTGCTGCCGAAAGACCCCAACGACGAGCGCAATATTTTCCTGGAAATCCGTGCCGGTACCGGCGGCGACGAAAGCGCGCTATTCGCCGGCGATTTATTGCGTATGTATCTGCGCCATGCCGAACGCCAGCACTGGCAAGTGGAAATGATGTCCGAAAGTGCCTCCGACCTGGGCGGCTACCGCGAAGTGATTGTACGTATCGTCGGCCAAGGCGCTTATTCCCGCCTCAAATTCGAGTCGGGCGCGCATCGGGTGCAACGCGTACCCGCCACCGAAGCGCAAGGGCGGATTCATACCTCGGCCTGTACCGTGGCGATCTTGCCCGAGGCCGACGAAATCAGCGAAGTGCAGATCAACCCGGCCGATTTGCGCATCGATACCTTCCGCGCCTCGGGCGCCGGCGGGCAGCATATCAACAAGACCGATTCGGCGGTGCGCATCACCCACTTGCCCACCGGGATCGTGGTCGAATGCCAGGACGACCGCTCGCAGCACAAGAACAAAGATAAGGCGCTTAAGGTACTGGCCGCGCGCATCATGGATAAACAAACCCAGGCGCAGCACGCGCAAGAAGCCGCGGCACGCAAGAGCCTGATCGGCTCGGGCGACCGCTCCGAGCGGATCCGCACCTACAATTTCCCGCAAGGGCGGATGACCGATCACCGCATCAACCTGACCTTATACAAGCTCGACTATATTATGGACGGCGACCTGGACGACTTGATCAACGCGCTGGTCAGCGAGCACCAGGCCGAACTGCTCGCCGCCCTCGGCGATAACGACTAAGCTCGCGACCCAGCCACCGATTAAGCGAAACGCTTGCCATGACCACCCCCGCCCAACTGCTGCGCGCCCGCTATCCCGATCCGGCCGATCCAGCCGATCCGCTCGTCGAGGCCGGCCCGCTCGATGCGCTCGAAGCCCGTATCCTGCTGACCCATGTGCTCGAATGGCCGCGCACCGCGTTGATTACACGCGCCGATGCGGTACTGCCGGAGCAGGCCGTCGAGCGTTATCGGCAACTGGTCGACCGCCGCTTGGCCGGTGAACCGATTGCACAGTTGGTGGGCACACGTGAATTCTACGGCCTGGATTTCAGCGTCACGCCGGAGGTATTGATTCCGCGTCCGGAAACCGAACTGCTGGTCGAACTCGCACTGGAAGCTTGCCACGGCATCGTCCAGCCACGGATCCTGGATCTCGGCACAGGCAGCGGCGCCATCGCGGTGTCGATTGCGCATCAACGTCCGGATGCGGTGGTCACGGCCAGCGACCGCAGTTTGAGCGCACTCGCCGTGGCACAGGCAAATGCTGCCCGCCTGCTGCCGCCAACCCGCCCCGGCGGCCGTTTAACCTGGCTCAGCGGCGACTGGCTCGGCGCGTTGGACACGCTGGAACATGACGCTGTGAATCATGAGACTGCGGGTGAGACTGCGGATGAGGCGATAAACCGGCGCGCGCCCGGCAGCAAGCCTGCCACGGCCGCCACACCTTACGCGGTGATCGTCAGCAATCCGCCTTATATCCGCGCCGACGACCCGCACCTGGACCAAGGCGACTTGCGCTTCGAGCCGCGCGGCGCGCTCACCGACGAGGCGGACGGACTGGAGGCAATTCGCGCCATCATTGCGCGGGCCCCCGAATTTCTCGCCGACGGGGGCTGGCTCTGGATCGAACATGGCTATGACCAAAGCACCGAGGTTGCCGCACGGCTCAGCGCGCGCGGTTTCAGTGCGGTACGCTCGGTATGCGACCTGGCCGGCATCCCACGCGTGAGCGGCGGACAGTTCGAGCACCCAAGCCCCACGCGCGCAAAATAAGGCAATAACTTGGAGGCAGTCGCTCTGAGGTCATAATCCGGCATGCTGTAGCCCCAGGCAGCCCCGATTCAAAGCGCCGCAAACCAAGCCCGGCCTGGGACTCAACCACCGGCGTTGAAATCCGCTATCATTTAGCGCTTAGTGCAAATAGCAACTTTTAGACCGCAAGGCTGATCATGGAAACGCAACAACGCATCAAACAAATCGTCACCGAACATCCGGTTGTCCTGTTTATGAAAGGCACGGCACAGTTTCCGATGTGCGGCTTTTCGGGCCGTGCCATCCAGATTCTTAAGGCTTGTGGCGCCGCGCAAATTCACACGGTCAATGTGCTGGAAGACCAGGAAGTGCGCCAGGGCATCAAGGAATTCTCGAATTGGCCGACCATTCCGCAGTTGTATCTCAACGGCGAATTTATCGGCGGCTCGGACATCAT
>JAMFSV010000250.1 GCA_026225455.1 Burkholderiales bacterium | reverse complement strand
TCGCGCACGTTGCCGGGCCATGAGCGCGACATCAATTCGCCCATCTGCGTAGCTGAGACAGCCGGTACGGGGCGGTTATAAGCGGCCGCGGCATGCAGCACAAAATGTTCGAACAGCAGCGGGATATCTTCGCGCCGATCCCGTAAGGGAGGCACTTCAAGGATGATCACGCCCAGCCGGTAGTACAGGTCGTCGCGAAATTGCTTTTGCGACGATAAAGCCAGCAGATCGGCTTTGGTCCCGGCCACGATGCGGCAATCCATGGCGAGCAACTCATTGGAGCCGACCCTTTCGTATTGCTTTTCCTGCAGCACGCGCAATAGCTTGGCCTGCAACGACATCGGCATGGTTTCGATTTCGTCGAGAAACAAGGTGCCGCCCTGAGCATGCTCGATTTTTCCGATGCGGCGCTTGACCGCACCGGTAAACGATCCGGCTTCGTGACCGAAGACTTCGCTTTCGAAGAGTAGCTCGGGGATGCCGGCACAATTGATCGCCGCAAACTGTTTCGCTTTGCGTTGGCCATATTCGTGCAACGAACGCGCCACCAGTTCCTTGCCGCTACCGGTTTCGCCCAATATCAACACGTTGGCGTCGGCATCGGCCAACGCCAGGATGGCCCGGCGCAAGCGTTCGATTACCGGCGAGCGGCCCAGGATTTTTGCGTCGATATGATCGCGGTGCTGTAAAGCCCGGCGTACCGCCGCCAACTCCAGCGACAGATGGCGCTTTTCCAAAGCGCGCTGCGCCACCTCGACCAATTGCTCGGAGGAAAAGGGCTTTTCGATAAAATCGTAAGCGCCGCGACGCATGGCGTCGACCGCCATGGTGACGTCGCCATGCCCCGTCACCAAAATCACCGGCAGCGTCGGGTCAATTGCCAGCGCGTGTTCCAGCAGGGTCAAACCGTCCATACCGGGCAGGCGGATGTCGCTGACCAGGATGCCCGGAAACCCGGCCTCCAGGTAACGCTGCACCTGCTCGGCGCGCTCGAACGCCTGCACTTCCAGCCCTCTCAACTGGAACGCCTGGACACTGCCCAGCCGCACCGCCGCGTCGTCCTCGACAAACAGAATTTTCAATTTATCGTGCATCGTGTGCTCGCAATAAGGCTTTTTGCAATCGGATCACAAATTCGGCGCCGCCTTCGGCCGGGTCAAGCGCGAGTAGCGTACCGCCAAATTCGTGCACGATGCTAAACGAAATCGTCAACCCCAAGCCCAGGCCGTCGCCTGCGTCTTTGGTGGTAAAAAACGGCTCAAACAAATGTAGACGTGCCTGCGGCGAAAGGCCGCCGCCGCTATCCCGTACCCGAATCAGCACCCACTCCGGCTCCTCCTCGACCGCAATCGTCAAGATCCGCCGCGCGCAGCCGGCCATGGCATCCAGCGCATTGCCCAGCAGGTTGACCAGCACTTGCTCCAGCCGGTTTGGCTCGGCAATGGCATGCACCTCACCCTCGGGCTCGGCGCGGATCAACTGCACCTCGGCACCGCGCAAGCGGGCCTCAAGCAAAAATAAGGCGTTCGAGATTGCCGTGCCGACCGTTACCCGCTCCAGATAGCCTGGCGATTTACGGGCAAAGCGCTTGAGTTGACTGGTGATTTTCCCCATCCGCTCAGTCAGTTCGCCGATCACTTGCAAATTACCCTGAGCCTGGGTCAATTCTCCGCGCTGCATAAAAATCTGCGCGTTGTCGGACAGGGTCCGTAGTGCCGCCAGCGGTTGATTCAGTTCGTGGGTAATGCTGGCCGACATTTGACCGAGCGCGGCCATCTTGCCGGCCTGAACCAATTCCTGCAGCGTCGATTTCAATACGGCTTCGGCATGGCGGCGCTCCGCAACCTCGGTCTTGAGGGTTTTGTTGGCGCGGCTCAAGGCTCCGGTGCGGCGAGTCACTTTACGCTCAAGCTCATCGTTAAGCTGACGCAAACGCTCCCGGGTGGCCAGCGCTTGACCGACGATCCGGCGCCGCTGCATCAGGTATAGGCTGATCACCGTGATCAAGGCCATGCTGAGTGCCGCACCCAATGCGGCATTAACTGCCGCGACCTGGGCCGACTTGATGTTGGACAACGTAAGAAGATACCAATCGGTGCCCGATACCGGGCGCTTGAGCAGCAGGAATCGCGATGCCAGAAAGCGCGGGCCGGCCGGTCCCAGATCGGTACCCGGGGCAAAAGCGGCAATGCTGCTGCCGGCGCTGATGGGTTCGCGTTCGGTCAGGCCGATGGTTTGCAACGCCCCCGGCGCATCGTATTGATGGGTCGCCGCAATCGATGCCTGAGTTGCACTCGACAGCGGATTGATCGATTTGAATTTCCAGGTCGGTTCGGTCGAGAGAAAAATAACGCCGTTGGCGTCGGTGATCATTGCCATGTCGGAAGCACGGCGCCAGATCTGCTCGATCTTGTCCAAATTGACTTTGACCGTGGCAATACCGATCATTTTATCGCCCGCATAAATCCGCTCGGCGTAGAAATAGCCGGCCTCCTTACTCGTCGTGCCCAAGCCGTAAAACGCGCCGGACCCGTGCGCCAGCGCGTTTTGAAAATACGGGCGATAAGCGAAATTGGCACCGACAAAGCTATACGGTTGCGCCCAGTTGCTCGACGCCAACGTCTTGCCTTGCAGATCCATGATGTAAAGCGTGTTGGAAT
>JAMFSV010000249.1 GCA_026225455.1 Burkholderiales bacterium | reverse complement strand
GCTGGTAGGTGACGGTTTCGAAGCCGCGGTGCGGGTGATCCGGCGCCCCTTTGGCTTCGCCCGGGGCGTAGTCGGTCGGACCCATTTCATCGAGCAGTAAAAATGGATCAAAATCCATCATCAGCCGGGTCGGGAAGGGCCTGTGCACTACAAAACCCGCGCCTTCGACGGTTCTCAGCGAGGGCATGACGCGGCTGACCTGGCGTGCGGCGGAGAGGGAGGTATCGCTGCTGCTCATGATGCTCCTTGGGGTTTGAGGTGAGAGCTTGAGGTGGGCGCTGGAAACGAGGCTGAACCAAGTATTTTTCCTGGGCGAGGTGACGCAATAGCATTAATCCTGCAACATCCCGCTATTATAGAAACCGCATCACGCTTACGCAGCCGCGATTGCGGCAAAAGATTGTTCTAAAAATGGAACGATGATGGATATCGATACACACAACCTCAATGATTTGATGTATTTCGCGCAAGTGGTCGAACACGGCGGTTTTTCGGCGGCGGAGCGGGTCCTGGGCATTTCCAAGTCGCGTTTGTCGCGCCGTTTGTCCGAACTGGAGGCCACCCTGGGCGTGCGTTTGCTGCAGCGGTCGACGCGTAAGTTGGCGCTGACGGAAGCCGGGCAGATGTTTTACCTGCGATGCCAGGCGATGTTGGCCGAGGCGCGGGGTGCCGTCGACGCCGTGTCGCAGTTGCGCTCGTCGCCGCGTGGCAATGTACGGGTCAGCGTGCCGGTGACGCTGTCGCAGATGGTGTTGTCGCAGATCTTGCCGGAATTCCTGGCGCAGTTCCCCGAGGTCAAGGTGACGATGCATGTGACCAATCGGGTCGCCGATTTGTTTGAAGACCCTATCGATGTGGCGCTGCGGGTGCGCTCCGAGCCGCCGCAAAGCGCGAATATCGTGGTGCGGCCATTGTGGCGTACCAATCAGATGCTGGTTGGGTCGCCGAGTCTGTTGACGCAAAACGGGCCGCCGCTGGAGGCCGCCGATTTATTGAAATTCCCTACGCTGGATACGCCCAGCGCCGACGGCCATCATCTGTTCCACCTGACCGCACCCGACGGCAGCGAGCACCATATTGAGCACGACCCGCGGCTGGTGACGGCCGACCTGATCTGTATCCGCGAAGCGGTGCTGGCCGGGCTGGGGATCGCCGCCTTGCCCGATATGATGTACGGCGCGGCCTTGCGTAGCGGGCAGTTGTCGCCGGTGATGCCGGGCTGGACCTTGCCGCGGCCGCAGTTATACGCGGTGTTCCTGACGCGCCAGGGCATGATGCCGGCGGTACGGGCTTTTGTGGATTTTCTGGTGGAGCATTTGAATACCGATGCCGAGGAATTCTGTCAAAAAACTCAAGCTGAAACGGCACTGCGTTTAAGCGAAACTCTGCCCGCCATGCAGCGTGCCAAACCCTTACAGGCGGGCGCCCCCAATTAGTTTTATGCGGCCGGAGCGCCGCGCCGCGCACGCACGCAGACTGCGTGCGCCGTTGCGCCAGCCCGTACCGATCTTCGCGTTATAGGCCGGCGTGTCCGAGGTTAAATTGGAAAATGGCTGATCTCTCACTTTTAACGCGCTGGTTACGTTGAAAGCGCCGGACACCGGTATCGAAACGGCGGGGCAGCCGCGATCGAATCAAGCGTGACCGCGGCGTTTGCTATGACCGCCTGGGTAGATCCAAAAGAAAACTGCCCCTGATTCACAGAGGTCACACACGTGAGTATTCATCCGTTGGCGCCCGACAGCTCCAGCGCCGCGTTGTCGCCGCCGGCTACTACCTCGACCAGCGAGGCCCGGCATGCGGGGCCGGCACACAGTGCGCCGCAGGCAGGCGCCTGGGCGGGGCTGGGCGCGCTGGCCGGACTCGCCCAGGCGAACGCTGCGCGGCCACTCGATCTGGCGCGCAGCGTCTTCATCCGCCGGGGTTTGTTGCCCCCGCGCTCGCCTGCGCCGGCCGCCGGCACCCCGTCCTCTGTCGCCGCGTCGGCGGCGTTGGAACCTTTGGCACTGGCGCCCGACCTGTCTGTGGCGCAGCTCAACTCGATCCGGCACAAGTTGCGCGCCGCAATCGAAATCGTGGCACCCCATGCACCGGCCATGGCGGAGGCTGTTGCCGCCACGTTCGCCATTGGGGTGGGCGTGATGGAACAGGAATCCGTCACCGTCGCTCAACTGCTGCTGGGCGCAAACGTCGCAAGCGACAGCGCATGGGCCCTCGGCGCCATAATCAGCGAAGCAAACAACCACTTCGACGATGCGCCCCATAGCTATCGGGTCTCCATTGCCAATGCCTTGGGCGCGCTTGCCGGCATCACCGGCATCGTGGGATCGGTCCTGTCGGCAAATGAAAGCGCTGGATTTAACTTCACCTCGGCATCCGCATGGATAGGCAATGCCGTGGCGACGGCGGCGGGCGCGGCACGACTGCACGACATGCGCGCCAAACTCTTGCAACTGGGCAGTGCGTCGGCAAGTGGTGCGGCAGGCGTGGCGGCCACGCTCGCGGCCAAGGCAGCCAAGAAAGGCGACAGCAAGGATGAGGCCATCTACACGCTGCTGTTTGGCGCGTTGTGGTTGTGCGCCGCTGTCGCGGCCGAGAGCGCGGTGCTGCGAGACAGACATGTCACGGCGCAGGCGAGTCGCACGGACCCTCTCGCGGACCCTTCGCCAGTTTGACTAAAGCGAAGCAAAACACCATCGCCCGGGGCTTATTCACCCCCGCCATGGACGATGACCTTGCTTTTCCCAAACAGTCTCTTACGCAGCGCCAGAGCGGGCTTCTCGATCAAGTGCCACGAAGCGAAGGCGACCGTGAAGGTAGCCAGCAAAGCCACCGGCGGCAGCAGCCACACGTTTCTAATCGCAGGTACGAAGTAGACCAGCATGCCCGTGACCGGGAAACCGTAGAGATAAATCCCATAGGAATAATCGCCGCGTTTAAGCATCGCCCACAGCGGCAGCCGCCACATACCCAGGCACACGGTCACATAGACCAGGAATGGCACCGCCAGAGGCGCGAAACGGTGGTCATCCGGTTGCAAGAGCAAAACGGCAATGACGAAGCTGGCGATGCATCCACCGAGATGCACCGGGATCGAATATCGATGGAGATAGAACAGGGACCCGAGCACGAATGCGTAAAACAAAAGATGCCATCTTAAATGCTCGTTGAGCGGATCATAGATATGAAAGATGCTTAGGCTCAGAATGACCACGGTAAATAGGCACGATAAGGCGAGCATCCTGATCTTGGTCAAGGACGAAGTGAGCATCATCAGGGCCATGAAAGCGTAGCAACAGAATTCCGGCTTCAAGGTCCACAAGTTGATGTTGATCGTTCCGTCGACCTCGCCATGCATGGCGAAAACTCCGGGGAGCACGGTTTGGACATGTCCGACGATGTTGCCAAAATAGGTGAAAAACGAGGGCCTTGAGAAATAATCGTGCAGCGGAAGAGTCGTGACAAGAGGGCCGATCACCAATGCCGAAAGAATTGTTTCGACCGCCAGTGCCGGGGCCAGGCGGATAATGCGAAACGAAATGAAGGTGGGGAGAGCCATCGTTCGAATGGCACTTCCGGTCACCAGGAACCCGCTCAACGCGAAGAATATACCGAGAATAGTGTACAGCGCGGGCTGGACGAGAAAAGTCGGCGCACGATCGCCCAGGAAGTTCTGGTAGCAATGATCAACGACGATTACTACCGAGAGAAACAGCCGGAGAAAGTCAAACCCCAGCCCGACCCCCTTATTTTCGTCGAGAATCGCCCCGACTGATTTGGTATTGCCAGACCAAGTCCAGGACGGAACCCATTGCGAGTCGATTGGAGGCGCATTCTCGTTCAAGAAAGCGTTTGGTTTCTTAACGCTCATATCCGACCCTCTAGTGTCTTGAGTTAGAAATTCGTAGATAAATCGCTGAATGGCGGCGACGATGTTGTCGGCCGATTGGGTCCAGATGAATGGCCTGGGATCGGCGTTGTCGATCTGGATGTAGAGGCAAATACTCTGCGACCCAGGTTACTACACAACGCAAAAAAGACGATGGACTTTGAATTCGGGGCGGCAGTCAATTTTTGCCAAAATCCTGTCTCGATTCGACAAGAAGAGGTTCCTTGGCAAATGTTGAACCGCTATGGCCAGGGTGTCGATGCCTAACCGAAAAAATGCAGACTGGACGAGTCGGTCATGTCGCCACATGTCCGTCAATATCCGCCAACAACATGACAGCGTCCGCCGAACATAATATAAAGGTAAGGAGAACCTATATTTATTTGGGATCGTAGGCGGCTCGTTTGCTCCCTACTATCGCTATAGGACGACTCAGGATGAGGAAAAGTATCCGCACGGCGGCGGCAGCGATTGGCGGCATTTTTTGTGCCGCACTGGTGTTTCTTGTTACGTTATTTATTGCTCACAAGAGCTTGCCCGCATCCGATTTGGATCGAGTATATTTCGACGTATTCTATGATGTACCGCTGGAGGCGCCGAAAGGGCAATTGATCGCCTTTGGGGATTCCATCGCCTTTCGCGCACCCTGGCCGTTGCTGTTCCCATTTCGGTCCATCGAGAATCTTGGGATTATTGGTGAATCTACCCAAATGATGTTGCGACGGGTGCCGCAGGTCAAAGCTGCGCACCCGGAAGAGACCGTTATCATTGCCGGAATTAACGATATCAGGCAAGGTCGCAGCCTGGATACGTGGATGGGGGATTATTCTAAAATTCTGAACACCTTCGCCGACGTATCCAAGCGCGTTGTCGTGGTTTCCGTGTTGCCGACACAGACCCGCAGCTATAGAAACACCATCGAAAGCGCCAATTCACGTATTCGCCGGCTCTGCGGCACCCTGCCCAATTGCAAGTTCGTGGATGGGTACGCGGCGCTCTCCGTGCAGGGATATCTGCCCGACGAAAATACCAAGGATGGACTTCATCTCTCGTTGCTTGGTTATTGGCGTCTGCGCTCAGTGCTGATCGCCCAAGGACAGCTATAACCCAAGCCGGACCAGCCGCAGAAGAATGGCCGGGAAGTGCCGGGCATACTGCTTGCCGCCCCCGCCGATATGACGATACCTGTAGTTTTGGCGACGCCATGTAAAAAAGACCTTCATGCATCTGTTTTTACGCGTGGTCCTCGCTCAAAGACCAGACGGTATGGGTGATGCCGGACGGGTTGGCGTCACCCCGAGAGGCTCTTTCCCTTTACCTCGACCGGGACCGAAAGTTTCTCGCCCCGGTCGTGCCCGCTCGGAGGCACGGTAATTGCTGCCTTCGCCAACGCCTGGACGTAGCGAAATCGATGCGGGCAAAGCAGTTGGGTAGCGATCCGGCAGTCGACCGCTGGATGAAGCCGTTGGCAGCCCGCGCGATAGTCCAGCGAGGTATCTCAATCAACCCGCCGCAGAGGAGTTCGCGTTTTGCGGTGATAGCCGAGGTCTCGTCAACTCCACGGCGTAGGCCCCAATTTAACGGGAGCAAGCATGCATTTCGTCATCAACGGCAACGAGGTCGAGCTGGACTTTGACCTCAGGACTTCGCTTCTCGATTTGCTCCGTGAACGGCGTCACCTCTTCGGCGTCAAAATGGGCTGTAACCAAGGCGCGTGTGGCGCTTGCACCGTGTTGGTCAACGGAGCACGCATTAACAGTTGCCTTGCTTTAGCCGTGCAGTATCAAGATTGCGAGATCACCACCATTGAAGGGCTAGGCGCACCGGGCAAGCTTCACCCCCTGCAGGCAGCCTTCGTCGAACACGATGGTTTCCAGTGCGGCTACTGTACGCCTGGCCAGATTTGCTCCGCCATCGGTATGGTTGAGGAGTTGAAGTGCGGCGTGCCAAGCTATGTTAGCGAGGACGTGGCCGCAGAGGGCTTTGCGCTCACCGACGCAGAGCTGCGCGAACGAATGAGTGGCAACCTATGCCGCTGCGGCGCATACAACGGTATTGTCGACGCGATCCAGGACACGTTTGGTACGGCCAAGGGCGAACCCGGCAAGCGCGAGGCCTCAATATGAACCCCTTTACCTATGAACGCGCTTCGGACCGGCTCGCGGCGCAGACGCTTGGTGCTCAAGCGGGAGCCAAATACCTGGGCGGGGGCACCAACCTGGTCGACCTGATGCGCGAGACCATCGAGCATCCAACGCTACTGGTCGATGTCACAGGCTTTTCATGCGCAATAGAGGAGACGGGCGATGGTGGCCTGCGGATCGGCGCCGGGGTCAAGAACACTGCGGTGGCGGCTGACCGGCGCGTTCGCGAGCGCTACCCGATGTTATCTGAGGCGATCCTGGCAGGTGCTTCGGCGCAGATCCGCAACATGGCGACGGTGGGCGGCAATCTTCTGCAGCGCACCCGCTGCGGTTATTTTTACGACGACGCTGCGCACTGCAATAAGCGCGCGCCCGGAACGGGCTGCGGCGCCATAGAGGGCTTCAACCGCATGCACGCAATCCTTGGTGCCTCCACCGCCTGCGTCGCCACGCACCCCTCGGATATGGCCGTGGCGCTGGCCGCCCTGGATGCGCTGGTGACGGTGGAGGGCCGCAACGGCGCACGCGACATCCCATTGATCGATTTCCACGTCTTGCCCGGTGAAACGCCACAGATCGAAACGGTGTTGGAGACAGGGGAACTAATCACCGCAGTGACCCTGCCGCCCAGTCTTGCGGGCCGTTCCAGCTATCGCAAGGTTCGCGACCGCGCCTCCTATGCCTTTGCCCTGATCTCGGTGGCTGCGGTTCTGGAAGTGCAGGGCGGCGTCGTGAAGGAGGTGCGCATCGCTCTGGGCGGCGTCGCCCACAAGCCATGGCGCGCCCAGGCGGCCGAGGCTGCCCTCCAGGGCGGCCCGGCGACAGAGGCGGCGTTTCGCGCGGCGGCGCAGGCGGAACTTGTTTCCAGTCGAGGTCTTCGTGATAACGCCTTCAAGATCGAACTGGGTCAACGCGTGATCACCGACACCTTGGTCAAGTTGACCGCTCTCCAGGAGATCCGCTGATGCCCATGCTCAAGGACGCCATGTTGACGGTGATGAAAAAAGCCATCGCCCTCGCCCCTGAAAGCTTCATTCCCGGCGGCAAGCCCGATCCACTGATTCAGCACAAGCACGGCCTGATCGGCGCATCGGTAAGCCGGATCGACGGGCCGTTGAAGGTTTCCGGCCGGGCGGCCTTTGCCGGGGAGTTTCCAATGGAGGGAATGACCTACGCGGCGCTCAAGTATTCTTCTATTTCCCGTGGGCGCATCGTCAAGATCGACACCGTGGCCGCCGAGGCCGCGCCAGGCGTCGTACTCGTGATGACCTACCGGAATGCGCCTCGCCTCAAGTCCATGCCGCTGTTCATGTCCCAGCCCAAGGCCGCGGGTGGGGACGACCTGCCGATTATGCAGGACGATCAGGTTCACTGGAATGGCCAGCCGGTCGCGCTGGTGCTGGCCGAGACGCAGGAGCAGGCAGACCACGCCCAGTCCCTGATCCATGTCGCGTATGAGATGGGAAGCGACGGGGTGACATCCCTGGATGCGGCCAAGGCGAAAGGTTTCGAGCCCGGTGTTTTCCAGGGCGAGCCGCTGCGGCTCGAGATCAAGGATGCCGAGGCCATGCTGGCTGAAGCGCCTCACAAGATCGACGTGCGCTACACGACCCCTCGCCAAAACCACAATCCTATCGAATTGCATGCGGCGACGCTCGCATGGGAGGGGAATAAGCTGCGTATCCATGACACCGTGCAGGCGGTAGCCCACGAAGCCTGGACCATCGCGCAGGTGTTCGGCATCGACGAGGAAAACGTGCATGTCACTTCGCCGTATGTCGGCGGCGGCTTTGGTTCAAAAACAGTATGGCAACACCAGGTGTTGGCAGCGGCGGCGGCGAAGCTGGCAAAGCGCCCCGTGCGGATCACGCTGTCCCGGGAAGGCGTGTTCCGCATCGTCGGCGGCCGTACCCTCACCGAACAGCGCGTGGCGCTGGGCGCCCAGGCCGATGGGACCCTGGACGCCCTGATCCACACCGGCACGGTCGTAATGACGTCACACAACAACATGCCGGAACCCTTTGTCTTGCCGGCAAAGACCGCTTACGCCTCCCGAAGCTTCCTGCTCGACGTCGAGACCGTCAAAATGAATATGACGGCCAATACCTTCATGCGGGCTCCGGGCGAGGCTGTCGGTACCTTCGGGCTGGAATCCGGTATTGATGAGCTGGCCCACGCCATGGGCATGGACCCGATCGAATTGCGGATCAGGAACGAGCCGGACAAGGATCCGACGACGGGGCTGCCTTTCTCTCAGCGCGGCATCGTCGAAGCGTGGAAGGTCGGCCGCGAGCGATTCGGCTGGGGTGCGCGCGACGCGCCGGGCGCACGGCGCGATGGCGATTGGCTCGTTGGCATGGGCTGTGCCGCGGGCACTTATCCTTACTATCGGATGCCGGGGGGGGCGGCGCGGATCACCCTGACCGACAAAGGGCGCGCCACCGTCGGCATCGCCGCGCACGAAATGGGTATGGGCACATCGACCGCTCAGACCCAGATCGCCGCCGAGCGCCTCGGGCTGACCATGGACGACATCGACTTCGAATACGCCGACTCAAGGTTGCCGGGCTTGGTCCTGGCGGGTGGTTCGCAGCAGACGGCTGCCATCGGCGCCGCTGTGATTGCGGCCCATCACAAGCTCGTCAAGGGGCTGCTCCAACTTGCCGGCAGCAGTTCACCTCTCGCCGGCCTGTTACCGGACGAGGTGGGTTGCCGGGACGGCGGTCTGTGTGCCTTGGAGGATGAACGCCGATGTGAAAGCTACGGCTCGATACTCGCCCGCGCCGGGCTGACGGAAGTCACTGTCGAGGCCGAGGCTCCAATGCCGTTTGAGTTGCAACACTGGTCCATGCACAGCCATAGCGCTCTTTTCTGCGAGGTGCGGGTC
>JAMFSV010000248.1 GCA_026225455.1 Burkholderiales bacterium | reverse complement strand
CCGGGTCCTGTTCGGCTTCGACCACCAACCAACCTTGATATCCATGGCGCTTCAGACGGCTGATGAGCGGCGCAAAATCGATATCGCCGTCGCCGGGCACGGTAAACACGCCGTTGATTACCGATTGCAAAAAGGTCCAGTCGCGATTGCGCGCCAGCTTCATCACCGCCTGCCGCACGTCCTTGCAATGCACGTGGCAGACACGCGCGATATGTTTGTCCAGCATGGCTGCGGCGTTGCCGCCGGCCAGGGTGATATGGCCGCTGTCAAACAATAAGCCGAGGTCGGCATGGGTCAATGCCATTAAACGATCGACGTCGTCAGGCGTTTCCACGTACGCGCCCATATGATGGTGATACGCCACTCTGACGCCCTGACTCAAGGTGTAACGGGCGAAGTCGTTCAAGCGTTGGGCATAGGTCTCCCACTGCGCCTGGGTGACAAAACGCGGCCGTTTAAACAGAGGCTGGGCTGCGCCCTGAATCGAATCGGCCACTTCGCCGTAGACCATCACCGTCGCACCGTTTTTGGCGAGCAGTTCGAGATGCGGGCCGACCGCGTCGATTTCCTCTTGCGCCGAGCGCTGAGCCAGGCGTCCGGAATACCAGCCCGAAACCAACGCCAGTTGATGCTGTGCCAGCAGAGCCCGCAATGCTTCAGGTTCGCGCGGAAATTTATTGCCGAGTTCGAAGCCGGCAAAGCCGATTTGTTTGCCTTCCCGCAATGCCAGTTCCAAAGGAACTTCGCCGCCCAGGGAGGGCAGGTCGTCGTTCATCCACGACAACGGATTGACGCCGATACGGATGCCTGATGCCTTGATTGAATCAGTCATGTTAGAGGTCCTTATACCTTTTGTTGCTTTTTACCGATCTCGTAAGCGGCACGTGCTTCACGTACCTCACTGCGATCCGACACTTCGGGGATCGCGACTTCCCCCCACCAGCCGCCATCCGGCGTAGTGCGTGCCGGGTCGGTGTCGATCACGATGGTGAAGGTACTGTCCGCTGCGCGCGCTTGCTGCAGCGCCGTTTCCAATTGCTGGAGATCGTCGACGTGCACCGCATGCGAACCGAGAGCCCGCGCATGCGCGGCAAAATCGATTTGCGGCGCACCGGCGGGACCCTGCAAGCAGTCTTCGAGCATGTTGTTGAAGGGCGGCGTGCCGCAGGCTTGCTGCAAACGATTGATACAGCCGTAACCGCGGTTGTCGAGCACCACGATAATCAACTTCAGGCCGAGCATCACCGAGGTGGCGATTTCGCTATTCATCATCAGGTAACTGCCGTCGCCCACCATCACGAAGACTTCGCGTTCGGGGCGGGCCATCTTGACGCCCAGCCCGCCGGCAATTTCGTAACCCATGCATGAATAGCCATATTCGACGTGATATGCGCCGGGTATGCCGGCCCGCCACAGTTTATGCAACTCGGCGGGCAGGGTGCCGGCGGCACAGACGCAGATGTCATGGTTGGCGGAATCCTGATGCGAACGCTGCACCGCGCCGATCACGTCGCCGTCGTAAGGTAAGCCGTCATGTTCGCGGCCCGGACGGCCGCCGGTGATGGCCTGCACCGTATCGCGCCACTCTTGCGCCTGCTGGCGTGCCCGGGTCGACCAAGCACTGTCGGCTTGCCAGTCGCCCAAGGCGCGGCTCAAGGCGTGCAGGGCCTGGCCCGCATCGGCTTCGAGCGCCAACGCGTCATGCTTGAGTGCATCGTATGGATTGACGTTGATCGACAAGACCCGGGTGTTGGCGAACAGCGAGTTCGAGCCCGTGGTGAAATCCTGCAAGCGGGTCCCGAGCGCAATCACCAGGTCGGCTTCATGCGCCAGGACATTGGCCGCGGGCGACCCGGTAACGCCGATTGCGCCGAGGTTGAAGGGATGGTCCCAGGGCACTGAACTTTTCCCCGCCTGGGTTTCCGCCACCGGAATCCCGTGGGTCTGCGCAAACGCCTGCAAGGTCGCCGCCGCGTCGCTATACAACACGCCGCCCCCGGCAATCAACACGGGCCGCCTGGCGTTGCGCAACGCATCGAGGGCGGCTTGCAATTCGTTTTCGAGCGGCAGGGGCGCACGCCACGACACCACTTTGGGTTCGAAGAATGACAGCGGATAATCGTAGGCGACGGTTTGCACATCCTGCGGCAAGGCCAAGGTGACCGGGCCGCACTGTGCCGGATCGGTCAGCACCCGAATCGCGCGAGGCAGGGCGCTGAGCAATTGCGCCGGATGGACGATGCGGTCGAAGTAACGCGACACCGGTCTGAAACAATCGTTGACCGAAGCACCGCCATCGTGCGGGTCTTCCAGTTGCTGCAACACCGGGTCCGGCGCCCGCGAGACAAAGCTATCCCCCGGCAGCAACAACACCGGTAGACGGTTGACATGAGCCAAAGCCGCCGCTGTGACGAGGTTGGTCGCGCCGGGACCGATAGAGGTCGACACGGCCATCATGCGACGGCGGAAATGCGCTTTGGCATAAGCGATAGCCGCCAGCGCCATACCTTGTTCGTTATGCGCGCGGTAAGTGGGCAACTGTTCGCGCTGTTGATATAACGCTTCGCCCAAGCCGGCCACATTGCCATGACCGAAGATGGCGAACACCCCGCCGAACAGCGCTTCGGTTTTACCCGGCTCCGAGGTTTCAACTTGTACCGCGGCGAGGTAACGCACCAGTGCCTGGGCGACCGTCAAACGGATCGTGCCCGGCACCGGGGTAGCTGACTGAGCATGCAGTACAGGGGCTGACGTGGGTCCGTTCATGCGGCACGCTCCGTGGTGATGGCCGTGGTTTGATGCGCCGCCGTAACCGGCCGGGCCGAACGCCACAAGGCGATCAGCGACTCGAAGGTGGTGCTGATCTGCGTGGTCAGCTCGGCATCGTCGATCAGGCCTGCCAGCCACAGGCGGCACGGTTCCTGGAAGATGGTCCGGCCGACCATAAAGCCGCGGCAGGTTTGGGCTTGCTGAGCTTGGGCAAAACCTTCGGCAAGTTGCTCCAGCGATGCATTCAAACCGAGCATCACTACCCCACGGCAAGCCGGGTCGCGCTCCGCGATCAGCGCATCGATACCTTGCCACTGTCCGGCCGACATCGGCGCCAGTTTCCACCAGTCGGGGTAGATGCCCAGATTGTAAAAACGTTTCAGCGCGCGGTACACGGTGTCCGGTGCGCTGGGGAGATCGCGCGAAGGAATCACTTCCAGCAGCAGTTCATGGCCGCTGACCAGCACCGCTTGATATAGCGCCGCGATTTGCGCTTCCTGCTCAAGACGGATTTCGATCTCGGCATCGGGGTGATACTGCACCAGGCACTTGACCGTATGTTCGTGCGGCCAGGCAATCAACGCCGAGCCCACCGAACGTCCATGTTCGAATACCAACGGCGACGACCCCGGCAGCTCGACCGGGCGGCCGATCCACCAGCCGCGTCCGGTGGCGGCATCGAGTGCGTCCTGGCCATAACGGTCGTCGGTCAGCACCCCGATCTTGCCGTGCAGCCCGCAGTTTTTTTCAACTCGCGCCACGGCGTCGACCAGCAGGCGTTTGAGTGGCGGAATCCGCGCTTCATCCGCACCAGTCTGTTGCGCCAGTTCGAAAAATTGATTGCGATGGTCGAAAGCAAACACCATCAATTCGTCCCAGCGCGGACGGGCCACGCTCACCCGATGCAGACGCACCAGCCGGGCATCGCGGTCCGGACGCCGCATGCTGCCCGGGTCGACCTCGGCCGCCGCGAGGAAATAGTCGAGTTCCGCCGGGGTCGGCATGGCCGGGGCGCAGCCGTGGCGCGATACCACCAGGGCACCGCATGCGTTGGCCAGCGCCGCACAGCGTGCGTAATCCTGGTCGCGCAACCAGCCGGATAAAAAGCCTGAAGCGAAAGCGTCGCCCGCGCCCAGCACATTCATCACTTCGACCTGCACGCCGCCGAAGGTCGGTGCCTGATCCAATCCGGCCGGCACGCCGCCTTCGATGACCGAACATCCCAAGGGGCCACGTTTCAATACCAGGGTTGCCTGGGTCACGGCGCGCACAGCCTTGAGCGCTGCGAGCAAATCGCCGCCGCCGCCGG
>JAMFSV010000247.1 GCA_026225455.1 Burkholderiales bacterium | reverse complement strand
CCGGCCTCATCCTATGCGGCGGCGCCCGATTCGGACATCAAGACCGAACGGGGGCAGGAAGTCAGCCATCTGATGGATGCCACGTCGAAGGGCGGAAACTGGATGCTCTGCAATTATGGCGATCTTGGGCAGCTCGTTCCGGGCCCGTCGCTGCCGGGCAAATTCAATTTGTGCAAGGTTATTTACCCGCGTGGCAGCCCTTGCACGGCTGTGTCTGCCCGGTTATTCCGCCAATGCTGCCCCCTGATTGATTGCAACGGTATCCGACGGCAGCGATTTTCCAGCAAAAGTACGCAAGACGGCGCCGCCGCCATATCCCGTTGATTAATAAATTAATTTAACTAATAGATTCAACATCGATAAATTATAAGCATTTGGCTTAGCTATACAATATGCTCCACCATTATAGGAGGAGCAGATGTTTCCACACTTCGAATCAGGCACCGTCGCCATTGACGGCATCCATATCCGCTACGTCAAGGGCGGCAGCGGTCCAGCCTTGCTGCTCTTGCACGGCCACCCCCAGACGCTGGCGATCTGGCACAAGGTGGCGGAGGAGCTGGCGCAGCATTTCACCGTCATCGCCACCGATTTGCGCGGCTACGGCGACAGCGACAAGCCGCCCGGCTTGCCCGATCACAGCAATTATTCGAAGCGGGTCATGGCCGACGACCAGGTTGGCGTGATGCGCCACTTCGGGTTCGAGCAGTTCGCCGTGCTGTCGCATGACCGGGGCGCCCGCGTCGCCTACCGCATGGCCCTCGACCATCGGGACAAGGTCACGAAGCTGATCGCCCTCGATGTGGCGCCAACCTTGGCCATGTATGAAAAGACCACCATGCAGTTCGCCATGTCGTACTACCACTGGTTTTTCCTGATCCGCCCTTTCCCTTATCCGGAAACGATGATCAACGCGAATCCCGAGCTGTACCTGACGCAGTCGACGACGCGCGGCGCCTCGCCGTTTTCTCCCGAAGCGTGGGCCGAATACCTGCGCTGCATCAGCGATCCGGCCACCGTGCACGGCATCTGCGAAGACTACCGCGCCAGCGCCAGCATCGACCTCGAACATGAGCGCGCCGATCTGGCCGCCGGCAACAAGATTGCCTGTCCGATGCTCGTCCTGTGGGGAGCCAACGGCGTGATCGGCAAGTGCTTCGATCCCCTGGCCGAATGTGACGCGCTGGCCAGCGACGTGCGGGGCAAGGCCCTGCCGTCGGGGCATTACATTCCGGAAGAGGTCCCGCAGCTGCTCATGGCGGAGGCCTTGCCCTTCCTGCTGGCCTGACCCGTCCACGACAGGTAGCGTCCCGCAGAAGAGGGCGCGTCAGGCTGGTGTACATCACGAGGGCCCAAGGAGACAACATGCAACACACACCGTTTTACGCGAGGCTGTATATCCAGGTGCTGGCGGCGATCGCCGTCGGCATCGCGCTCGGCTTCTTTTTTCCCGATACGGGGGCCGCGATGAAACCGCTGGGCGACGGTTTCATCAAGCTGATCAAGATGATGATCGCGCCCATCATCTTTGCCACCGTGGTCATGGGGATCGCCAATATCGGCGACCTGAAAGAAGTGGGGCGCGTCGGCATGAAGGCGCTGCTGTATTTCGAGGTCGTGTCGATCCTGGCGATGGTGATCGGCATGGTCGTCGTCAATCTGGTGCAGCCGGGTGCCGGCATGAATATCGACGTCCACACGCTCGACACCAAGTCGATCGCCGACTACGCCGCCAGCGGCCAGCATTATTCGACCACCGATTTTTTCATGAACATCATTCCGGCCACCTTGTTCGATGCGTTCAGCAAGGGCGAAATCCTGCAGGTTTTGCTCATCTCCATCCTGACCGGCATTTCGCTGACCTTGGTCGGCGAACGAGGCAAACCGTTGCTGCAGCTGCTAGAACTGGTGTCGCATACGCTGTTCGGCATCATCGGCATCATCATGAAACTCGCTCCCATCGGCGCGTTCGGTGCGATGGCGTTCACTATCGGCAAATACGGTATCGGCTCGCTGCACCAGTTGGGTTTGCTGATGCTGTGCATGTACGGCACCTGCGCGCTGTTCGTGGTCGTCGTCCTCGGCCTGATCGCCAAAATGAGCGGGTTCAGTATCTGGAAATTCCTCAAGTACATCCAGGAAGAAGTCTTGATCGTGCTCGGTACCTCGAGCAGCGAATCGGTGCTGCCGCGCGTCATGGTCAAGATGACGGAACTCGGCTGTACCCGGTCCGTGGTCGGCCTGGTGATCCCCACGGGCTATTCGTTCAACCTCGACGGCACCTCGATCTACCTGACCATGGCCGCCATCTTTATCGCCCAGGCCACCAATGTGCACCTGTCGCTGGGCGAGCAGTTGAGCATCCTGATGGTGTTGATGCTCACTTCCAAGGGCGCCGGTGCCGTGGTGGGCGCCGGCTTCATCACGCTGGCCGCCACCCTGGCGACCCTGGGCGGCAAGCTGCCCGTCGAGGGGCTGGCGCTGCTGGTCGGCATCGACCGTTTCATGGCGGAAGCCAGATCGATCACCAATATCATCGGTAACTGCGTGGCCACCGTCGTCATCGCAAAATGGGAGGGCGCGCTCGACGTGGACCTGATGCGGCGCACGCTCGACGGCGACGTGACTGCGCCTGCGCAGCAGGGCGCCGATGTCGCGCCCGAAGACGGCGGCCCCGCAGTCGCGCGCACGGCATCCTGGCGCTGAGACGGCAGGGGCAGGGCGGCTGGGCGCCGTTACGAGGTCAGCATTGCCGCTGGTATCGCACCATGGCCGAGTGCCCTCCGTTATGCCAGCATAATCCGTCGCTGTCCCCCGGTGGCGTCGTCGTCATCGACCGATCTGCGCTTCGTCGCCAGATGCGCGCCGACGCCAGCCGCGGTACCAAGCGGGCGGGGCATTTTTGCAGCGGAGCGGGCGCGCGGATGCGGGGCGCCATCACCGGTACCTGGGTGGGTGCGCACCTTGTCGTCTGGGCCGCGGGTTCCAGCGGCGCCGATTTGGGCGCATCGAGGGCGGCCGGATTCTGGCCCATCTCCGTGCGTATCTTGAACATCGCGCGGCGCACGAGGGTCTTCACCGTGCTCAAGGGCTGGAGCAGCACGGTCGCCGCTTCCGGATAGCTGAGGTCGTGGCAATAGACCAGGTGGACGGCCTGGCGCTGGGCGCCGGTCAGCGAGGCGATCGCTCTTTTTATTTCATCGACCAGCTGTTGCCGTTCATATTTTTCATCGGGTGTTGCGCCGGGATCGGGCGCGTCGTCCAGTACCCAGTCGTCGTGGATCGCCTTCGCGCCGTGTTCGGTTTCGCGCCGCAGGCAGTCGAACGACTTGTTCCTGACGATGGCGATCATCCAGGTCATCGGCGCCGACAGGCGGGAATCGTACAGCGCCATCGCCGACCAGATCAGCGCGAAGCTTTCCTGTATGACTTCTTCGGCCAGGTGCCTGTTTCTGATAATGCGCATCGCGAATGCCAATAAGTACGGCCTCGCCATATCGTGCAATTGCCGAAATCCCATGGCGTCATCGACCATCAGTGTGGCCACCAACTGCGGCGAATGGCGCTTGCCGCTTGCGTTTTTCAGCAGATGCATCTGTACCGCCTTCCAAAACTACCGTTATATTATTGACAATTTATTTTTCACGATAGCATGGCGATACAGCTGCCAATGTGCAGCAATGCACGTAAGCGGCGATCAGTGGTTTTGTGGCACAACGGTGCCGATGAAGCCCGATATGAACTGAAAGTTTACATTGCCTGGTCCTGCCGCCGGCAGACGCGGTTAGAATTGTTGACTTTGATTCATGTCGGCCACGGTGCCTCGATGGCGGGCAAGCCCGGTTGAACAACAGCGCATCCGATGAAAGGACACCCTTTGAAACGCATTACCGCCACTCTCGCCGTCGTCGCACTACTTCTGGTCAGTGTTTCGAGCAGCGTTGCAGCCCAGGACTACACCAAATATAGCCCCGAAGCCATGGAGAAGGAGCTCAAGCAAAACGCCGTTTCCCGGCTCGGCGTGATGGTGCCGATGCGCGACGGCGTCGAGCTGTCCACCGACGTCTACACGCCCAAGGGTGCAACGGGGCCGCTGCCGACCATCCTGTGGAAAACGCCCTACAACGAACACAAGCTGCGCGGCGGTACCTTCCGCTATGTGCTGGAATCGGTGAAGCGCGGTTACGTCTTCATCGTGCAGAATGAGCGAGGCCGTTATTTCTCGCAAGGCAAGTGGGAGATTCTGGGCCGGCCGCAGACGGACGGCTACGACACGCTGACCTGGATCGCCAAGCAGGATTGGTCGAACGGCAAAGTTGGCACGCTGGGCTGTTCGTCTTCGGCCGAATGGCAACTGGCGCTGGCGGGAATGCATCATCCGGCACATGCGGCGATGGTGCCGATGTCGGCCGGCGCCGGCATCGGCAAGGTGGGGCGCTTCCAGGAGCAGGGCAACTGGTACACGGGTGGCGTGCCGCGCAACCTGTTTATCGTGTGGCTCTACGATGTCGACAACCCGTTGCGGGCCGAATTGCCGGCATCGTTGAGCGATGAAAAGATGCGCGCGCGCGTCGAAGCCTACAACGACCTCGATGCGACCAAGCCAAAGGTCGACTGGAACAAGCAGCTCAAGCATCTGCCCGTCGACCAGATGCTGACCTCGCTGGGCGAGCCACCGGCCACCTTCGAGCAGTTTATCGACCGCACGCCGGCCGACCCGGCCTGGCGCGAAGGCGGCCTCTATCACGAAGACATGGGCTGGGGCGTGCCTGCACTGTGGTTTGACACCTGGTACGACGTATCGATCGGGCCCAACCTCGAGCTGTTCAATGTCGCGCGCGCGGCCCACACGGACAAGCAAGCGAGCGACAACCAGTATGCGGTGGTCGCTCCCATGCCGCACTGCCAATACGCCCGCCTTGGCCCGGACACGGTCGTCGGCGAACGGGCCATGGGCGACACGAGCTTCGACGTCGATGGCGCCATCTACGGCTGGTTCGATCGCTGGCTGAAGGGCAATGCGAAGGCCTTTCCCGCCGCCACCCCGCGTGTACGTTATTACCTGATGGGCGCGAACCGCTGGCAAACGGCGACTCAGTGGCCGCCGAAGGATGTGTCGCCGATGCGGCTCTATCTGCGCTCGGGCGGCAGTGCCAACACGCTCAACGGCGACGGACGCCTCAGCGCCGAGGCGCCGCCGCCGGGTGAGGCGGTCGATCGCTATCGCTACGATCCGATGAACGCGGTACAGACGATCGGCGGGGGCGATTGCTGCAACGGCGGTGTCGTCGTGCCCGGTGCCTTCGACCAGCGGCCTGTCGAAGCGCGCGGCGACGTGCTGGTCTACAGCAGCGAACCGCTGACCAAGCCCGTTGACGTGGTCGGTTTTGTCGATGCCGTGCTCAAGGTGTCGTCGAGCGCCAAGGACACCGACTTTGCCGTCAAGCTCGTCGATGTGGCCCCCGACGGCACGGCCTGGATCATCGGCGACACGATCTTCCGCGCCCGTTACCGCAACGGCTACGAGCACCCGGTGATGATGGCCCCCGGCGAGACAGTCACCATCCATCCGACGCCGATCACGACCGCCATCGAATTCGGCGTCGGCCATCGCATCCGGGTCGAGGTGACCTCCTCGAATTTCCCGAAATTCGTGCGCAACCTCAACACCGGCGGTCCGAACGAGAGCGAGAAGGAGGGCGTGATCGCCGATAACGTGCTGCATCATGCGGGAGACCAGCAGAGTTATATCGAGTTGCCTGTGCTGCGGTGAAGCTGGGCGCGAGGTCTGTCTTCCCATGGGGATGCATCGGACCGATCTCGCGCTGTTTGGCCGGCATTGACATCATCAGGGGAGTGGGCGCTGGGCCAATCTGGAGGCCGATCACGTATTGGCGTGCAACGACTACAGGAAGGTGCCACCCGCGCGCATTACACGCTGACGCCGCTCGGCCGCAGCCTGACCGACGCGATCGCCCCACTGTGCATCTGCGTATCCGGGCCCACGGCGGAAATGGCGAGCATCTTCGCTGATCGTGACAGTGTGCATTTGTCGGATGCTATCTTGAGCGGTTTCTTAACTAAAACAGGCCCGGTGCAAAAGCCAGCGCACGGCCGCGCGCTTTTTCTTCGCTCAGACACTTAATTCATCGGGCGAATGGGCGCTGAGCCAATCCGCTAGCGCTTCGTCGACTCTCGTTTGCCATCCTGGCCCGGTTGCGCGAAAGCGATCGACGACATCGGGCGACAGGCGGATTGTGATGCGCTCCTTCAAGGCGGATTTTTGCGGCCCCCGCTCGCCCGGTTTGCGTTTCAAGGAAACCAAGTTTTCGAATGCTTTGGCATCGAAAAATTCCTTTACCGGCTTTGCCTTCTGAAAGTCGCTGGAGGACCATTCAGGATTGTCCGGGTCAGCGACAATGCCTGCGTTTATTTGCGCCTCCTCCGATTCGGTTGGCAAGATGATCTTAGGCTTTTTCATATTCGGTAACCTCTCTGCGGTTGGCCTTGCGAAGGCTGATGATGCGCACGTTTGTTTCGCGCAGACAAAAGACCATCACATACAGGCGTGTTCCAATCGGGCCCACTGCGACAAGGCGGGCTTCGGGATAGCCGCTGCGATCATCAACGCGGATAATTGAATTTTCCCAATCAAAGTCTTCTGCAGTATCGAACCAGACGCCATGCTTGGACACATTCTGCGCGAGTTTCTTGGGGTCACTGGCGTAGTTCATGTGTTTATTGTATGCACAAATAAATATGTCGTCAATTTGTTTATCGATGTGCGCCCTGTCGTTGCCTCGTGCCGCCACCCCGCGTGTACGCTATTACCTGATGGGCACGAATCGCTGACAAACGGCGACCCAGTGGCCGCCGAAGGATGTGTCGCCGATGCGGCTCTATCTGCGCTCGGGCGGCAGTGCCAACGCGCTCAACGGCGACGGGCGCCCACGCCGATCACGACCGCCATCGAATTCGGCGTCGGCCATCGCATCCGGGTCGAGGTGACCTCCTCGAATTTCCCTAAATTCGTGCGCAACCTCAACACCGGCGGTCCGAACGAGAGCGAGAAGGAGGGCGTGATCGCCGATAACGTGCTGCATCACGCGGGAGACCAGCAGTGTTATATCGAGTTGCCCGTGCTGCGGTGAGGCGGTGGAAAAGGGCCCCGGGCTAGCCTCGATGTTTCTCGCGACGGTACGCGATAAGGCCGATTAGGCCCAGGCCACCGAGGAGCATCACATACGTCGACGGCTCGGGAATCGGCCTTGCCGGGGGCGTCGGGGGCACGATGAGGAAGTCCGGTGCGACGACCGATCCGACATAAAACCCGGGGAAGTTTACCGGGCCACCCGTATAGGTGGGAGAAAAAATCGCATAGGTGACGGGCAGCGGATTGGCGGCCGGGGCTTCCGGTGTCGTGAAGGAAAATCCAGTAACGGGAACGCCCGGCGCTAACGGAACTTCCCAGCCCCAATACGTTGCGCCCAAGGTGTTGTTAAAGTTGATGCCGGCATAAACATTGAACTGAGCCCCGGCCGGATTGGTCGTCGAGGTGGGTTTTATGTCGAAATCGCCACCGATGCTATTGACCATCACCAGGAATTCAATCGATGGCATGTCGACCGATGATACTTCGTACGAATAAGTGTAGAGGCCGTTAGTGAACGATACCTGGCTCGTGACGTCGGTTGCTCTCGCGGTGTTCGGGGCGCTCAGCAGGAGGCAGGACCACACCAGGAATAGAAGTTTTGCGCGCATTGTCGTCTCCGGTTGGTCGGTTTTTGTGTGCATTGCATGTTCATTTGCGCCTCGCCAGCACAATGCTTAACTATATGACAATAAAATGCGCGTTATTTGATATAACTCAAGGGTCGGCGTGCGTCGCGCTTTCAAAGGCGCCGTTCGTATCGTCACTGCAGCAGGCGTGCGCAGATGAAATCGACGAAGGCGCGCAGCTTCGGCGACAGGTGACGGCTCGACGGCCATAACACGGAAAAGACGCCGCCGTGCTTGACGTAGGGCGCCAGCACCGTGCGGATATGTCCCGCCGCCAGTGCGTCACGCACCAGAAAATCGGGCAGGTAGGCAAGGCCCAGTCCCTGGACCGCTGCGCAAATCAATGCTTCGATATTATTGCAGGTCATGGCAGCCTGCGAGTCGATGGTGTATTGCGGCT
This sequence comes from Burkholderiales bacterium, assembly GCA_026225455.1. GTDB lineage: Bacteria > Pseudomonadota > Gammaproteobacteria > Burkholderiales > Burkholderiaceae > LMUX01. The sequence continues at coordinate 8,289 of JAMFSV010000247.1, read as the reverse complement.
GCTGGGGATCGAGTATCCACTCCTGCAGCTTGCCTGTACTGGGGAACCGGTAACACAGGCGCGCGTGATTGCGCAGATCGGCCGGGGTGGCAGGCTCGCCGTGCTGCGCGAGGTATGCGGCCGAGCCGACCACCAGAAAACGGAAGGGGCCAAGCGGCCGCGCCGTCAGACGCGAATCGGTCAACGGCCCGCTGCGGATCGCGACATCAACGCCTTCCTCGATCACATCGACCAGACGGTCATTGAAATCGAGTTCCAGCTCCACCTCCGGATAGCGCTGCACAAACCCCGGCAGCACCGGCAGCAGCATGCGATAGCCGATCACCGGCATGCTCACGCGCAGCTTGCCGCGCGGCCGGTCCAGGGTACGCGTAATTTCCAGTTCGGCGTCCTGCACGTCGCCGAGAATGCGGCGACAGCGTTCATAGAACAAGGCACCTTCCGCCGTCAGGCTGATGTGGCGCGTGCTGCGTCGAAACAGGCGCACGCCCAGCCGCTCTTCCAGCCGGGCCACTGCTTTGCCGACGGCGGAAGCCGAAAGGCCGAGCTGGCTGCCAGCCTTCACAAAACTCAGCGTTTCTGCCGCGCGGACAAACACGCTTAAGCCATTGAATTGATCCATTGTGGAATTTCGTTCCGCATTAAGTGGATTCGCACCTTGTTTATCTATGATTGCAGCAATTTTATCATGATCAACTTGCTATTTTAGATGGAGTAATGATGATCACAATGCACCGAGACCGCTCCTTGACCCTGCTGGCGGTTTGCCTGGCGGCGCTGGCCATGCCGCTCAGTTTCACCGGTCCGGCCGTCGCACTATCGGCGATCGGCCGAGAATTGGGGAACGATACGGTCGCCCTCAGCTGGGTGGTCAACGCCTTCATGCTGACCTTCGGCAGCGCCCTGATGGCAGCCGGCACGCTGGCTGATCGCTATGGCCGCAAGCGCTTGTTCCTGTCCGGCGTAGCGCTGTTCGCCTTGTCCTCGCTGGCCCTGGCGGCGGCACCGACGCTGGCCGTGCTCGATTGCTTGCGCGCTTCGCAAGGCTTGGGCGCTGCCCTGGCGCTGGCCTCCGGCATGGCGGCGTTGGCGCAGGTCTTCGACGGCGAGGCACGGTTGCGGGCCTTCAGCATGATCGGTACGGCGTTCGGTATCGGACTAGCCTTTGGTCCCTTGCTGAGCGGCCTGCTGATACGCCAATTCGGCTGGCGCTCCTTCTTCCTGGCTGCCGCACTGCTGATGTCGGTGGCATTGGCAGCCGGCGTGCGTTACATGCAGGAATCGCGCGATCCCGCCGCCGCACGGCTGGACTGGCACGGCGCGTCGGTCTTTACCGCCGCCCTCAGCAGCCTGACGTGGGCCATGCTGCGCGTCCCGGAGCTGGGCTGGCGCCATCCGGTGGTGCTGGCCTTGATGGCGGCGGCCTTGCTGTTGCTGGTCGGTTTTATCGCCATCGAATTGCGTAGCGCACGGCCGATGCTGGACCTCTCGCTGTTTCGCTATCCGCGTTTTGTCGGCGTACAGTTTCTGGCGGCGGCGCCCGCATATGGCTTTGTCGTGCTGCTGGTGCTGTTGCCCGTACGTCTGATCGGCATCGAAGGTCACAGCGAGCTGGAGACGGGCCGCCTGATGCTGGGATTGTCCGCGCCCATGCTGGTAGTGCCGATGCTGGCCGCCCGGCTCGCGCGCCGGTGGTCGGCCGGCGCCTTGTCCGGATTGGGGTTGCTGATCGCGGCCGCAGGGCTGGGATGGCTGGCACAGCTGCCGTTGGGCGGATCGGGTGCCCCGTTGCTGTGGCCTCTGCTGACGATCGGCGTCGGCATTGGTCTGCCGTGGGGATTGATGGATGGTATGGCCGTCAGTGTGGTCCCCAAGGAGCGTGCCGGCATGGCGGCGGGTATTTTCAGCACCACGCGGGTGGCGGGCGAGGGCATTGCACTGGCGGTGGTCGGGGCGGTGCTGGCAATGCTGATACAGCTCGGTCTTGGCCATGCGAATGTGCCGTCGGCGTTGGCCGCCAGCCGCCTCGCAGTGGGACAACTGACCGTTGCTGCCGCCGAGCTCGGTATAGCGCCGCAGCAGCTGGCGCACATTTACGTGTACGCCTTCCAGAGCCTGTTGCTGATGTTATCGGGCGTGACCGTATTGACGGCCCTGATGGTGTTCGCCTTTTTGCGGGGGCCTGGCCAACAGGAAGCCGGGGCAGAATGCCGTGCGGTGTAAGCGTGGATTGGGGCGGGGAGGCGACGCGCTGACGATTGGCCGGCATCGTTCCGGGGACGGCACTCGGGCGCCGGGAAACGGCCCATGAAGCGGGCTCCCCGCCGCCCGGTGGCAAAATTTTGTTTCGTAAAGTAAAAACGAATCTTGTTCATTTACTCAACTTTGGTGCAGGCGTAAGCTGCTTGTCAACTATAAACAGCCGTTCGAAACGGCATAAAGGAGACCAGCATGACACCCTCAGCGCGCCTCACCGCATCCGCCGCTCTGGCGATGGCCCTGTCCGGGCTCACCGCGCTGCCTGCCCGCGCTGCCGTCAGCGACCTGGCCACCGAAGAATCCATGGTGGCCTCTCCGCAGGCGGGCCTGCAGATCTACGTCCGCAACAAGCATCCCGCCAACCAGAGCAGCTTCGACGCGGCCCACACCCTGGTCTTCGTCCACGGCGCCACCTATCCCGCCAGCACCGCCTTCGACCTGGAACTGGACGGCATGTCGTGGATGGACTACATTGCGCGGCGCGGCTTCGACGTCTATCTGCTCGACCTGCCCGGTTATGGCCGCTCGACGCGGCCGGCATCGATGGAACAGGCGCCCGAGTCCGGCCAGCCGGTGGAAACCACGGCCCAGGCGGTGCAGGACTACGCCGCCGTGGTCGACTGGGTGCTGGCGCGCCGTCACCTGGCCAAGCTCGACGTCATGGGCTGGTCCTGGGGTACCACCATCGCTGGCGGCTACGCGGCCGAGCATCCTGACAAAGTGAACCGCCTGGTGCTGTACGCGGCCGTGTGGATATCGCACGAGACTCCTCCCACGGGCGAGGCAGCCAAACTCGGCGCCTACCGCATGGTGACCGCCGATGCGGCCAGGCAGCGCTGGTACCGCGGCGTGCCGGAGGACAAGCAGGCCGGCCTGATTCCGGCCGGCTGGTTCGACCAGTGGCAGAAGGCGACCTGGGCGACCGATCCGAAAGCGGCCTCGGCCAACCCGCCGGCCCTGCGCGCGCCGAACGGTGTGACGCAAAACCTGCGCAACTATTTCATGTCGGGCAAGGCCACCTATGACCCCGGCAAGATCACGGCCCCGACGCTGATGATCCAGGCGCAATGGGACCAGGATACGCCGCCGTATATGTCGCAGGCGCTATTCCCGCTGCTGACAGGCGCGCCGTGGAAGCAATACGACCTGATCGGTGAAGGCACCCATACCGTCATGATGGAAAAGAACCGCCTGCAGCTGTTCGCCTCGGTGCAGACCTTCCTCGAACAGGCGCCGCCGCACTGAGGTCAGCCCGTCAACGGGAGGCGGCGCCGGCGGGCGCCCAGCAGTCGAACCGGTGCGCCATGCGCGCCAGTCCAGCACGAAGATTGCCCATGGACGCCGCCCATGCTTAAAATTCCGCCCCCGATACGCGGTTGTCCCGGCGCCCTCCGAAGACGGCGAGTCAAGCCTGTTTGCTATTTTCCGGGTGCATCAGTCGCTCAATAAACTCGACGAATGCGCGTGATTTGGCATTCACCATTCGACCGCTTGGAAATACAGCCCAGAGATCGACCGGAGGAAGCGACCAATCACCAAGTACTTGCTTCACATCGCCGGCCTGAAGTTCGGGCGAGAACATCCATTCGGATGAAATTGCAATGCCGAGGCCCGAAAGAACCGTTGTACGAACACCCTCGGCGGCATTGATCCGCAACTTTCCAGAAACACTGACGGACGCTTCGATTCCATCCCTGATGAATTTACAGACACCATCGCCGGTTATTTTGGCGTGCGTAATAGTTTGGTGTTCAGCAAGGTCGCTCGGCACCCGTGGTATGCCGGCTCTTGAGAAATATTCGGGTGTCCCGACAACGATTCGAGGGCTTCGGGCGAGGTGACGCGCCGTCATATTGGAATCGCTGAGATTTCCCATCCTGAGCGATACATCGATCCCTTCTTCCATTAAGTCGATGTTCCGATCATCAAGAATGATGTCGATGGCAAGATTGGGATGCTCAGCCATGAACAAGCCGAGATGTGGAAGTATATGGAGGCGCGCAAATGTGACAGCAGCGGAAACCCGAAGAAGGCCCGCCAGGCTTGAGGCAGCACCGCGTGCGGCAATTTCGGCTTCATCCGCCTCTTCAATGGAACGCCTGGCATGATCGTAGAAGGCCTGACCGGCTTCGGTAGGCGCCAGGCCACGGGTCGAGCGTACTAGCAGGCGGACTTCCAGATGTTTCTCCAGTTGGGCAACTGTTTTAGAGACCGACGATTGTCCAATATCGAGCACTCGGGCGGCGCCAGAGAAAGAGCCCGCGTCTACGACGGCAATGAACGTGCCCATGGCGCTCAAACGGTCCATCTTCTCTCCCTTATCGAATGCAGGGGATCATATCACCGCACAAGCACGCGCTCGAGGGCGGCGAGCGCATCGCCGCGGTGACGGCATACCTGCCGCAGAAGCGCCTGGCGTACCTGGCCGATCGGATGGCAATTGCGTCGCCCGTGGGCCGCAAATCACTCGAATGGTGTCTGCCGACCGACCGTACCGCCACCACCGCCGATCCGGTCATCTACCTTTGTATTGCGGCGCTCTTTTTTCTTTTTCCGCCGCCAATGCTTCTTTAAAGTCGCCAGTTGCATACAGTGCGGCTCGCTGCTCCGGCAATTGCGAAAAAGCTTTCGCTTCGCTCTCATCGAGAGCCAGATGAGCGGAGGCGAGCGTGTTTTTAATCGATAGCGGGGCACACATGGCAATTTTTTTCGCGATGTCGACCGCCAGTTGACGTGCTGTCTCGGCATTCGGCGCGATCTCTTGTACCGTACCCATGCGTTGTGCTTCCTGAGCGGTCCATCCGTCACCCGTTAGCAGGTAGCGCATCGCTTGAGCCCAGCCTGCTTCCCGAACGAATCGGATCGTCGCGCCACCGGCCGGCATGCGGGCATGGACATTTTCCGTCTGCGCGAAGCGAGTATCGACTGAAGCGACCCGGATATCACAGGCGAGAAAAAGTTCGTGGCCAACGTTCCATGTATTCCCGTGTGCGGCAACAACCACCGGCTTGCTTAGCCGTGGTGCGGTTTTCAGCCATGGATCGATAGTGTCGGGCATGGCTGTTTGATCTGTTGCCTTGCCAATCTCGGCAGCAACCGCCTGAACATCGACGCCTTGACAGAAATGATCGCCATGCCCGAAAAGCACTGCTGCCCGTAGCGACGCATCGTGTTCAAACTCAAAATATGCCTTCGACAGGAAAGTACGAATGGTTGAATCAATTCTGTTTCCCTGAGCGGGCCGGTTTAATCCCAGCAGCACGACTTCGCCGCGGCGTTCGATGGTCACGGCGGCATCTGTCACGTCCATCATTCGGACGCCAGAAATCGATTCTTGCGACATCGTTTCTGCGGCGCGGATGGAGTTGGACATGGTGGCAAGGGCGATGCTGGCACCGCCCGCAGCAATCGTTTGGAAAAGCTCACGCCGACTGAATTTGCCCATAGGATTTTCCATTATTGTGTAAGTGCCGTAACACGTTCGAGTGCACGAATGACTGCCGGCCTCGCCATCATTTGCTCATACCAACGCGCGATGTTGGGCGTATCTGTCAGTTCTACATTTGCAAATTCACGACGCCACATCCAACCGAAATGAGCGATATCCGCGATCGTGTATTCATCCCCTGCGACATAGCTTGAGTTTCCGAGAACGCCATCCAGCACGCGTAAAGTACGCGCAACTTCATTCCGGAACCGCTCAATTGCAAACGGAACTACTTCGGGCGCCTGGCGTTGAAAGTAGCCCGATTGGCCGAGGGATGGACCAATGCCGGTACCGTGAAAAAGGATCTGTTCAAAGACACGGTAGCGGCCTGCACCGTCGCTTGGTAAAAGTCGCCCGGTTTTTTCTGCCAGATAAATCAAGATTGCGCCTGACTCGGTCAGCACAAATGGCGTTTCATTGTTGTCATCTGAGTCGACAAGAACAGGTACTTTCGAGTTCGAATTCAGGGCTAGAAATGATTCTGTTTTTTGCTCGCCCTTTCGGACGTTCACAGACTTCAGTTCATAGGGCAGACCGAGCTCCTCGAGAGCGATCGGGATGCGCACACTGTTGGGTGTGGCAAATGCGTAAACTTCCAGCATGATGACTTCCTAGTAAGAGTTGTCGTTTCGTCGATGACGAACGAGCCGCAATACTGGCGAAAGGCACCAACGCTGGGAAGGTGTCTGTAGTGATAGTAGTTATTCCCGATCAGAATAGGCATCCAGCCAATTTCTGCTTATTGAAAAACGAGAAATATGTCATGCGCATGAATCGGTTGCCGACGTAATGCAACAAGCCGATTTCTCTGCCGCGTGAATCGATGGTAGCTAGTCATTTTAAGAATAAGTCTTAGTTGTCGGGGCGCCTACTCACGCAAGTAATGGTCGTGCATAGTCTGTTGCAACGCCAGTGTGGCGCCAACAATCTAAAGGACATATATTCATGACTACACTTACCGGAAAAGTCGCAATCGTCACCGGTGCTTCAAAAGGCATCGGTGCAGGAATTGCAAAGCTTTACGCCAAGGCTGGTGCCTCGGTTGTCGTAAATTACTCGACCAGTAAGGACGCTGCAAATGCCCTGGTCGCCGAGATCAACAGTTCTGGCGGCAAGGCTGTCGCTATCCATGCCGACTTTTCAAAGACCGCTGATATCAAGCGATTGTTTGAAGAATCGAAGCAGGCTTTTGGAACGCTCGATATCCTCGTGAACAATGCGGGCGTCTTCGCTTTCGGTCCCCTTGAAACTGCGACAGAGCAAGAGTTTCATCGCGAGTTCAACACAAACGTGCTCGGCGTCATCACCGCAACGCAGGAGTCGGCGAAATATTTTGGTCCGAACGGCGGCAGCATCATCAATATCAGCTCCATCGCCAGCGTTGGCTTCATGCCCAACTCCGTGGTCTACGCTGCGACCAAGAGTGCCGTCGACTCGATTACACGCGTGACATCCATTGAACTCGCGCCGAAGAAAATTCGCGTCAATAGCATTGCACCGGGCGCGACTATCACGGAAGGTATCGGGGCTCTCGGTTGGCCGGAAGAAACTATCAAGGCTGTGATTGCGTCGATTCCATTCGGTCGTCCGGGCCAGCCAGAAGATATCGCTCGCGTGGCGCTGTTTCTGGCTTCCGACGATTCGGCTTGGGTGACTGGCGAACGAATTACCGCTTCTGGTGGTCAGCGCGCCTGATCAACGTCATCCGACGTAAAGAACCTGGCACCGCATTCGCTATCGCGCGAGTCCAGTGCTGTTTCACACAGATTAAAGAAGGAAGTAGGCAATGTCCCAATTCGCTTTGTTCGTTCGCCTCGAAGCCAAGCCAGGCCAAGAGGAAGCCGTCGCCGCATTTCTGTCCAGCGCATTGCCGCTTGCCAATGCCGAGTCAGGTACTGTCTCTTGGTTCGCGCTGCAGTTTGGTCCCTCGACGTTTGGCGTCTTTGACACATTTGCCAATGAGGAGGGGCGCCAAGCGCATCTGAGTGGCCCAATTGCTGCTGCGTTGCTGGCTAACGCATCTTCCTTGCTGAGTTCCCCACCGACGATCGAGGAGGTCGACTTGCTGGCAGTCAAGTTACCGGGGTAACACAGTCGGTGCGGCGACGATGGGACGTTCGACCGAAGCGCAGACGATCACAGGATGCATTTGGCTACCATGCAGCGTGCGTTGCGCTGTTTTGTCAGATGAATCGGAGAGGTCTTGCGCTTGCAAGCGCAAGACCGCTACGCAGGCGCCCCGCGTCCCGCGGTTTCGATTCCCGGCCAGCGGCAGCGATAGGATTCAAAACAAAGGCCCCCAAGCTTGCGCTTGGGGGCCTTTGTTTTGAATCCAGTGGGGCGGAGTCAATCGAACCAATTATGAAAATTCATTTAAATTCAAATACTTAAAAATAAAATATAGGGTTTTGGAAAGAAAAATACCCCCCAAAATACCCCCAGTACAATGCTGCTGGCTCAAGTAAGCAACTGCCCCGATGTGAATTTACCATTTTCCACGTGCAGCAGTACTCGCCGATCTCCTTGTTCAAACAGCATCTGAT
>JAMFSV010000246.1 GCA_026225455.1 Burkholderiales bacterium | reverse complement strand
CCGGTAGCACGGTCAGCTATGCCTTCATCCTGATGATGATCGGCGCAACGCTCGGCTACCTCACGCTGATCTGGATGCTCGAAGCCCTCGGTCGGCGGATGTCGTATTTCATCTTCTCGCTCGGCTCGCTTGTGGTGTCGCTGGTGCTGTTCATGACAGTCCACCAGCTCGACGGCGTGCTGTGGATGATGCCGGTCTATGGCTACTTCGTGATCGGCGCTTTCGGCACATTTGCGGCCTATCTGCCTGAACTGTTTCCGACGCGGGTTCGCGCGACCGGCCAGGGGTTCTGCTGGAACATGGCGCGCGCGCTGACCAGCATTGGGCCGCTGGCCGGTAGTGTGATTGTGGCCCGCTTCGGTTCGTTCCCGGCAGCATCCGCCGCGATCTCGTTGCTGTTCATTGTCGGCATGGTGGCAATCTGGCTCGGTCCCGAAACGAAAGGCATTCCGCTGGACGACTGAAGCAGCGCGTGCCCCTGGGGTAACCCACCGGTCCCGATACACGTCGCTGCGCAACCCGCCTCATTAGTTAAAACCCGGGCTTGACAGTTTCTTTGTCGTCGCCTGACAAATTAGTACTCCATAAAAATAAATTTCAATCGAAGATAACGAGGTAATACGGAGGAGACGTGAAAAATCAGGTAAATGGCAATTTACCGGCAACGGCTTGCAAGTTCCCGATGAGCAAGGTGTCCGTGCTGGCTGTACTTGGTCTTTGCTCAGGTGCGGCGCATGCACAAAGTAGCGTGACGCTGTACGGCGCGCTGGACGGCGGTTTGCGGAATGTGGTGAATGGCACCAAAGCCGGCGGCGCGGCGCTGACGATGGCGTCGAACGGCGTTTACGACCAGAATCGGTGGGGACTGACAGGCGTTGAAGACCTGGGTGGCGGGCTGAAGGCGGTGTTCGATCTGGAAGGGGGTTTCGTACTTTCCACGGGCGCTTTCGACAATGCCAACGGCATCGAATTTCAGCGGCAATCGACCGTCGGTCTCGAAGGCGCATTTGGCCGGGTCAACATAGGCCGTCAATTTGCGTTACAGCATTATTTGATTAAGGACTTCGAACCGTTTGACTTCAAATACCTGAGCATTACCGAAGCGGCGGGAGTGACGAATGGCAATTCCTCCGGTCGGGACACCAACGATATCTATTACACGGGCGCTTTCGGCCCAACGGTATTCCGCGCGGAATATGCGCTGGGCGGCGTTGCCGGCAGTGCCAGTGATGGTTCAACCCGTGCAGTGGGTTTCAACTATCGCACGCCGACGTTGAAATTCGGTTTCGGTTACACGCACAAGGACAATCAGCTTGTTGCGGGTACGGGTCCTTATTTTGGTGACAACGAATACACGGCGGGCGGCGCTTATACGCTAGGGCCGGTGACCGCGCTTGGCGGTTGGTCGACCAACATGCAGAACACGACTGCCGCCGCCGGCACCTCGATCAAAAACCAATATCTGTGGGGCGGCCTGCGCTATCAGGTCAATCCGTTCATCGAGATCATAGGCGCCTATTACGACGACCAAAACGATACCGCAGGGGTCAGCGGCAGGAAGGACGTCTCAATTATTAGTATTACTTATAATCTCTCGAAATCAACCCTTTTGTATTCGGATATCGACTATACGAAGTACAGGGGCGGTTTGATCACCAACGTGGTCCTGAACCCATCCACCCATGCCAGCCAGACTGGCGTATCCGTCGGTATCAACCACTGGTTCTAAACCTCGGCGCCTGGCGCGCATGTCCGCTGCGCGGGCGTGATCCGAACCGTTTCGATACAAAGGGGGACAGCAGTGGATAGAAAGAAAACGCAACTGGGCGGTCCTGGCCGGCGAGGCTTCCTCAAAGGCGCATTGGCCGCGGGCGCGGCCGGCGTCGCGGGAGCCGCTCACGCCGCAACCATCATCGGCGCATCGGGCGAGGACAAACCGGCGGCTGCGGCGCCGATGGAGCCGTCGTCGAGAACGATCGCCGCCGAAACCATGGGTACGCATGCCGATGAGGTTCCGAAAGGGCACGTGCAGAATCCAGGTTCGGACTTCAT
>JAMFSV010000245.1 GCA_026225455.1 Burkholderiales bacterium | reverse complement strand
GGATTAGGGGTCATTTACCTGCTAAAATTCCTGATCCTGAAGTTCTGCGGGTGGGTTTTTAATATTTCAAGGGGGACAGATACTTATATTTTTGTGGTGTTTTTAGTGAATAAAATGCTGGGAATTTTTTTACTCCCTTTCTTGATCCTGATCACTTTTTCGGGTCCGGATGCCCGCGAAATCTTCATAACGATAGTCGAGGATGCTGTCCGGCCGGCGCAGCAGTTTGAGTGTCGGCAGCGGATAAGCTTCGCGGCCGAGCAGTTGATCGACCTGTTCCAGATGGTTCAGGTAGATATGGCAATCGCCGCCCGACCACACCAGTTCGCCGACTTCCAGGTCGCATTGCTGCGCCAGCATGTGGGTCAGCAGGGCGTAGCTTGCGATATTGAACGGCGTGCCGAGAAACACATCCTGGCTGCGGCAATACAACAGGCAACTCAACTTGCCTTCGTTGACATAGAACTGGGCAAAGCAGTGGCAGGGCGCCAACGCCATTTTACCGGCACTGGCATTGGCGGCCGGTGAGATCGACTCATCGGGAAAATCGGCCACATTCAAGGCGGTAAGCAACAGGCGGCGCGAATTGGGCCGGGTGCGGATTTGTTGCACCAGTTCGCTGATCTGGTCGACCGTGGTGCCGTCAGGGCGCGGCCAGAACCGCCATTGATAACCATAGACCGGACCCAGGTCGCCTTTCTCGTCGGCCCACTCGTCCCAGATCGAGACGCCGTTTTCTTTCAGGTAAGCAATATTGGTGTCGCCGTTCAGGAACCACAGCAGTTCGTGAATCACGCTCTTCAAATGAATGCGTTTGGTCGTGACCAGCGGAAAACCGGCCGCCAGGTCGAAGCGCAGTTGCCGGCCAAAGACGCTGATGGTGCCGGTCCCGGTGCGGTCCGACTTGCGCGAGCCGGTGCTCAGTATGTCTTTGAGCAGGTCGTGATAGAGCTTCATGGTGAGTTCCGGCGGATACGTTCTGGGCGAGGAATTCGCTATTGTAGCAAGTCGGCGGCGTGGTTTGCTCGCACGCCCGGCAAGCGCGCAGGGCGCGCGCTCCCAAGCGTATGACCGGTGCCGCCAAATACGCGCGGGGGGGCTAGAATAAGGCCCTGGTATCAATCCGTGGATGTCGCTATGTCGAAAATGCTTTTTGCCGCCAGTTTGCTGCTGGCGCTGGCCGCCTGCGCGCAAGCGGGCTCCTCCGCTGACTCCGGCGCCGGTTCCGGCAGTGTGTCCCTGTATGGCGTGATGGATCAGGGCGTGAGCGTGACCCGTCATTAAATCGGGGCACTAAGCCTGCACTAAGCTCGGTCACTGAGCCGCGACACTAAAACCTTACCCCGTGCGGGGGTTTAAACCCCCGATTTGACCGCCTTTCTCGCATTGTTAGCTCAATCTGAATAGTGTTGCCCGATTCTGCGGCTTTATCCGGATTTATATCCGTCGCAGAATTCGTCCATCCAATCAAATGAGATCAATGCGTGTATTTGGCGCGAACTAATCATGGGTGCATCCCTGGAAGTTGAAGAGATACAGATAGCCGGGTACGAACAACCTATCGGGTTACGTTTGTACCGCCCGCAACGGGCCGGGCGTAATCTGCCGGTGGTACTGTATTTTCACGGCGGCGGTTTCACCTCGGGCGAGCTGAATGACGCCGATGCGGCGGCCTCCTATCTGGCCGAACATACTCCTGCGTGGGTGGTCTCGGTCGGTTATTCGCTGGCGCCGCAATATCCGTTCCCCTGTGCCCTGAAAGACGGTTATCTGGCGGCCCAATGGGCGCTCGCCAATGCGCATGCTTATCACGCGGAGCCGCACCGGATGGGCGTGGCCGGCCATGATGCGGGCGGCAATCTGGCCACCTGCCTGTCGATGATGGCGCGCGATCGCGGCGAATTCACCTTTATGGCCCAGGCGCTGCTGGCGCCCTTGCTGGACCCCAGCATGACCCGTCTGGGCGACGAGAAAAAACTCGATTCGGACGTCAATCTTAAGCAGTGCGCGCAGTGCTATCTGGCTTACCTGCCCGCTGTGGCGCAGCGCCTGCACCCTTATGCCGCGCCGATCGAGTCGCGCCGCCTGGCCGGCTTGCCGACTGTTTTGATCGCCAGCGCCGAGCACGATGTACTGCACGTCGAAGCCGAACGTTATGCCGCGGCGTTGATCGCCGCCGGAGTACGCACGGAAATCACCCGCCATTTAAATGTTTCTCATTACGCGCTGGCGGCTCACAAGCCCGCGCTGGACGACGTCGCGGTGTTTTTCCGGCGTCGGCTGGCCGACCCCTCATAAAAAAAACTATATCTTTATTTTTACTGGGAATAACGACATGTCATTCAAACGCAAACCTCTGGTGGTCGCGCTCGCCGCGATTCTGATTTTGGCCGGCGCGGGTTCCTTGCTGGAACTCCACGGCAACGGCGACGCAATGAGCGAGGCCCGCGCGCAGGCTGCTCCGCCCGCGGCGGAGGTCGATGTAGCGACCGTGCTGCAAAAGAACATTACCGATTGGCAAAGCTACTCGGGGCGCTTGCAGGCTATCGATCATGTGGATGTGCGCGCGCTGGTGCCGGGCACCATCATGGCGGTTTATTTCAAGGATGGCGCCTTGGTGAAAAAGGGCGACCCCTTGTTCCTGATTGATCCGCGCCCCTATGTGGCAGCCGTGGATCAGGCTGACGCGCAATTGGCCGCAGCCCGCGCCCGGGCTAGTTTTGCCACCACCGATTACGCTCGCGCGCAGAAGTTGATTACCGATAACGCCATTGCCAAACGCGATTTCGATCAGAAAGCCAACGACGCGCTCGAAGCCAATGCCAACGTGAAGGCGGCCCAAGCCGCCCTGGAAAACGCCCAGATCAATCTCGGCTATACGCGCATTACGGCGCCGGTGGCGGGGCGAGTGTCGCGTGCTGAAATTACCGTGGGTAACGTGATTGCGGCCGGCGTGAGTTCGCCGGCGCTGACCACCTTGGTGTCGGTGTCGCCGATTTATGCGTCGTTCGATGTCGATGAACAAACCTATCTGCAATACCTGAGCCGCGACAGCAAGAAGGTGGTGCCGGTGCGCCTCGGCCTGGTCAATGAAAGCGGTTATTCGCGCACGGGCCGGGTGGCTTCGGTGGACAACCAACTGGACAGCAATTCCGGCACGATCCGGGTCCGCGCCACCTTCGACAACGCCGATGGCGCGCTGGTGCCGGGTCTCTATGCACGGGTGGCGGTGGGCGGCGGTGAACCGCATCCGGCCCTGCTGATCGACGACCGTGCCGTGTCCACCGACCAGGCCAAGAAATTTGTGCTGGTGGTCGACGCGCAGAACCACGCGCAATACCGCGAAGTCACGCAAGGCAATATGTATGAAGGCCTGCGTGTCATCACCGCCGGCTTGCAGCCGGGTGAGCGGATTGTCGTGAGCGGTCTGCAGCGCGTGCGTCCGGGCAGCGAAGTGAAGCCTAATTTAGTCCCGATGTCGGGCGAAAACACTGCGGCGCAAAGCTCGTGATCGCCCCCCTAGCTCAATCGAGACATCCATGAATATTTCAAAGTTTTTTATTGACCGGCCTATTTTTGCCGGGGTGCTATCGATCCTGATCCTGTTGGCGGGTGTGATTTCCGTATTCCAGTTGCCGATTTCGGAATATCCGGAAGTGGTGCCGCCGTCGGTGATCGTGCACGCCCAGTATCCGGGTGCCAACCCCAAGGTTATTGCCGAAACCGTAGCGGCTCCGCTGGAAGAGCAGATCAATGGCGTCGAAGGCATGTTGTACATGCAATCGCAGGCCAATAGCGACGGTAATTTGACCTTGACCGTGACGTTCCATCTCGGGGTGGATCCGGACAAAGCACAGCAATTGGTACAGAACCGCGTCTCGCAGGCGCTGCCGCGCTTGCCGCAGGACGTGCAATTGCTGGGTGTGACGACGCTCAAATCGTCGCCGACGCTGACCATGGTGGTGCATTTGATCTCACCGGACAACCGCTACGATATGACCTATCTGCGCAACTACGCGCTGATCAATATCAAGGAACGGCTGGAACGGGTTCAAGGTGTGGGCCAAGCTCAATTGTTCGGCGCCGGCGATTACGCGATGCGCGTCTGGCTCGATCCGCAAAAAGTGGCGGCCCGCGGCTTGACCGCGACCGATATCACCAATGCGATCCGCGAGCAAAACGTGCAGGTGGCAGCCGGGGTGATTGGCGAGTCGCCGATGAACGCGAACGTGCCGATTCAGATGAACATCAACACCCAGGGACGGTTGCAGACTGAAGCCGAGTTTGCCGACATTGTGCTGAAGACCGCACCCGATGGCGCAGTCACGCGCCTGGGCGATGTCGCACGCGTTGAATTGGCCGCCTCCGAATATGGTCTGCGCGCCTTGCTCAACAACAAGCAAGCGGTCGCTATCGCGATCAATCAGGCACCGGGCGCCAACTCGCTGCAGATTTCCAATGATGTGCGTGCGGTGATGAAGGAACTGAAAGCCGATATGCCGCCGGGTGTCGATTACCGCGTGGTATATGACCCGACGCAATTTGTGCGCTCCAGTATCGAAGCCGTGATCCACACCTTGCTCGAAGCGATTGCACTGGTGGTGGTAGTGGTGATCGTCTTCTTGCAGACCTGGCGTGCTTCGCTGATTCCGCTGCTGGCGGTGCCGGTGTCGATTATCGGTACCTTCTCGCTGCTGCTCGGTTTCGGTTATTCGATCAATGCCCTGTCTTTGTTTGGGATGGTGCTGGCGATCGGGATTGTGGTCGACGATGCGATTGTGGTGGTGGAGAACGTCGAGCGCAATATCGCCTCGGGCTTGTCGGCGCGCGAAGCGACTTATCAAGCCATGCGTGAGGTGAGCGGGCCGATTGTCGCGATTGCCCTGACCCTGGTCGCGGTGTTTGTGCCGCTGGCGTTTATGTCGGGCTTGACCGGGCAGTTCTATAAACAGTTTGCCATGACCATCGCGATTTCGACGGTGATCTCGGCCTTCAACTCGCTGACCTTGTCGCCGGCTTTGGCTGCCTTGCTGCTGAAAGGGCACGATGAACCGAAGGATTGGCTGACCCGCGTGATGGACCGGATGTTCGGTGGTTTCTTCCGTGTCTTTAACAAGGTGTTTCATCGCGGTTCGGAAAACTACGGCCGCGGCGTGACTCGCGTGATCGGCCATAAAACCGTGATGATGGCGCTCTACGCGGTGCTGTTATGCGGCGCGGTGTTGATGGCGAAGGTCGTGCCGGGCGGTTTTGTGCCGGCGCAGGACAAGGAATATTTGATCGCGATTGCACAACTGCCGAATGGCGCCACGCTGGATCGCACGGAAGACGTGGTCAAGCAGATGGGGCAGATTGCAATGGCTCAACCCGGGGTCGAAAGCGCGGTGCAGTTTCCGGGTTTGTCGGTGAACGGTTTTACCAATTCATCGAGTGCGGCGATTGTGTTTGTGACGCTCAAGCCGTTTGGCGAACGTCATGACAAGTCGCTCTCGGCCGGTGCGATTGCCGGTGCCTTGAATCAAAAATACGGGGTGATCAAAGGCTCGTTTATCGCCGTGTTCCCGCCGCCGCCGGTGTTGGGTTTAGGTACGCTGGGCGGGTTCAAGTTCCAGATCGAAGATCGCGGCGCGCTCGGTTATGCAGCCTTGAACGATGCGACTCAGGCCTTCCTCAAAAAAGCCTCGCAAACCAAGGAGCTGGGACCGACTTTCTCCAGCTATCAGATCGATGTGCCGCAGTTGAACGTCGAGCTGGATCGGGTCAAAGCCAAGCAATTGGGGGTGCCGATTACCGATGTCTTCAACACCATGCAGATCTATCTGGGTTCGCAGTACGTGAACGACTTTAACCGCTTCGGCCGGGTGTACCAGGTGCGGGTGCAAGCGGATGCACCGTTCCGTGCGCATGCCGAAGATATCAGCCTGCTCAAGACACGCAACAACAATGGCGATATGGTGCCGCTGTCGTCGCTGGTCAAGGTCACGCCGACTTTCGGTCCGGAAATGGTGGTGCGTTATAACGGTTATACCGCGTCCGACATCAACGGCGGCCCGGCCCCCGGTTATTCATCGGGACAAGCGCAGGCGGCGGTCGAGCGGATTGCGGCAGAAACCTTGCCGCGTGGTTTGAAGATCGAATGGACCGACTTGACCTATCAGCAAATCATTACCGGCAACGGCGCGCTGTGGGTGTTCCCGATCAGTCTCTTGCTGGTGTACCTGGTGCTGGCCGCCTTGTACGAAAGCTTGACGCTGCCCTTGGCGGTGATCCTGATCGTCCCGATGAGCTTGCTGTCGGCCTTGGTGGGTGTGTGGTTGACCCGTGGCGACAACAATATCTTTACCCAGGTCGGATTGATGGTGCTGGTGGGCCTGGCTTCGAAGAATGCGATTCTGATTGTGGAATTTGCGCGTGAGCTGGAAATGCAAGGCCGCACCATCGTGCAGGCTGCGATTGAAGCGAGCCGCTTGCGTCTGCGCCCGATTCTGATGACTTCGATCGCCTTCATCATGGGTGTGGTGCCGCTGGTGCTGTCGTCGGGCGCCGGTTCGGAAATGCGCCATGCGATGGGGATTGCGGTGTTCTTCGGCATGTTGGGTGTGACTTCATTCGGGCTGATGCTGACCCCGGTGTTTTATGTATTGCTGCGTAAATTGGCCGGTGGCCAGCAACTCATCGACAAACATGGTCATAACCCGCACGTGCATGGCATCGAAGAAGCGGGCCTTTGAGGACAATGAAATGACTAATTTATCGAAACGTGGCTTGGGTGTGACGGTTCTGCTGGCCGCTCTGCTGGTGTTGGCGGGTTGTTCGCTGGCGCCGACCTACAAAACGCCGGAAGCGGCCAACCCGGCGGCTTTTAAAGAAGCCGCGCCGTTGACGGCGCAGGAAGCGGGTAGCTGGAAGCAGGCGCAACCGGCCGAGCAGATCGCCCGCGGCGAATGGTGGAAGGTGTTCGGCGACGCACAGTTGAACGATTTTGAGGCGCAAGCCTTGGCGGCGAACCAGAACCTGAAGGCGGCGGCCGCGCGCCTGAAGGAAGCCCGGGCGATTCAGCAAACCGCCCGCGCCGGGTTTTTCCCCACGCTCGGTACAGGCTTCGGCCCGGCGCGCGAACAACTGGCACCCGGCTCCTTTGGTGTGGTAAACGGTGTCGGCGACCAAGCCCAGACAGTCTGGACGGCGCAGGCCACCGCTTCGTACGAAGTCGATTTGTTCGGCCGTGTGACCTCGTCATACAACGCCGCCAAAGCCGACTCGCAGCAAAGCGAGGCGCTGTTTCGCTCGGTGCAGTTGGCGTTGCAGGCGGACGTAGCGCAGAATTATTTCAACTTGCGCGAGCTTGACGCCGAGCTGGAGGTGTTTAACCAAACGG
>JAMFSV010000244.1 GCA_026225455.1 Burkholderiales bacterium | reverse complement strand
TGCAGGACGGTATCACCCGCGGCGCGATCTATGCGCTGCTGGCCGTGGCCTTGGTGCTGGTGTTCTCGGTCACGCGGGTGATCCTGATCCCGCAGGGCGAGTTCGTCTCGTACGGCGCGCTGACGCTGGCGGCTCTGCAAACCCAGAAATTGCCGGGCACCTGCTGGTTGCTGGTGGTGCTGGGCGTGGCCTGTCTGGTGGCGGAGAGTGCGCGAATCTTGCGCCATGCGAGCAGCCGGCGCCGCGCCTGGCGCACATTGCCGGTGCTGGCCGGCCGTTTTGTGCTGCTGCCGGTGGCGCTGCTCGGGGTGACCCAGGCGCTGGTGCAGCACGGCACGGTCCTGCCGCTGGCGGCGCAAGTGATGCTGGCGCTACTGATTGTCGCGCCGATGGGGCCGATGGTGTATCGGCTGGCATTCGAGCCGCTGGCCGAGGCCAGCACCCTGTTATTGCTGATCGTTTCGGTGGGGGTGCATTTTGTCTTGGTGGGCTTGGGTCTGGTGATGTTCGGCGCGGAGGGTTCGCGCACCACGGCATTCTCGGATGCAACGCTGACGCTGGGTTCGGTGAGCATCTCGGGACAGAGCTTGTGGGTGATCGCCAGCAGTGTGGTACTGATCGCCGCCCTCTACGTTTATTTTGATCGCACCCTGTCGGGCAAGGCGCTGCGTGCAACCGCGGTGAACCGCCTGGGAGCGCGCCTGGTGGGGATCGGCACAGCCCAGGCTGGACGGCTGGCATTCCTGTTGGCGGCCGCCCTGGGCGCCTGGTGCGGGATGCTGGTGGCACCGCTGACGACGATCTACTACGACTCGGGTTTTCTCATGGGTTTGAAAGGTTTTGTCGGTGCGATTATCGGCGGCCTCGGCAGTTATCCGATTGCCGCCGCGGGTGCTTTGCTGGTCGGGCTGCTGGAATCCTATGCTTCGTTCTGGGCCAGCGCTTATAAGGAGGTGATCGTCTTCACCTTGATCATTCCGGTATTGCTATGGCGCTCGCTGGCGAACCCTGCGCTCGATGAAGGGGAGGCTTGAGATGCCGCCGCGTCTACCCGAAATCCCCGAAGCCGAGCCGAGCGCATCGGCCAGGCGGGACCCCAAGTTACCCCCTACCTCAAGCCATCGGAATGCTTTCATGAAACGCCAAGTACCCGGCATTGTGCTGCTGGCCGCGATCCTGACTGTGCTGCCCATCTTGCCGCAGCCGCTGCAAATCCCCGAATATTGGGTGACCCTGCTCAACTACATCGGACTCTATGCGCTGGTGGCGCTGGGCTTGGTGCTGCTGACCGGAATCGGCGGCATGACCTCGTTCGGCCAAGCCGCCTTTGTCGGCATCGGCGCTTATGCGACTGCCTATCTGAGTACGCAATACGGCATCTCGCCCTGGCTTGGGCTGATCGCCGGGGTGTTGCTGACGGCCTTGCTGGCCTTGTGTCTGGGGGCCGTCACGATGCGCTTGTCGGGCCACTTCCTGCCCTTGGGGACTATCGCTTGGGGCTTATCCCTGTATTTCCTGTTCGGCAATATGGACTGGTTGGGCAAGTACGACGGGATTAACGGAATTCCCGTGCTTAACCTGCTGGGTTGGCATCTGGAATCGGGCCGCAGCATTTATTACCTGATTTGGGCCTTTGTGCTGCTGGCCGTGGCCTCCGTGCAAAACCTGCTGGCCAGCCGGCCGGGCCGCGCCATTCGCGCCTTGAAGGGCGGCGGTTTGATGGCCGAGGCATTCGGCGTCGATACCGCTTGGCTGCGGGTGGTGATTTTTATCTATGCGGCGGTGTTGGCGGCGGTGTCGGGGTTTCTTTATGCGCATTTGCAGCGCTCGGTCAATCCGACGCCGTTCGGCCTGAACCACGGCATCGAATACCTGTTTATGGCGGTGGTGGGGGGCGTTTCGCAAGTGTGGGGCGCACTGTTGGGGGCGGCCCTGTTGACCTTGTTGCAGGATTGGTTGCAGAACCTACTGCCCAAATTGCTGGGCGAAAACGGCAACTTCGAGATTATCGTCTACGGCATCCTCTTGGTCTTGCTGTTGCAATATGCTCGCGATGGAGTCTGGTCATACCTGGCCCGCTGGTGGCCGACCCGGCCGCCGGCCGCCGTTGCGCCGGCGCCGGCCCTGCCGCAGCGGCGCCGCCCGCAAACGGGTGAGACGGTGTTGCAGGTGGAGCGGGTACGCAAAACCTTTGGCGGTCTGGTGGCCGTCAACGACGTCAGCTTTACCGTGCAGGCCGGCGAGATTATCGGTTTGATCGGACCGAACGGCGCCGGCAAATCGACCACCTTCAACCTGGTGAGCGGCGTGTTGAAAGCCGGCGGCGGCACGGTGAGCCTGTGCGGCGAACGCATCGAACACCTCAACGCACGTGCCATTGCGCGACGCGGCATGGGCCGCACTTTCCAGCATGTGCGTTTGCTGCCGGGCATGTCGGTATTGGAAAACGTCGCCCTGGGCGCTCACTTGAGAGGGCGCGCGGGCGTATGGCGCAGCGTGCTCAAACTGAATCGCCAGGAAGAAGCGCAATTGATGGCGGAAGCGGCGCGGCAATTGGAGCGGGTGGGGCTGGGCGCCCATTTGCACGAGGAGGCCGGTAGTCTGGCGCTGGGTCAGCAACGGATTCTGGAAATTGCGCGGGCGCTGTGCGCGGACCCATTGCTATTGCTGCTGGATGAACCCGCGGCCGGATTGCGTTACCTGGAAAAGCAGCAATTGGCGGCTTTGCTGAAACAACTGAAAGCGGAAGGCATGAGCGTGTTGCTGGTGGAGCACGACATGGACTTCGTGATGAACCTGACTGACCGGCTGGTGGTGATGGAATTCGGCACCAAGATTGCGGAGGGTTTGCCGGATGCAGTGCGGCAAGACCCGGCCGTGCTTGAGGCTTATCTCGGCGGAGTGGATGACGAGTTGGTGGTCGATGCGGGAGAGCCGGCATGAGCGAGATAAATCAGTCTTTAATCCATGCCGCTTTGGGTGCTTTGGGTGCATCTGAACACCCTGAGATTCAAGCTGAGCCGATTTTGGAGGTCTCAGGTTTCTCCGTACGTTATGGCAAGGTCGAGGCTTTGCATGAGGCGCGGGTGCGCGTTGGCGCGGGCCAGATTGTCACCGTGATCGGGCCCAATGGCGCGGGCAAGTCGACCCTGCTGAACGGCCTGATGGGGGCGCTGCCGCCCTCGGGCGATGCGGCCGGAGCGGTCTGTTACCTGGGCGAGCGGATCGAAGACCTCGGCATTGAAGCCCGCGTCGCGCGCGGCATGTGCCTGGTCCCCGAGAAGCGCGAATTGTTTTCGAGCATGAGCGTGGAAGACAATTTGCAATTGGGCGCGTATGCGCGTAAACAACGCGGCGAGCGCAATTACCTGAGCGAACTGGACACCGTATTCCAGTTGTTTCCCCGCTTGAAAGAACGGCGCCGGCAAGCCGCGGGCACCTTGTCCGGCGGCGAACGGCAAATGCTGGCGGTAGGGCGTGCCTTGATGGGGCAGCCGAAACTGCTGATGCTGGACGAACCCAGCCTGGGATTGGCGCCGTTGATCGTCAAAGAAATCATGCACATCATCCATCGCTTGCGGCTGACCGGCGTGGCGACCCTGCTGATCGAACAGAACGCCCGCGCGGCGCTGCAGGTGGCGGATTATGGTTATGTGCTGGAGACGGGGGAATTGGCACTGGAAGGGCCGGCCAAGGAGCTGGGGTTGAATCCGCGGGTGATTGATACTTATTTGGGATTGGCTAAGAAACAGCCTCAATAGAGGGGGCGGGGCCTGGGGCCTGGGGCTTGGCGGGGGCTTGCGGTTTTGTTTGCAGGTGCTTCTGTGGAGCTTGATGAGGTGCCGGCAAACCACTACCTCATCAAGCTCCACAAAAACACCAGCAAACAACCCAGCGCAAAGCCCAATAACCCGCACATCAAGCTCCATAGAAGCGTCAGCAAACCAAATCCAAAGCCCCGGCCAAGCCCCAGGCCCCTCCGTTCCACGTGAAACATTCCCCAATTTTCGATCAAGTTTCGGCCGACCCGGCCCGTTGCCGCTATAATTCGCCCATATATTTCTCGGAGATTCGCTCATTGTGCCGCCGGTACTTTGTGCGAAACAGTCATGCTTTATCCCACAGAATTTGATGTCATCGTCGTCGGCGGTGGTCATGCCGGTACAGAAGCGGCGCTTGCTGCAGCTCGAATGGGCTGCAAAACGGTGTTGCTTACGCACAATATCGAGACGCTCGGGCAGATGAGTTGCAATCCGTCGATCGGCGGGATTGGCAAAGGGCATTTGGTTAAAGAGGTGGACGCGCTGGGCGGGGCGATGGCGGCCGCGACGGACGAGGGGGGGATTCAGTTTCGTATTCTGAATTCGTCCAAGGGTCCTGCCGTGCGTGCCACGCGTGCTCAGGCGGATCGGCTGTTGTATAAGCAGGCGATTCGTCATCGCCTCGAAAATCAGCCCAACCTGTGGTTGTTCCAGCAGGCGGTGGATGATTTGATGGTGGAGGGTGATCGTGTCGTGGGCGCCGTGACTCAGGTTGGGGTTCGGTTTCGCGCGCGCGCGGTGGTGCTGACCGCCGGGACTTTTCTTGATGGAAAAATCCATGTTGGCCTGAATAACTACACCGGCGGACGGGCGGGTGACCCCGCTGCGGTTTCGTTGTCGGCGCGCTTAAAGGAACTCAAGCTGCCGCAGGGGCGTTTGAAAACCGGAACGCCGCCACGGATCGATGGTCGCACTATCGATTTTTCGCTGCTCGAAGAGCAAGCCGGCGACCTAGATCCGGTTCCGG
Source organism: Burkholderiales bacterium (assembly GCA_026225455.1). Lineage (GTDB taxonomy): Bacteria > Pseudomonadota > Gammaproteobacteria > Burkholderiales > Burkholderiaceae > LMUX01. Next base: position 1,727 of record JAMFSV010000244.1, on the reverse strand, counting down.
TGTTTTCGTTTTTGGGCAACGCCGCGCAACATCCGCGGCAGGTGCCGTGCTGGGTGACGCATACCAATGCGCGCACGCATGACATTATCCGCGAAGGGTTGGATCGCTCGCCCATGTACACCGGCGTGATAGAGGGCGTCGGGCCGCGCTATTGCCCTTCGATTGAAGACAAGATTCACCGTTTTGCCAGCAAGGATTCGCATCAGATCTTTCTCGAACCGGAAGGGCTGACGACTAACGAGTATTACCCGAACGGGATATCGACCAGTCTGCCGTTTGATGTTCAACTGGCATTGGTGCATTCGATGCGCGGCCTGGAGCACGCGCACATCCTGCGTCCGGGTTATGCCATCGAATATGATTATTTCGACCCGCGCGGCCTGAAAGCCTCCCTGGAAACCAAAGCAATCAACGGCCTGTTTTTTGCCGGACAGATCAATGGCACCACCGGCTATGAAGAGGCGGCAGCGCAAGGTTTGCTGGCGGGTATCAATGCGGGACGTTTGGTGCAGGCAAAAGACGCATGGTGTCCGCGTCGCGATCAGGCCTATCTTGGCGTGCTGGTCGACGATTTGGTCACGCGCGGTGTTTCCGAGCCCTATCGTATGTTCACCAGCCGTGCCGAATATCGCCTAAGCCTGCGCGAAGATAATGCCGACATGCGTTTGACCGAGGTGGGTCGCGAGTTAGGGGTGGTGGATGATCATCGCTGGGAGATCTTTTCCCGTAAGCGTGAGGCTGTTTCACGTGAAACAGAACGCTTGAAGATGACATGGGTTAACCCGAAGACGCTGCCGGTCGAAGATGCGATGCCATTGTTGGGTAAAGGCATCGAACACGAATATAGTCTGGCTGAATTGCTGCGCCGACCGAATGTCGATTACGCCAGTTTGATGGCGCTGCAGGGCGGAGCGTATGCCCCTGACGTTTCGCTGACCGAAGCCGATCCGGTGGTGCGCGCGCAAATCGAGGAGCAAATCGAGATCGCCATCAAGTACCAGGGTTATATCGAACGTCAAGCTGGCGAGATTGAGCGTCATGGTGCCAGCGAAAACACGCGGTTGCCGGCGGACTTGGATTATGCCGACGTTCGTGGCCTGTCGATTGAAGCGCGGCAAAAGTTGACTCAAACCCGGCCCGAAACGATAGGGCAGGCTTCCCGCATGTCGGGGATGACCCCGGCGGCAATTTCCTTGCTGATGGTGCATTTGAAAAAAAGCCTACGCCGCTCGGCAGTCCCGGTAAGTCAGGGCGCCGACGGCCGGGGGGCGGGCGACCTTGTGACTTCACTTGCGGTCGAGATTCCGGGCAAGGCCTCAGGTGAATCAGATAAGGTCTCCGCCTCATGACGGGCGCAGTTTCAGATTCGCCTCGTTCTGCGCCTCGTTCCGATTCGGCGACCCAAGCCAGCCGCGAGCAACTGGCCGCGATGCTGGTGGACGGCATCAAGGCCCTGGGTCTGGCGGTCGACGAGCGCCAGCAGGCCTTGTTGCTGGATTACCTGGCGCTGCTGTCGAAATGGAATTCAGTCTATAACCTGACTGCGATTCGCGATCCGCGGCAGATGTTGATCCAACACGTGCTCGACTCGCTGTCCATTATTCCGCATCTCGCAACCCTGGGCCCCTCGTCAGCGCTGGACGTGGGGACCGGCGGCGGCCTGCCCGGCATCGTGATGGCGATTGTCTTGCCGGATTGGCGCATTACGCTCAACGACATCGTGCATA
>JAMFSV010000243.1 GCA_026225455.1 Burkholderiales bacterium | reverse complement strand
TCAAGACCCCGATCGAGCCGCCCCCGATCGTGCCGCCAATGTTGATGCCAAATTTGTTACTGCTGATGGTGCCGCTGTTGGTCAGCGTGCCGATGGTGCCTGCGGAGTTGTTGAGAATGCCGGTACTGACGCCGCTGATGGTGCCGCCGATGGTGTTGTTCAAAACTCCGATGGTGCCGCTATTGTTGATACCGATTTTGGCGCCGCTGATGGTACCGCTGTTGGTCAGCGTGCCGATGGTGCCGGAGTTGAAAATGCCGGTATCGCCGCCATGGATTACCCCGCTATTGGTTAGCGTGCCGATGCTTCCGCCATCATTGGCAATCCCGGAGCCGGCCGAACCGCCGCTGATGGTGCCGTTGTTGGTCAGTACGCCAATTTTGCCGATATTGAATAAGCCATTGGTGAAAGTACTTATGATGGTGGCGTTGGTTTGATTGTTGAAAACGGCAATGGTGCCCGAGTTGGCAATGCCGTTATCGCCGCCGTGGATAATGCCGCTGTTGGTCAGCGTGCCGACGGAGCCATTGACTTCCAGGGCGGTGGAGGTAGCGCCATTCGAAATATTTCCCGAACTGGTGATCGAGCAGTTGCCGGTCGACCAGGTGACGGCGCTGGTATTGCCTGAGATGGTGCCGCCACCGGGCGGGCAGTTTGCTTGGGCGGCCAGCGGTGTCATGCTGGCCAGCGCCGCCGTCAAGGCCAAGGTGAGCGCGGTTTGTTTGGGGTATTGAGCTGTGCGCAACATGGTATTTCCGAATTAAATAGGTGTTATCAAACTGCGGTCGGCATTATGCGAGCGGGACTGGCCGGCTTTAAGCTGCTCGCCGATCCGGTCCCTGCACGGACGCGTTCATCTGTTGAACGCGTCATTACATGCCGCGGTGATATGGAATACTGAAACGGCATGTCGTTTTAACTGCGGCTCCTATTTTTTAAGTGCTTATTTAATTGTAAGAAAGCACGTAGTTAATACGGGTTTTTCTCTATTCTTTTAGAAAAATCAAGGGCTTGTTTGGTTTGTTTGCGGCGATGCGGCGTTACATTTGTTATTTTTTTGAGTATATGTGAACGTTTATTTTTTAAATCGCAGTGTTGCTTTAATCCCAAACTGGTTTGTATTACAAAAAAATACAGATTGTAATGTCACCGCTTTTTCAGAATGTTTTGCTATCCGATTTAACCCCGGAACGCCAATAAAGTGGCTGATGGACGCGCGACGGCACTCGGCGCAGTAAATTTCGCCGAGGGTTGTGTGGCGCGCATGCATCTGGCGCGCACCTGGCCAATCATCAATCTAGACGTAGGGGTGTTCTCGTACCCATTTGGTCATGATCCATTTTTCACCACTTAGCACGGGCGCACCGCCATGCAGGGTGAGGGGGTCGAGTTGGCGCGAGCCGTTCAAATAGCGGAAATAGACGGCGCCCCCTTGTCTGGGGACAACCGAGATGCCGGCGTCGGGAAAGATGGTTTCGCCGCCATCCGGGACGTCGTTGAGATACATGATGAGGGTCGCCACGCGCTGGCCGCCGCTTGCGGTATGGACGGCGCTGCCAGTCTGCTCGGGCGGGAAATAATCGAAATGCGGCCGGTATTCTCCGCTGGTTTGGTAATGCATGACCTGCAAACCTTCGCCGTGCTCCAACGGCCAGTTCATCAAGCTGGCAATACGTTGTTCCAAACGATCGATGAAGGCATCCTCGCCGCGCTGAAACCAGACGCCCGCGCTGGTTCTGTTGGGAATCACGTCTTGCTGCCCGGTGCTCGGGTTGATGGTGGTCGAACGTTGCAGCCTATGGCGCGAACGCTCGATCATTTCCGTGCATTCATCCGGCGTCAGGACCTCGCCAAATACCAGCACCTGGGGGCGTTCGCAACGGAGCAAGACTTTGATTTCGCGATCGCCGGCGTGGATCAGATTTCCGCGCGCCACCGGCGCGGCATCATAATGGTAAGCACTCGGCGCAATCGCGGTTGCCATGGCCTGCGTTCCGATGTTGGAGGGGCGGCCGGCACTTTGCACCATGGCCAAAGCCGCAGCCGGATCGAAACCCGCCTTGATCATGGCCTCCATCATCGATGCCGGACTGCAGCCGCGTTGAATATTGGTGGTTAACCAGACTTGCCATTCGGCATTTACGAGGGGTATCGATCCCATTCGATTATTGTCCGCAATTGGTATGCATATGATTCGAGCTCAGCCCGGCAAATACTAACGTAACACGGTTTTTAGGCGATCAACGCCGTTCCGTATCGCATGAATTGGATATGTCATCATATCCACATCACTGTGGCAATCGCCAGTTTTATCGCCTGAGCAGAAAATTCAGCGCTCAAACCGCAGCCTCGGCTTATCTTTGTCCTCTGGCGAAAGGTATGCGGGGCGTAGTACCATCGACGGAAATCGATGCCAACCCGTGGGACCATTAGGAAACTGCATGTCGAGCAATGCCAATTCAAACACCCTGAATATCGCCGAAGCGCTTAGCCGAGCCCATGCTCACTGGGAAGCGGGTCAAGCCGATCAGACCGAGTTGTTGTGCCAGCGGGTGCTGGCCGCATGGCCCGGTCAAGCCGATGCGCTACATTTGCTGGGGTTGATGGCGCATGCCTACGGCAATCTGGATCTGGCGATTGCCCATCTGCGTCAAGCGTGCATGGCGCCTCGCGCTCCCGCCATTTATTCCAGTAATCTTGCGGAGATGTTCCGGCAGAAGGGTTTGCTGGCGGAAGGCGAAGAAGCCGCGCAACGGGCGGTGGCGATGGACTCGACGCTGGTGTCGGCGTGGAATAACCTGGGTATTTTGCAGCAGGAAGCCGGCAAACTCGAAGCCAGTCTGGCTTGCCTGGAGAAGGTGATTTTGCTCAAGCCGGAATGGGCCGAAGCGCACAACAACCTCGCCAATACCTGCAAGCGCCTGGGGCGGCTGGATCGTGCCGAACGGCATTATCAGCAGGCCCTGGCGCTTAATCCCGGTTACGCCGAAGCGCACAGCAATCTGGCCTTTTTATTGACCGCGCGTGGCGCATACGACCAGGCTGAAGCCGAGGGAAATCGGGCCATCGAGCTCAACCCCCGGCTGGCCGACGCGTATCTGAACCTCGCTGACGCGCAACTCGCGCGCCATCGTTACGGCGAAGCGCTGCGCACGCTTGACGCACTGTATACCTTCGCGCCGCAATATACACCGGGCCTGGTGGCGCGAGCTCAGACACTGAAACAACTCGAGCGCGTGGATGAAGCGCTTGAGCTTGCGCAACGTGCGGTGGCGTTGGCGCCGAACAGCGCCGAAGCCCACAACGTACTGGGGCAGGTGCTGCAGGCCGCGGGTCAAATCGATGAGGCGCTGGAGCAGTTCGATCGGGCGGCTGAGCTACCCGGTGCGGTGGCGGAAGAAGCTCTGGTTGGACGCGCCAGCGCGTTGCTTGAGGCTGGGCGCAAAACGGACGCGATGGCGGCGTTCGACCGAGCCTTGGCGGCGTTTCCCGGCTCCAGCCGGGCGCTGGTCGGGCGCGCCGACGCCAAGGTTTTTGTGGCCGGCGACCCTGATATCGCGGTGATCGAAGCGTTTCTGCATGAAGGCGCCAACAAACCTTTGGGCGAGCGTAACCTGGCGCAATTTTCCCTAGGCAAAGCTTATCTGGACATCGGCGATTCGAAGCGGGCGTTTCAATACTACGATACCGCCAATCGACAAAAGCGCTCGACGTTTACCTATGATTCCGCGGCCACCGGTAAATGGCTGGAACGTATTGTCGCAACCTTCACGCAGGAGTTGTTCGAGCGCATGCAAGGCCCAGGCGCGCCTTCGGAGTTGCCGGTTTTTATTATCGGCATGCCTCGTTCCGGGACCACGCTGGTCGAACAAATTCTGTCTTCCCATTCACAGGTGACCGGTGCCGGCGAGTTACCGTTTCTACGCCAGATCGTCGAAGATAGAGGCGAATTTCCAGGCT
>JAMFSV010000242.1 GCA_026225455.1 Burkholderiales bacterium | reverse complement strand
GCAGGACAACGCTTCGTGGTGGTGGATGCGTCGACCGCCGGCACCAACTATAACCAAACCGCGCTGAACTACTCGGCGGGAGGTTTTAACGGCGTATTGAGCGGCACCGATGTCACCGCCGCCGGCCGTAGTGATTTGGTGGTGACTATCGTCAGTGGGACAGGAACAGGAACGGGGACGGGAACGGGAACGGGAACGGGGACAACGTCCACCCCGCCGCCCAGCGTGGCAACCATCCCGAACGCCATCTCGGCGCTGGGTGGCCTGCTGAATTACACCGGCGTCAGCCCGGGCTTGTTGAACCTGTTCGATGCCGCCGATGCTCTGGCGGCGACTGGCGGCACCGCCGCGGTCAACCGTGCCGGGGTGCAGTTGGCGCCGGTCCAGCAAGCTGCCTCCACCGGAGCGGCCGCCGCACCGACGCTCGATGTACTGAATGTCGTAGCAGCCCATGCAGATAGTCTGCGCTTGGCGCAGATGGAAGACCGCCAGAGCGGGATTTCGACCGGTGATGCCCAGCCTGCCTGGGGCGTGTGGGGCCAAGCCTTCGGCGGTCACGCGAGCCAGAACGAGCGTGATGATGTGCCCGGCTATAGCGCCAATTACGGCGGCTTGCTGTTGGGGGTCGACAAATCGATCAGCGACAACTGGCGTGCCGGTGGCGTATTCAGCTACAGCAACACCGCCATCAACGACGAAGGCGATGCCGCAGGCGACAACACCACGGTCAATTCGTATGGCCTGATCGGTTATGCCAGCTATACCAATCAGCATTGGTACACGAATTTATCGGCTGGGGTGGTGCAGCAGGTCTACAGCACCAACCGCCAAGTCGATTTCACCGGTTTCTCGGGCAATGCCAACGGCCATTTCAGCGGCCAGCAATATGTGACCCGGGCCGAAGTCGGTTATCCCTTGACCGTCGGGGGCGCCACCCTGACCCCGTTGGCCAGCCTGACCTACAGCAACCTGCATCAGAACGGCTATACCGAAGGCGGCGGCAACGGCGCCGCGCTGACGATCAATTCAACCCACACCGCCTCGGTCAAAAGCACCTTGGGCGCCAAGTTGGAGCAAGCGTTCCCCACTGCCTACGGCAGCGTCGTACCTGAGCTGCGGCTGCAATGGCTGCATGAATACGACCATACGCAACAGGTGACGGGCGCCAGCTTTGCCGCCGACCCGACCGGTGAAACCGGCTTCACTACGGTCGGCCCTTCACCGGTGGCGGATATGGCCGATGTCTCAGTGGGTGTGACCTTGTTGCGGGCCAATAACATGACCTTGACGGTGCGTTATGAGTTGCAGGCCGGTGGCGGCTTTGTATCGCAGACCGGTAGCTTGCGCTTGCGGCAGTTGTTCTAAGGCCCTGAGCTGCCGGGCGCCGCATCATAGCGAATTATTGATGCGGCGACCGGTTGACATCAGCGATTGGCACACACAGGGTCAAGTGATACGCTTAGGCTTCACGCAAGCTGCACGACCGGAAAAAGTATGGCACTAGACTCGACAGCAGTAACTGACCCGACAGCGCATACGCTGTGGAATATCACCGAAGTTATCGAACAGCATGCCCGGCATCACCCCGCGGGACTGGCGCTGATTCTGGCGGATCGGGTCATCAGTTACCGCGAGCTGATGACCTCGGTGCATTCGCTTGCCCACATACTGCTAAGCAGTGGGGTCCGCGCTGGACAAACGCTGGGGGTTTCGATGCAACAAACCCCTATCCATTTGATGACCCTGCTGGCCATCGCCCGCATCGGGGCCATCTCGGTGCCGGTGCATCCGTTACTGCCAAAGGAGCGGCGCCATTTGGCGGCACAGCGTTTTGGCGTATCCCTGCTGGTTTCCGCACGCCCCGAGTTTCAGTTGGAAGGTTTTCCCTTTCTCTCGCTGAATGGTGTCGATCTGGCCGCACCCCACCCCCCTCTACCGCCTAGCCACACTCTGCCCGGCGACCCGTGCTGGATTGCACTTTCGTCAGGCACCTCGGGCGACCCGAAAGGTGTGCTCTGCAGCCACGGTTATCTGCTCGACCGCGTCGGCAAGTCGGTGTACAAACGCACCCCGCAATCGCGCATCATGCCGATGGACCTCAACTTCGGCACCGGTTTTGGCCAATCCATGCGGATGCTGGTGGCCGGAGGCGCGGTGGTCTTGCCACCCGACAATACCCCCGCAAATCAGGCCTATATGGTGCGGTCGCACGCGGTGACGCACTGGCTGTTATCCCCTTCCATGGCGGAAGAAATTGCGCCGTTATTGGCCGATGACGATATTCATTTTCCGGCGCTGGTCTGCTTGCAAATCGTCGGCGGCACACCGAGCAAACGTTTGGTGGATACGCTGCTAAAACGGTTCACCCCCAATGTTATGGGCGGCTACGGCACAGTGGAAATAGGTCCGATTTCGATCACCACGCCGGAGCAGCTTCGGCGAGTTCCGGAAAGTTCGGGCCAACTGCTACCCTGGGTCCGCGCGGAAGTGGTCGATGCTCAGGACCGTCCGGTTCCGCCAGGGCAGACAGGCCGTTTGCGCCTCAAGGCCGCGGGTATGCTCAACGCTTATTACCTGGACCCCAAACTGACCGCCGAGCGTTTTCGCGACGGCTGGTTTTATCCGCAAGACAGAGCGCGGATCGATGCGGAAGGTTTGCTCTACATGGAGGGACGGGAAGACGATGTGATCAATGTCAGCGGCAGCAAGATCCATTTCCGCGATGTTGAACAGGTCTTGCAAGCGCACCCGGCCGTGCGCGAAGCCGCCGCCTTTGTCCAGAGATCCGTTACCGGACGAGATCTGCTGGCGGCGGCGATTATCGCAACGCAGCCGGTGCCGATCGAAGAATTAAAACGATGGGCGGCCGAACGTCTGGGTCCGATTTGCCCTGATAGACTCTTTTATGTGAATGAGTTCCCACGCACAGCGAACGGTAAAGTGCTACGCGATAAAATACTCCCTCCGCCGGTCTAGCATTTGTCCATTGCCGCGGCATGGCCGGAGCATCAAAGGAAACCTGTAGTGAGCACACCCTTCTCGATTGATGTGCATGATTTGATCGCTCACCGATCAATCGGCCGGCTGCAAAAGCTGGTGCTGTTCTTCGGTTTTTGCATTATCGCCCTCGAAGGTTTCGATCTGACCATCATGGGCTTTATCGCTCCGGTGCTCAAAGAACAATGGCATATCGGCAATCGCGCCTTGGGCTCCGCGTTAAGCGCGGCGCAAATCGGTCTGGTGTTGGGCTCGTTGGTCGCGGGCCCGCTGGCCGATCGTTTCGGGCGCAAGGTGGTGCTGTTGATCAGCATCGCGGCATTCGGCTTATGCACCTTGTTCACCGCGACCGTCGGCGATCTGACTCACCTGATTGTGTGGCGACTGCTGACCGGCATTGCGGTGGGCTCTGTCGTGCCCAATACCGCTACGCTGGTGTCCGAATATGTGCCCGAACGTATCCGTTCGTTTTCCGTTGCGTTAATCATCTGCGGCGTGTCGTTCAGCGCGGCCTGCGGCGGTTTTTTGTCGGCCTGGATGATTCCGAGATTCGGCTGGCAAAGCGTGCTGGTTCTCGGTGGAGTGATGCCGTTATTGATGCTTCCGTTGCTGTATTTTAAATTACCGGAATCGGTACGCTTTTTGGTGGCCAAGCGGGCATCTGCCGCACGGATCCACGCTATCGTCGATAAGATGGCGCCCGGGATAGCCACCGCGCAATCGGCGTTTGTCATGCCGGCGGAGTTGAGCAAACGTAGCGCCATCAGAACCGTGCTTTCCACGCATTACAAATTCGGCAGCCTGATGCTCTGGAGCGCTTATTTCGCGGCTTTATTTGC
>JAMFSV010000241.1 GCA_026225455.1 Burkholderiales bacterium | reverse complement strand
TTCGGCGCGAAATGATCGTCGAAACTGATTTCGGTACCGCCGAACAAAGCGGCGATCTGGGCATAGGATTCATGCGTGTGGACCGCGCTGCGTTTGGTGTAGTCGCCGATTTGGTAAGTGATTTCCGGCCGCGGCAAGCCAAGCGCATCTTTTTGGTCGGACAAACGCATGCGGTTTTCCGGGTCGGGCAAGATATCGTGGAAGCTGTTGATATTCACCGTATGGGCGCTGCGATAACGAATTTCCTGCTCCAGCCGGGGACCGGTCAAGCCCATTGCCAAAGCCTTGAGGGTAGCGTGGCGGGTCTGCACCTGGTTATTCAGATGCAGCTTTTTTGCCGCCCAATCGCGCCGGAATTCGCCGTCGCGATGATCGACGATAGAGGTCATTTCCATCGGGCCGCGGCCGGGCCATAGTGTTTCGTTGGCGAGAAAGGTGACGCCCGTGCCCGGATGATCCATCAAATTACGGCCGACTTGATCGGAGCTGTTGGCCAGGCCGTTTTTCCATTTATCGGTAGACGACATCAGCAAAATCTTGACCGACTCCAGCGCGTTCGCCGCCAGCACAAAATACCGGCCGGTGACACGTTGCGAATTGCCGTCGGCATCGAAGTACTGCGCGGCCACAATCTTGTCGTGCGCATCGACTTCGAGCCGATACACCACGGCATCGGCAATCAGTTGCGTCCCGGCGCGCTCCGCCTTGGCGACATGGACAATACCGCTATACATCGCCGCGATCGGGCAAATCGGCATGCAGTTATTGTTGCCGCAGCAGGTGGGCCGCGCATCGTAAGGCCGGCTGTTGCGCGCCACCGGCTCCGACACCAGCTTGTAGCCATTGACGTTGAGCACATCGCTGAAGCGCTGGTCGATATACGACAGCGGTAAATGATCCATCGGGTAAGGTTGCTTGCGCGGCGAGCCGAGATCGGTGCCGTCGTTCGGGCCGGACACGCCCAACTCAACTTCGGCCCGGTAGTAATACGGCTCCAGGTCGTCATAGCTGATCGCCCAGTCGCGCCCCACGCCGTACACGCTTTGCATGTGAAAATCATTGGGCAGATAACGCCAGGCGGAAGCGGCCCAATGCCACGTGGTGCCGCCCACCACACGCAGATATTGCGACGAGTACGAACTGGCATCGGGGCCTTTCAGCACCAGATAATTGTTGTCGGGACCATACTCGGGATGCGGGGCATGTTTGCTGGCCGGATAGGGCCGCTGGTTGTCGTCTTTATTCGGCAGGTTGCGATAATTTTCCACAATCCGCCAGCGCTCCAGGCGCGGCCCGGCTTCCAGCATCAGCACCGAGGCACCGGCCTGCGCCAACTCGCTGGCAACCAGGGCGCCGGCAACTCCCGAGCCGATCACCACGATATCCGCGGATCTATTTTCACTCATGGCTATCGCTCTCAAGCAGGAATGGAATGGGCGGTCACTTGAGGCGGCTTGGCGGTCCAATAAAATGGCGCGGCCCGGCAATAAGACGGCGGCATCACCACGTCCTCGACCGCAACAAACATCAATGCGCCTTGATAGGCGATCACTTGGGCATTGGCCCCCTCGCCCACCACGCCGGTGTACCAGGCGCTGACGATGCGATGCAGGACTTTGCCCAGATCCGAATTCTGCCGGTCCAGCGTGGCAGCCAGCACCTCAGGACCCGTCTCCGGCGACAAGGCGACAAACTTCAGCAGCGCGATAAACTGCATGCCGAAGGTCGTATCCTGGAAGGACAGGGCGTTGAGATAGCGGCGCGCAAGGATAGGATCCAAAGGACTGTGCCCGGTCAGCGTCTGCGACAAGACGAGAAATTGGGCATCCGCTTCAGCCTCGACCGGAGCCCCTCCCGCCACGGGCACGCTGGACTCTACC
>JAMFSV010000240.1 GCA_026225455.1 Burkholderiales bacterium | reverse complement strand
TGCGCCGTTCTGCGCCATCAGCAACACCATAAATAAGGCACAGATGGCCACGCCGGTGCTGCGCAACAACATCACGAACAAGGGGAAACCCAGCCAACCGTAGGCAAAAAACAAATTGAGGCTGCCGTTATGAAACGGCCCGTCCTCAAACGGTTCGATCAAAGCATGCTGTTGAAAGTAATCAGAGGCAACCGTCAGCGGTATGCCGAAGGGGGCATGGGCGAGCAAGTAGCCGATCAGCTCGAAGGGCTGGGTAATGCGCAAACCCGCCGAGACGTCGTTACCCGAGAGGATTTTTTCCAGCCGCCCCGGTTCGGCGGCAAAGATCGGCAAAGCCAGAAACAGCAAAGCCAACATACCTAACGTCACCACCGCCACCTTGTCGATGCGCTTGTGATGAAATGCCGCCGTGATCACTACGTTGCTGATCAAACCATAGAAGGTCTGCGATACCGCACATGCCACCAGCGCCAGGCCGGTGGCAATCCACTGTTTCCGTCCTTTCAGCGTATGCAGGCAGATAAAATTCAGCACCAGGCTGACGCCACCGAGATACGACGGCTCGGAGAACCCGGCGGACGGACGAATAACCCAGTCATAGCCATGTTCCTTGGCATGTTCGACCCACGACGAGGCCAGCGAAATATCGCCGCTGTTGATAAACAGCGACTTCGGCATATAGAGTGCGATGCCCTTTTTCGATGCCAGCCATTGCGCGATGGCGAACAAGGCCAGCCCCCCCAGGATGAGCAGGGGCCACATGCCGTTAAATCGGCTCAGGTCGTAACGCGGCGTGCCGGCCAAGAGCCAGAACAACAACATCAAACCCACGGCCAAGCGAAATTCCCGCAGCAAGTTGGGCGTGTCGGGGAGATAGATGGTGGCCCAGAGCAAACTGAGACTGAATGCCACGACCACTAAAACGGTCTGCATCGGCAACACCTTCATCCGCGTGTTCCAGGCGACCAGCACAAACAACACCGCCGACAGCGAGGCGAAATAGTTCAGGCCATATTGAATCGCCGGCAATAGCAAAATCACGCTATGCGGTAGCGGACAGGCGCAAAAATCGTCGTAGACTCGGCGAACCAGGCTCATGGTCAGGCCACCACGGCAATCGTGTCGACCCGGCGCACGCTGAGCAAACGCCGATACAACGCCTTGCCGGCGCGCTCGCCCAGCAGCCCGATCGCCAGCCAGAACAGCGTGCGTTTGGAGCCGCGGTCGGCCAGCAAGGCTCGCACAAACAAACTCAGGGACCGGAAATAATTGCGTCCGAGCTTGGCTTTGCCATTGGCAATCAAGGCATCGACCCGCACCCTGCGGCGGAACACCGCAAAGTCGGTATGGGTGGACATTTCGCGGCCCCATTTTTTCTCGATCGCGGCCAGCCCCGCGAGACGGCGCACGATATTGACGCTGGTGCGGTCGCCGGCGTGCTGGATAAATTCAACCAAGGCCTCATCGACATAAGCGAAGTCGCCGAAAGCCAGGCAGCGCAGCCACATATCGAAGTCCTGGAAACTGGGCAAAGTCTCGTCGAAACAACCGGCGTCGAGCAACACCTGGCGCTTCACCAGCACCAGGCTGGTCGAGGTCGGGCATTCGCCGCCCAAGGCCTGGGTCCGAGTCCAGATCGGCGTGCTGGCGCGGCAGCGGCGCGAGTGGCCGAAGGCGAGATCGATATCGATGTATTGGCACAATGCTCCGACATAATCGGTTTGCGCCAGCAAATGTACCTGAGCGGAAATTTTCCCCGGCAGCCAACGGTCGTCGTCATCCAGAAAGGCAATCAATTCGCCCCGCGCCGCGGCGATTCCCGTGTTGCGCGCGCCGCAGGCACCTTTGCTGTGGGTGTTGGGAATCAATACCACACGCCCGCCGGCAATCAAGTCCGTCAGTGCCACGCGGGTATTGAGTTGCTCCTGCGGATCGGTATTGTCGTCGATCACGATCACTTCCAACTGCGGGTAGTCCTGGGTCAGCACTGTCTCGACCGCCGCGCGTACCATCTCGCTGCGTTTGTAGGTCGGGATAATGGTGGAGACCAATGGCGTCCAAGTTTGATTCATCTGAATTCTCCTGGTGTTCTATCGGTCGTGGCGTAACTCATGTGACTTAACCCAAGCGACTTAACTCAAGCAAAGTGCAGCGCACGGCGCAACACCGACATCTGGTCGGGATTGAAGCGGTGGATATGCCACAGTCCATAAAGGCCGCCCAGCGCTGCCGCCAACAACAAATGCGGCAAGGTCGCCAAAGCGAATAAATCGAGGGTGCGGCTGGCGCCATAGGCCACCACATACACCCCCGCGCCCAATACCACCTGCCACTGCAAGGCGCGCAGCAACATCAGCAAAGGCATCTCAAGCAAGCTCGCAGTGAGTCTCAAATAGACCGGCGCGCTGATCAGCGTGGCCACCAGATAAGCGATCACCATGCCGTGCAATCCGCCGAAATGGGCGCCAATCAACCAGCACACGATATGCACCACAGCGACGCCGAAATTCAACATCAGCAACCACGCGGTGCGCCCTTTCACCATAAATACGGCCGGTGCGGTGCTCATCACCGATTGCACAAACCCTACCGGCGCCAGCCATAACAACAGGGCCGCCACGCCGCTCCATTTCGAACCGAGGGCGACCGCCACAAACGGCACCCGCAAGGCCATCAGGCCGCCCATCATCGGCGCGGTAATCAAGGCGACGAACGACACGCTTTGCAGATACTTTTCTCTCAAGGCGACGGGGTCGGCTTGATGCGCGCTCATTACCGGGTACAGCGCCTTGGACGCCACCAGCGCAATACTTTGCAACGGATACAGCATGATTTTGAACGCTAGCGAATAAGGACCCAAGGCGATGGCGCCCAGCACCTTGCCGACAATCATCGAGTCCGCATTGCGATTCAGGTAAATCACCAGATTCGACAAAGTCAGATTCGACGAGAAACCGAAAATACGACGGATTTCCTTCACGTCGCAGCGCCAGTTCGGCCGCCACGGCGAGGCCAGAAACATCTGGATCGACGACAAACTGGAATGAACGATCGCCTGAATGATCAAGCTTTTGACGCCCAGGCCAAAATGAGCGGCGATGATGGCGGCGGTCATGCCGCAGGTGTAGGACAGCACATCCGAACGCGCCACCGTCCTGAAGCGCGAGTCGCGCTCGAGCAGGGCCTGGTGCGCGGCACCCAGGCTCATCACGGGAAAGGTCAAGGCCAGCCAGCACAACACCACGCTTAACGACGCCGAATTGAACAAGCGCGCCAGCGGCACCGAGAACAGCACAATCAATAATGCAATCGTCGAACCGGAGAACACATTGAGCCAGAAGATCGAATTCACCATATTCGGCGTCAGCGTGCGGCTGCGGATAATGGCCGGGCCGGTGCCCATGTCGCGCAATAGTCCGGCCAGGTTGGTCACCACCGTGGCCAGCGCCATCACGCCAAAATCGGTCGGGCTTAACAGCCGCGACAAAATACCCAGGCCCACCAGTTGCACCACTGTTTTTGCAATCTGCGCCGTCGCCAGCCAACGCGCGTTTTTGCCCATCGACGGCGGTGCGGTGGTCTCGATTGAGAGTTCCGGAGTGGACATATCGGCCATGTTGAGGTTACCCAGCAGTAAAAACGGTGCGGAAAAGTGGCAGCAAACGTTCGCTGCCGCGCTGGCTCAAATGGTCGCCATCGATATACAGGGGCATCAAGCCGTCTGAGCCCATGCAACGCCCATTGCGGCACAAGTATTGCGTCGGATCGAGCAAGGTCACGCCGCATTGACTGGCGGCGGCTTCGATGGCGCCGCTGGCAACCTGATTGCGGGTGTCATAGCTGGCCCGCGAGATCGACACATCGGCCGGATGCCGATCCAGGATCATCGATTTGGCCAGATAGTCCGGCACATCCTGATTCATTTCCGGAATCGGCAGCAGGACAAATACCTTGCGCGTCTTGGCCAAACTGCACAGATCCTGGGTCAGAAATTGCGCATAGTGAGTGCGTCGCGCCACAATGTCGGCCAGCGGCCGCTGGCCGTTAAAGCCGATCAGGATGGTCGGGTCGTCGTTCACTGTCTTGCCTTCGACATACGCCGAGAAACGCGCCACCATCACCAGCGGCACACTCCTGGGAAATTGGTCGATCTGCTGCATCACCTGTTTGGCAAAAGAACGGCAGGGTTCTTCCTGGTGTTTGCCAAAACGGCTGGCGCCGGCAAACGGCGGACATCCGGAGGTGCCGAAAAACATCACGCTGCGGTCGTTCTCGGCGGCCGACTGCGCAATGCTGCTAATCACCGCGTTACCGTGGCTGTCGCCCCACACAATGGCACCGACCTCGGGCTCCGTACCATACCGGCAGCCGATATCGTCCTTGCCGTCGTTCATCCGGTAGACACTGTTGGTCAGGCATTCGGTGCGGCGCGGGTCGACATCGGTACTTTCAGCCGACACCTGCT
>JAMFSV010000239.1 GCA_026225455.1 Burkholderiales bacterium | reverse complement strand
GGTTGCCGTGGCCTTCTTGATTCGGGACGTCACTGAGTGATTGCTAAATTCGCTGACTCAAACGCGACCCGCGAGGGAAGTACGGCTTCCAGGGGGCTTTCCAGAGGAAAGCACCGCGCGGCGACGTCGTGATGAGTTGAGAGCGTAGTTCATCCGAAAAGGATACGCTACGCGCCGGCCCTTTGTCAAAACGTCATCGCGGTTTTCTTGCTCAGGCCGGCGCAACCGGATGGGCGGCATACGGCATGTACATCGGCATCGAGCGTCAAGCGCTTCGTCCAGCAGCGCCAGCTATCGCCGCACATAGGTTGACGCGTCCGCCGTTCACAGCGGGTTGGCCAGGTCTGCCGCACTGGTAAAGGCATCCGCGTAAAACTCATCGTCGGGCAAGCCGTGCTGGCTGGTGAAGTCGCGCTTTGCGGCTTCGACCATCACCGGCGCGCCGCAGGCATACACCTGATGCTGACTCAAGTCTGGCAGATCAGTGATGACAGCCTGATGAACCAGACCGGTTCTGCCGCTCCAATGGTCTTCCGGCAGCGGCTCGGACAACACCGGGACAAAGGTGAAATGGGGCAGCTCGCGGGCCCATTGTTCGGCCAGCGTCATCAGATACAAGTCTTGTTTGCGGCGTGCGCCCCAGTACAGCGTCATCGGGCGCTCGATCTTTTTATGGATAGCGTGCTCGATGATCGCTTTGATCGGCGCAAAGCCGGTGCCGGAAGCGAGGAAGACGATGGGGTTGGGCGCGCTTTCACGGAGGAAGAAGGTGCCCATCGGGCCTTCGAAACGCAAGATCTCGCGCTCTTTCATGGTGCCGAAAACATGGTCGGTGAATAAGCCGCCCGGCATATGGCGCAGATGCAGTTCAAGCAGGCCTTCGTGATGCGGGGCGGTGGCAATGGAATAACTGCGCCGCACGCCGTCGCGCAAGATCAGTTCGATATATTGGCCGGCCAGGAATTGCAATCGTTCGCTGGCGGGTAGCTGCAAACGCATGATGATCACGTCTTCGGCCACGCGTTCCAGTTGATTGACCCGGCTGGGCAGTTTCTTGACCGGCATGTCGCCCGCGCCGTTGACTTCGCGGATATCGATTTCGAGGTCGCTCAGCGCATTGGCGCAGCACAGCAGGGCGGAGCCGCGCAGTTTTTCGTCGTTGGGCAAGGCGGACGCGGCATGCGGCCCGTGTTCCACCTCGCCTTCCTTGACCCGGCCTTTGCATGAGCCGCAAGCGCCATTTTTACAGCCATACGGCAGACCGATGCCCTGACGCAGCGCGGCGATGAGTATCGGTTCGTTGGGTTCGACCTGGAAGGTTCGACCGCTTTGGTTCAGGGTTACTTTAAATGTCATATCCAATGTCTAAAAAAACGGGCGGCGGCTCGGGTTCAGGGTATCAAGCCGGTGCTACGCCGCGTGAAGGCCGTTACAGTTACAATCGGTCACCATGAAATCCACTTCGAAACTAGGACGCCCACGGGTGCTGATTGTCGGTTGCGGCGACGTCGGCATGCGTTGCATCCCCTTGCTGCGTCAGCGTTTTCGCGTTTTTGCCATGACCCGCGATACGGCCCGCGTAGCCGCTTTGCGTGAGGCCGGCGCGGTGGCGGTGGTGGCCGATCTCGATGCGCGCCGCAGCTTGCGCCGGATCGCCGCGCTGGCGCCCGCGATCCTGCATCTGGCTCCTCCGCCGGCCGGCGGCCGCGCCGATGGCCGAACCCGGGCGCTGCTGGCAGCGCTGGGCGCCGGGCGCACGGCCAGCGGCGGCAAGTATCGAGCCAAGCGCCGAGCCAAGCGCCGGACCGACTGCGGGACCGGACGCCCAACCCAGGCCAAGGCCGCGCATAAATTGACTTATAAGCCTAAGCAGGCGCGCAATAACACAGCGCGATTTACCGGCAAATTGCGCCGTCTCGCGCTCTCGCACCAGTTCGATATTGTACCCGAGCGTGAGGCCCGGCGAAGCGGGCCGGTGCTGGCGTACGGCAGCACCTCTGGGGTGTATGGCGACTGCGGCGGCGCGCTGGTGGCGGAAACCCGCACCCCCCGGCCGGCCAATGCCCGGGCGGTGCGCCGGGTCGCGGCCGAGCAACAATTGCGGCAGGCCGGTGCGCGTGGCGAGGTGTCGGCCAGGATTATCCGCATTCCCGGCATTTACGCCGCCGACCGTTTGCCCCTGGCACGCTTGCAAGCCGGCACCCCGGCGTTAAGCATGGCTGACGACGTGTATACCAGCCATATCCATGCCGACGATCTGGCGGCCATCATGTGCCGCACGCTGGTGCGGGGCCGGTCGCAGCGCGTGGTCCATGCGGCCGACGATACGCGCCTGAAAATGGCCGATTATTTCGATCTGGTGGCGGATGCGCACCACCTGCCGCGCCCGCCGCGCATTAGCCGTGAGCAGGCCGAACAGGTGTTGTCGCCGAATTTGTTGTCGTTTATGCGCGAATCCCGCCAGCTTGACAATACCCGGCTCAAGCGCGAATTGCGCATACGGTTGCGCTATCCCAGCGTGGCGGATTTTTTAAGCGGGCATATGCCGCCCGCTTGATCACGTCAGCAGCGGGACGCATTCCAGCAAGACGATACCCACCAGCGCGCCGATCACGGCACCGGCAAGTTGCGGGCTGACACGCTTGAAGTGCCAGGCGGCGACCGCCAGGCCGATAAGCAGGGCGGTCAGTACGATGAAGGCGATACCCAAATAGGCCGCTTCAAAACTGATGCCTTCCATGATGGTCTCCCAGATTTTTCTTGATGCCACTACTAGTATAGTGAATCTGGTATTTAAAGCATGTTGCGGCGCATCAAGTCCCATCCGGCGGTAGTTCGTGCAATGGGGCGCCCGCCGGGTCGAGCCAGATCCAGGCTCCGGCGGCCAAGCTTGGCGGCAGGGTGAAAGTGCCGATGGCATGGCGATGTAGCGCTTCGACACGGTTGCCGGCCGCAGCCACCATACGTTTCACCTGATGGTACTTGCCTTCCATGATGGTCAATTCGAGCAGATGCGCTGAAACCTGCCGTGCGGCGACCGCCTTAAGCGGCTCGCTTTCGCCGTGCAGCAATACGCCTGCCAGCAGGATATCGAGCAGGCCGGCATCAAATTCATGCTTCAAGGTGGCGTGATAGATCTTGGCCACTTTGCGCTTGGGGGAGGTGTAGGCATGCACAAACTGGCCGTCGTCGGAGAGCAGCAGCAGGCCGGTGGTGTCCTGGTCCAGGCGTCCGACACATTGCACGCCGCGTTCGCGCAGGGGTTCGGGCAACAAGCTGAAGACACTGCTATGGTGCTGCGGGATACGCGAACATTCGTAGCCTGCGGGCTTGTTCAGAGCCAGATAAACCTTTTCGCGAAATGGCCAAAGTACCCCGTCGACGCTGAATTCCAAGCCGTCCACGCTGAACTCGGCATGCGGGTCGGTGCACACAGTGGTGCCGACGGCGACCGCACCGCGGCTGATCAAAGCCTGGCACAGCCTGCGGCTGCCGAATCCTTGGGAATGCAAAATGCGTTCGAGTTCCATCGAACCGGGTCCGTTGATAAAGTCCGGGTCCGGGCAGTATGCCCAGGCCAACGTGGCGCAGGATCAGCGGAATTCGCCGTGGCGTCAAGCGCTCGATCGAAATGAACCAGGCCGGACCACCGGCGTGCCAGCGGGCGGATCGGGTCCGCCGCCTTGTCATGACTGGATGAATAGGGTTGGACCAACAGGTCGAACGCGTCGGTCGAACCTCATTGCCAAAGCCGGCGGGCCTTGCTTCAAAGGCTAGCTTCAAAGGCCTCGCTTCAAAGGCCCAGGTCGCTGAGTTCAGGATGATCGTCCGGCCGGCGTCCCAGCGGCCAGTGGAATTTGCGCTCCGCGGCGCTGATCGGCAGATCATTGATGCTCGCGTGACGTACCGCCATCAGGCCGTTTTGGTCGAATTCCCAATTTTCATTGCCGTAAGCGCGAAACCAGTTGCCAGCATCGTCGTGCCATTCGTAAGCAAAACGCACCGCGATGCGATTGCCGTCGAAAGCCCATAACTCCTTGATCAAACGATAGTCGAGTTCGCGATTCCATTTACGCGTCAACAGTCCGACAATCGCGGCCCGGCCGGTAATAAATTCGGCGCGATTGCGCCAGCGGCTTTGCTCGGTATAAGCGAGCGCAACGCGTTGCGGATCGCGCGTATTCCATCCGTCTTCGGCGGCGCGTACTTTTTGCAGCGCGGTTTCGCGGGTGAACGGCGGCAGGGGTGGGCGGCTGTCTGATGATGACATGTGAGTTCCTAGCGTGGGGTTGAGTTGGGGCTTGCACTTAAGGCCGGCCCGGCCGGGTTGCCGAGCAAGCTTAATCCGATGGCGCGCGCGTCAAGTGCCGCATCCGGGTTGCCGCTGACCAAGGCCACCCCGATCGCGCCGTCGATCAGGACCAGCCACTGGCGCGCCAGGGCCGTGGTCTGCTCAAGGGACGCGCCGTGCGGCAGGCCGTATGCGCCGGTCAGCGTGGCCAGATACGCCAGCAACTCGGCTTTATGTGCATGGGCGACGCGGCGCACCGGGTCATCGGGCTCGCCGATTTCACCGGCGGCATTCAGAAACGCGCAGCCGTGGAAGCCATCCGAGACAAACCAGGTGCGTAAGACATCGAATACCGCCACCAGGCGGTCGTGCGCTGAGCCCCCGTGGGCTTCGACCGCGGCGCAAAACCAGTTGAGCCAACGCAGATGGCGCTGTTGCAGCGCCGCCGCAACCAATTCATTTTTCGAGGCGAAATGGCTGTACATGCTTTTGCGCGCGGTGCCGGAGGCACGCACAATGGCGTCGATGCCGGTGGCGTGGATGCCGCCGCTGTAAATCAATTGCTCGGCGGCGGCCAGCAGGCGTTCGCGGGCAGTGGCGGTGGCGGGAAGTGAAATGGAGTGCATGGAGATAGGGTAGAACGATCATTCTCAAGGTGCAAGATCTATTTTTTTCGGCGCGCAGTGTTGCATTTAGTCCGCGCCAAGCCGTTCCGGGCTCGCTTGGGACCCGCTTTGGGCCCGCTTAGGCTCGATTAAGGCAAGGAATCACCGAATCGGCCGCCCATAACGCCCTCGCAGCGGATAAAATCCGGGGGACGGACTTTTCCCACCGCTTCACTGAAGCCCCAAACAGATCGAACCATGACTGACTCCCTGGATTACAAGCGCTCCGGCGTCGATTATTCGAAAATCGACCCGGTCAAGATCGCGGCCCAAAAGGCGGCGCGTGACACGGCGGGCAATCTCGTGCCCCATGGCTTTGCTGAAATTGCCGAATCGCGTGGCGAATCGGCCTATGTGGTCGACGTCGGCGACTTTTATCTCGCCTCGATCACGGAGTGTCTGGGCACCAAGGCGCTGGTCGCCGATCTGATGCGCGATGTCACCGGCCGTACCTATTACGACCAGATTGCCCAAGACACCTTGGCGATGGCGATCAACGACATCATTACCGTCGGCGCCACCCCCGTGTCGGTGCATGCGTACTGGGCGGTGGGCGGCAGCGACTGGTTTGCCGACGAGCAACGCGCGTCGGACCTGATCAATGGCTGGAAGGCGGTCTGCAACCTCAGCGGCGTGGCTTGGGGCGGCGGCGAGACGCCCGCCCTGAACGGCGTCGTGGTGCCGGGCGTGATCGACCTGGCGGCGTCGTGTGTCGGTATCGTTCGTCCCAAGGCGCGCCTGACCCTGGGCCAGGAGCTGGCCGCGGGCGACGTGATCGTGATGCTGGCCGCAAGCGGGATCCACGCCAACGGCGTATCGCTCGCGCGCAGTCTGGCCGACAGATTGCCGGCGGGTTTTGCCACGCCGATTGACGATGGCCGTCATTTTGGCGACGCCTTGCTGGACCCCACCGTGATTTATTCGCCGGTCACCGAAGCCATTTTTGCCGCAGGCATTGCACCGAGTTATTGCGCCAACATTACCGGTCACGGCTGGCGCAAAGTAATGCGCCACGCCACGCCGTTCACCTACCGTTTTCATAGCGTAGTGCCGGTGCCGCCGGTGCTGGCCTTTATGCAACGCGAAGGCAATATGTCGGATCGCGATGCCTATGGCAGCCTGAACATGGGGGCTGGTTTTGCGCTATTCCTCAAACCGCATCAAGTAGATGCAGCGGTGCGCATCGCGGCCGACCTGGGGGTGCAGGCCTATCCGGTGGGCGTGGTCGAGGCCGGTGCCAAGCGGGTCGTGATCGATCCGCTTGGGGTTGAATTCGCCGAAGATGAATTGAAGCTGCGCGATTAAGCTCGGCGCAGGGTCAGTATCAGGTCATTGGCCGCAGGCCAAGCTCCGGCCTGCATTTGACCTGCGTTCCAACTGAGTCAAACCAGGCCCTGTGCTTGCAACACCGGCAGCAGGGCTTGGAAACCGTCCACATGAAACGTCCGTATCCCCAGGCTTTGCGCCATCAGCACATTGGGCCGCGAGTCATCGAAAAAAATCACCTCTGAAGCCGGCCTGTCGCATTCTTCCAAGGCTCGAACAAAAGCTGCCCGGTCCGGCTTGATCACGCCGATCAAATGCGACGACAGGGTGACATCGAACTCACCTTGAAAGCCGCCGAATTTAGCCCAGTGCAAAGCATTGGAATTGCTCAAACAGCCGACGCGGTAACGTTGTCTCAAGCTGGCGATCAATTCGCGCGCACCCGCATAGAACCCTCTGGGCCAGGAGATAAACGCCGTGAGAAAGGCTTCCGG
>JAMFSV010000238.1 GCA_026225455.1 Burkholderiales bacterium | reverse complement strand
GGCGGCGCCGCCGATGCTGCCGACGCCGCCGGTAATCGCCACGCTGCCGACCAGGGCTGAAGCCACCACCCCCAGCTCAATGCCTTTGGCCGTGCTGGCGTCCACCGTGCCGAAGCGGGCCAGCCACAGCACGCCCGCCAGGCCTGCGATGGCGCCGGACAAAACAAAACCTGCTGTAACCCGGCGGCTGACCGGGATGCCGGCGAGAATGGCCGCTTCCGGGTTCGAGCCGATGGCGTAGAATTCGCGCCCGGTGCGGAAGTATTTCAGGTAGACCGCAAACGCGATAAGCACCACGGCTGCAATCAACACCAGGATCGGGATGCCGGCCACGGTGCCGGTGGCAATCCGCGAAAATGCATCGGGCAGGCTGGTGGCGTTGATCTGGCCGCCATGCACCAGCGCATAGTCGATGCCGCGGAAAATATAGAGTGTCGACAGCGTCGCAACCAGCGAGGGCATACCGCCAAAGGTCACCAGCAAACCGTTGATCAAGCCGCAACACATGCCGAAGGCAATCCCGGCCGCGATGGCCACAGGGATCGGAATGCCCGGCAGGGCAATAAACAACATGCCGATCAGGTAGGCGGTGAGTCCGACCGTCGAGCCCACCGATAAATCGATGTGACGCATCAGCATCACGATCGTCATCCCGGCGGTGAGCAAAGCGGTGATGGCGACATTCAGCAGCAGGTCGCGCAAGTTTTGCAGATTGAGGAAATAAGGCGTGGCCAGCGAGGTGCCGGTCACCAGCAGGACCAGCACCACCAGCAGGGTGGTTTCGCGGTTGCGCACGATCAGATCGATCACACTTAAACGCTCGCGACCAGCGTCGCCATTCAGCGTGCTGAGATTGGCATCGTGGCTCATGCGACTTTCCCCAGTGCCGGTGCCGCCTGACCCAAGGCGGCATTCATAATACTTTCTTCGGTGGCCGCGGCGCGCGGCAGGTCGGCTGCAATCCGCCCTTCATGCATCACCAGCACGCGGTCCGCCATGCCTAGAACCTCCGGCAATTCGCTGGAAATCATCAGTACCGCCAGACCTTGTTGCACCAATTCGCTCATGGTCCGATAGACTTCAGCTTTGGCACCGACGTCGATGCCTCGCGTCGGTTCATCGATAATCAACACCGCCGGGTCGGTGGCCAGCCATTTACCCAGCACGACTTTCTGTTGATTGCCGCCCGACAGATTACCCACCGGAGCGCTCAGTTCGTGCGCTTTCAATTGCAGACGCCGGCCCCAGAGAGCGGCCAGCGCTTCTTCGCGGCGGCCGCTGATCAAGCCGTAGCGCGATAAACGGTTGAGCACCGTCAGCGATGCGTTGCGGGCAATCGGCAGGCTCAATGCCAAGCCCTGTGCACGACGGTCTTCGGGTACCAGGGCCAGGCCCGCGCGCACCGCCAGCCAGGGGCGGCCGAGTTGCAAGGGACGTCCCTTGACGCTGACACTGCCCGCGTCAACCGGGTCGATGCCGAACACCGCCCGCACCACTTCACTGCGTCCCGCGCCGACCAGGCCCGCCAAGGCGACGATCTCGCCGCGCCGCACCTCGAAACTGATATCGCTGAACACGCCGTGGCGGGTCAGGCCGCGTACCGACAGGGCGATTTCGCCGGGCGCCAGATCGGTTTTGGGGTAATAACTATCGAGATCGCGACCGACCATCTTGGCCACGATCGAATCGATGCTGAGCGTGGCGGTGTCGCCGTGATGTACCACGGCGCCGTCGCGCATGATGGTGACGCGTTGCGACAAAGTGAAGACTTCGGCCAGCCGGTGCGTGATAAAAAGCAGAGCCACGCCGTTGGCGCGCAAGCGCTCGACAATCGCAAACAGCCGTTCGACTTCGGGCCGCGACAGGGCCGCGGTCGGCTCATCCATAATCAGCACGTTGGCTTTGAGGGAGAGTGCCTTGGCGATTTCAATGACCTGCTGGTCGGCAATCGACAGGCCGCGCACCAATTGTTCGGGTTGCAGATTAACCCCGAGCGACTTGAGTAAATCGCGCACCTCGGCATGCATGGCATCGTAGCGAATCCGCCCAAAGCGGTCGCAGGGATGGCGAGCCATAAAAATGTTTTCCGCGATCGAAAGGTCGGCAAACAGCGTTGGTTCCTGATAGATCACGGCAATCCCGGCGTCGCGTGCATCCGCCGGTGAATTAAAACTGCGGGGTTGGGCATCGACGGTTAACTCGCCGCTATCCGGGCTATGCACCCCGGCAAGGATTTTCACCAGCGTCGATTTGCCGGCGCCGTTTTCCCCCAGCAAGGCGTGTACCTCGCCTGACCACAAGGCCAGGGTGCCGTCGAGCAAGGCACGCACTTTGCCGAAGCTTTTCGATGCGCCGCGCAATTCCAGGCGCGGCCCGGTTGTTTGATCTGCCACTGTGTCTCCTTCTATGCGTAGGTCGGTGCCCGTCTAGGCGGAACCACCGGAACACGGCGCTGCTGTACAGTCTTGTCGTGTCACACCCTGATGCTGATTGATCCTGAATCCCACGCTTTGAGTAAAAATATACCGGGATTATCAATTCCTGACTAATAGCAATTAGCGAGAAAGCAATAGCCAAATGGCATTGCTCATGACTTCATCCCAAGGCTTGGTTTTTACCCTCCATCGCGAGTTTCAAATACGATAAAAGTGTTCGGCGTTATGTCTGAACAAGCGGTCTTTCTCGTCCTGATCGAGATCGGCAACGATGGCCGCATAGGCCTGCCACAACGTTTGATAGGACGAAAACAGGCTGTCGACCGGAAAATTCGAAGCGAACATGCAGCGCTCGATGCCAAACGCGTCCAAGGTTTCCAGAGCGTAAGGGCGCAGGCTTTCGATGGTCCAGGCATGATCGAGCATCGCCATGCCGCTGATTTTTACCGCTACATTGCCGCATTGCGCCAGAGCGCGCATGCCGTCGCGCCAGCGGCGGTAACCGGCGACACTGCCGCGATCGACAAACATGCCGGTGTGGTTGACGATCAACTGGACGCCGGGGTTGTCGCGCGCCAATTCGACCGCTGCCGGCATTTGCGACGGGTAGATTTGCAGGTCGAACGACAAACCGTATTTTTCCAGCAGCTTGAAGTTTTCACGCCAGCGCGGCTCCTGCATAAAATGGCGGCCGACATAATCGTAGGCCGGGTCGCTGTGCACATTCAGAATTTGCCGGATGCCGCGCACATTGCGATATTCGACCTGCGCCGCCAACTGCGCCTCGCAGCCCGCCAGCGACAGGTCGGCGCCCGCTACCAGGGCATTGGGCAAACCGTGGCGGAGCGGGTCGTCGGCCAGCGCCTGCAGCCAGCGCGATTCTTCCAGCGGGTCGGGCGGGTTGCCGTGGTTGGCTTCGATATGCACCACTTTGTCGACTTCAATCTCACCGGCTTCGGCCAGCAGTTGCGCCACCTCGTAATTGCGCAGCATGGCGCTGGCGTCGCCGACCAAGTGGCCCTCGGGCTTCATCCACGGATAAACGTGGGTTTCGATATTCCAGAAATGCACGTGCGGATCGACAACTTTCATGCGCGTCTCCGGCTCAGGCTTGGGTTCAGGTTTCAACTTAGATGAAACACGGGGCTTAGCGGGACTTGCACCGGCACATAATCGCTACCGGTCAACATCAAGTCCGCCATATAAGCCCACCATTTCTGCATCACCTCGGTCGCGGGCAGATTCTGCAAGCTATGCTCGCGCCGATGTTGCATAAAAGCAAACAGGTGGTGCGTGGTCTCGTCGATAAAAATCCAATAATCGACCACGCCCGCCGCGCGCAAAAGCTGCGCCAATTCCGGCCAGATGGCATCGTGGCGGCGCTGGTATTCGTCCTTCATGCCTGGATTCAGGTTCATGCGGAAAGCCACGGTTTCCAGGTCGCTACTTGGCTGCGGCACGGTCTTCATTGCAGATTGACAAACAAACCGCCATCGACCAGCAGCGACGCACCCGTGACATAACGCGCCATATCCGAGGCCAGAAACACCACACAACCGGCAACATCTTCCGGCGTGCCGACGCGGCCCAGGGGAATGCGTTTTTCGAAGTAAGCAAGCTTATCGGGGTCGGACAAATCATCGTGATTCAAGTCGGTCGCGATGGTGCCCGGCATCACCGAGTTGCAGCGGATGCCATACGGCCCCAGGGCAATCGCACAAGATTGCATGAGCGAATGGACCCCGGCTTTGGTCGGGGTGTAATGGCTTTGCATGCCTCCGCCCACCAACGCGCTGATTGAACTGGTCGCCACAATCGCTCCGCCGTGGCCCTGATTTTTCATCTGGTTGGCGACGGCTTGCGTGACATAAAACGCGCCATGCAAATTGACTTCCATGGTTTGCTGGAACATCGCCACCGGTAAATCGAGGAAGGCATGAAACGGGCAGATGCCGGCATTGCTGGCGAGCACATCGATTTTGCCGAAAGCCGCCACTGTTTGCGCCACCAATTCGGCACTGGTGCGCGGTTCGGCAATATTGCCTTCGACCGCAATGGCGCGCCGGCCCAGCGCCTCAATCGCGGCGACCACTTCGTCGGCGGCGCCGACGCGGCCATAACTGCCGTCATTGTCGCGCCAGTAATTGAGCGCTACGTCGGCACCCTGGCGTGCCGCTTCAATAGCGATGGCGCGTCCCACGCCGCGCGAGCCGCCGGTCACAACCACCGATTTTCCTGCGAGCAACATAACGATTCCCTGGTTTTCTGAAGGTCTTAATGTGTATAAGGCCGATGCAAGGCGCAGTCAGGATTAAGGCGCACGCCGAAGCCCGGAGTCTCCGGCAGTGTCATGCGGCCGTTCACGGGTACCGGCTCGTCGAGCAGCAAGGGGGTGAACATCGGCACAACT
>JAMFSV010000237.1 GCA_026225455.1 Burkholderiales bacterium | reverse complement strand
GTCCGCCCGTTCCCGGCGACTCCGGCAGGCGTGAATCGCCCAGTTGCACGACGACCTTACCGACGCTGACACCCATCATTTCCGCAGCGGTCTGGGCAATGATGGTATAGCTACCGGTACCGACGTCGGTCATGTCGGTCTCGACGGTGATAACACCATGGCGATCGAGGCGGACCCGCGCAGCCGATTTGGCGATCGGCGCACCGCGTATCGCCGACGCCATGCCGACCCCTATCAGCCACTGGCCGTCGCGCCTGCAGCGCGGCCCGCCGGGATGAGCGGTCCAGCCAAAACGCTCTGCGCCCGTGCGCAGACACCGGGCCAACTGGCGGACTGAAAATGGCCGGGATGGTTTTTCCGGGTCGACCTGGGTATCGTTGAGGATACGAAAATGCACGGGATCGAGCGACAGTTTTTCGGCCATCTCATCCATCGCAATTTCCAGTGCCATCATGCCGCTTGCTTCGCCGGGCGCGCGCATGGCGTTTCCCTCGGCCAGATCGAGCACGGCGAGGCGCAGATGCGTCATGCGGTTGGCGCCGGCATACAGCAGGCGCGTCGAAGTGGTTGCCGCCTCGGAACGGCCGCCGTCCAAATTGCCAGACCAGCTTTCATGACCGATTGCCGTGATCATGCCCGCTCGGGTTGCGCCGATGCGCAGGCGCTGGATCGTGGCGGCGCGGTGGGTCGTATTGTTAAACATCAGTGGGCGCGTCAACGCCACCTTGACCGGCCGGCCTATTGCGCGCGCCGCCAGCGCCGCCAGTACGCAGTCGGCCAGAATTGTTCCCTTGCCACCGAAGCTACCGCCGATGTACGGCGCAATGATGCGGATCTGTTCCTCGCCGATATTGAGTATTTTCGCCAGGTCGCGTACGCCCCAGTTCAGTTGCTGGATAGGACTCCAGCAGGTGAGCTCGTTGCCTTGCCATGCCGCCACCGTGGCATGAGGTTCCATCATCGCGTGGCTCTGGTCGGGCGTCGTGTAAATTGCATCGTGCCTGATGTCAGCCGATGCGAAAGCGCTTTCAAAATCGCCGGCGGCCGTTTGCGGCGGTGGGCCAAACGGTCCTGCCTTCGGCGTAACCGCAGTGGCCTTTGCTTCAGCGAGATCGAATGCGCCGTCGCTGGCGGCATAGTCGACCTGAAGCAGTCCGGCCGCGGCACGCGCCTGCTCGAAGGTCTCGGCGACGACGACCGCGATGGCTTGATGGTAGTGATCGATCTGCGGACCGGCCAGCAGGCGGTCGATATAAAACGCGCCAGTGGACAGTTGGCCGGCGTTCTGCGCTGTAATGATGGCCAGAACGCCCGGAGCAGCCCGCGCCTTTCGCTGGTGGACCGCCACAATGCGGCCTTTGGCGATGCCTGCCCCCACCACATAGCCGTAAGCCACGTTGGGCGCTGCGGCATGCTGTTCGTACGCGTAAGGTGCGGTTCCCGTCGTTTTCAATGTGCCGTCGATGCGATCGAGCGGCTTGCCGATGATCGTCAGCTGATCGATCGGATTGTCCGTTGCAGGTGCGTCGAATTTCATCGTGTCAACTCCTCGCTATGGTGAAGCCTGGTTGTTAGAGCAAACCGAATATAAACGCGATCCTGCAGTGCGACTAGTCTCTGAATACGGCAAGCACCTATGAAATTGAGTCATCGGTCGCATACGGCCACTGCCAGTTTCGCGAATAAGCAATTAATGATCTATTTTCATATGTTCTTGCTTTTTATTTGGATTGATCAATGTAAATAGTTGATTTACGATGCTCGATTGAGCATTTCGGAGCGCCTTGCCATGTCCAGTGACCATCAGTCGGGAATCATGGCCTTGCCATGTCCAGTGACCATCAGTCGGGAATCATGCTGTTTGCGGCGCAGCCACAGTATGGTGCCCATCACCCGCCGGTGCGGCTGATCGTGATCCTGAGC
>JAMFSV010000236.1 GCA_026225455.1 Burkholderiales bacterium | reverse complement strand
GGCACTGGTAGTCGGATTATTCGGGCTGCATTTAATCAAACAAATTGCACTGCGCGGCAAAGCCGAAGCCGAGCTGATCAATGCCCGCGACGCGTTGGAAAAACTCAATGCGACACTCGAACGCCTGGCGATGCAAGACGGTCTCACCGGCTTGGCGAATCGCCGGCAATTCGACGTCACGCTCAACAATGAATTCAGCCGGGCGGTACGGCAAGCGAGCACCCTCGCACTGATCATGATGGACCTCGATTATTTCAAGCAATACAACGATATCTATGGTCATGCCGCCGGGGATGAATGCTTGCGCACCATTAGCCGTCTGATCAGAGATTTGACGCCGCGGCGCCCGGGAGACATTGCCGCGCGTTATGGCGGCGAAGAGATCGCGGTACTGCTGCCCAACACCGATGTCGTCGGCGCGGTGGCGGTAGCGGAGAAAATTCGCCACGCGATCCGCGCGTTGGGCATCGTTCACTCCGGCAATCCAAGCGGCTTTGTCACGATCAGCGCGGGGGTGGATTCCCGCATTCCCGAACACTCTGCAAATGAGCCCACCGTCTTGATCGAAGCCGCGGACAAAGCCCTTTATGAAGCCAAAAGAAGCGGACGCGACCGGGTGAATATCAATCACCAGCCCGATAATGACTTGGACCAGCCGTCGCCTCCCCCTTCGTTTACCAAACTGGGTTCAGCTTGAGCCCTGGGCAAGCTCCTAGCGCGCCAAGATCGCCCGCACCCGGCTACCGATTGCGGCCATGGTGAACGGCTTGGGCAAGATCTCCATACCGGGCTCCAAAGGCCCATTTCCAATAACGGTTTTTTCGGCATAGCCGGTGATAAACAAGATTTTCAACCCAGGCCGCACCGCCCGGCTCGCATCCGCCAACTGACGGCCATTCATGCCGCCGGGAAGACCGACATCGGTGATCAGCAAATCGATCTGGGCCTGCGCTTGAATCATGCGCAATCCGCCGGGTCCGTCTGCCGCGTCGAGAGTGCGGTAGCCGAATTCCTGCAGCACCTCGACAATCAAACCCCTGATTGCCGGCTCATCGTCGACCACCAAGATCGTTTCACCCACGCCCCGCCCAGACTCAAGCACTACCTCCTCTTCCAGCGGCGCTTGCGCCGCGTCCAAATGCCGGGGCAGGTAGAGCGAGATCCGCGTGCCTTGGTCCATTTCGGAGAAGATGCGGACCTGCCCTCCCGATTGACGCACAAACCCATACACCATCGACAAACCCAGTCCGGTGCCCTCGCCCATCGGTTTGGTGGTAAAAAATGGATCAAACGCTCGCGCCGCAACCTCTGCTGTCATGCCCGTACCGGTATCGCTGACGCAAATGGCAAGGTACTCTCCGGCGGCCAACTCACTCTCCGCAGCGGTTTTATCGTCCAAATACTGATTGAATGTTTCGATCTTGATCAGGCCGCCTTCGGGCATCGCATCTCTGGCATTGATGCATAGATTCAACAGGGCATTCTCAAGTTGGTTCGGGTCAATGAATGCCGCCCATAAGGCGTCGGCCTCCACCACCTCAATCCGGACCGCGGGACCCACCGTCCGGCGAATCAGATCCGCCATGCCGGCGACGAGCCGATTGATATCGGTGAGTTTTGGGTCCAGCGTCTGCTGCCGCGAAAAAGCCAACAAACGATGTGTCAGCGCCGCGGCACGCTTGGATGCCTGTTGCGCACGCGACACGTAGCGATCAATCGAGTCGAAATCGCCGCGAGCAATCCGCGTCTGCATTAATTCCAGGCTACCGCTGATACCGGTCAGCAAATTATTAAAGTCATGCGCCAGGCCGCCCGTCAACTGCCCCACCGCTTCCATCTTTTGCGCTTGCCGCAGCACCGCCTCAATGCTGTCACGCTCGCGCAAAGCATCGGCCACACGCCGCTCCAGGCTGGCATTGACCTCTTCGACCGCGGTCTTGGCGCGTACCAGTTCAGTCACATCGTAACCGCCGACGAAAATGCCGGTAATCACCCCTGCCTCGTCCCGGATCGGATGGTAAATAAAATCGATAAAGCGATTCTCGCCCTGGTTTTCCAATTTGATCGGCATCGCCTGAGCCACAAACGGCAGGCCGGTGGCGTAAACACGATCCAGCAACTCGAAGAAATCCTGCCCTTCCAGTTCGGGAAATACTTCGCGCACACTGCGCCCGATAAAATCGCGCGGTCCCGAAATCTCGATGCAAGCGTCGTTCACATATTCGTAGATATGCCGTGGCCCAGTCAACACCCCGACAAACCCTGGCATTTGCTGAAACGCCATGCGCTGGCGTTCGCTCTCGGCCGCCAAACGTTGTTCGCTTTTTACCTGTAACGTGGTCTCGGTGCAGACCACCAACACCCCGCCGACACCGCTCGGGGTGCTTTCGTCATCGATCGGGCTATAACCGTAGGTCCAATAGACATCGTCGCGCACGCCATCCCGCGTAATCGGCACCAATTGATTTTCGTGCCAGGTCGCGCCGCCGCAACTCATGACTTGCTCGACCTGCGGACCGATAATGTCCCAGATTTCATCCCACACTTCGCGCGCGGGACGTCCTAATGAGGAAGGATGACGTTCGGCTCCGATAGATTGCCGATACGCGTCGTTGTATAGGCAATGACCCTCCGTGCCCCAGAAAATATACATGGGATGCCGGGAATTGAGCATCAACCGCACCGCAATGCGTAAACTTTGCGGCCATCGATCGGGCGTGCCGAGCGTGGTGCCGCTCCAATCATGCGCGCGGATCAGGGCACCCA
Organism: Burkholderiales bacterium; assembly: GCA_026225455.1. Lineage (GTDB taxonomy): Bacteria > Pseudomonadota > Gammaproteobacteria > Burkholderiales > Burkholderiaceae > LMUX01. The sequence goes on along the minus strand of JAMFSV010000236.1, from coordinate 4,416 downwards.
TCTCGCCACCGCCGATCAAGAATGGAAAATCTGGCATGAGGCTGGATCCTTGATATAAGCATGGCTACAGATAGTTCTGCGAGAGACTATTGTAGCGTGCTCGATAGGGGGATATGGGATTTGCGCAAACCTCTCCGCCCCAGCTATACGACGACGTATAGTAGCTTTCAAATTGCCAGTATTTTCCGCGACATCTCAAAATTGGAAATATAAAAACCGCGCCTCCGGATGTAAATTCACCATCACATAAAACAACACCGCCAGCGTCAACAGCAACCATCCGGCCGACGGGCGCCATTGCCACCAACGCCCACGCCGATCGAGCGGCACGCGCAGGGCCGGCGAGAAACGCCCGAGTATCTGGTGCGCATTGGGTGTGCCCCACACGATCACGAACAACAACACGATCTGCAGCAGGTGGTGCCAACGGCCGAACGCGAGCCGCAGCCACTCGGCCGCGCTCACACCGTTTAGCGTGGGCAAGGCAAAAGCTGCCAGCGATTCCGCGCCATGCAAACCGGTCATGCCGGCCAGTAAGGCGAATGCGCCGGAGGTTGTGGTGGCGCGAAAAAATGCTTGCGACACCAATACGCCGAGCAAGGTCAGCAGCACATACGCCGCATGCCGCAAGGCACCCGCCAGCCGCGGCAGCACACTGGCGCGCCACGCCGGCCCATAGATGCGCCAGGCATGATTGATGGATAAATAAGCGCCGTGCAGCAGGCCGAAAATCAGGAAATTCAAGCCCGCGCCATGCCAAGCCCCGGCCAGCAGCATGGTATAGGCGGTGGGCACCACGATCATGCTCAAAAACCCGGCCGGCGTAGCGTTGCCCAGGCGTCCCACCGCCAGGCCGCGCGCCGCGCGCCAGCGCGAAATGGTCAAGGCCATCGGGTTGTATAAATACTCGGTCAGATAACGCGTCAGCGTCATGTTCCAATTCTGCCAATAGGCAATGATGCTGACCGACTTATAAGGTGAATTGAAGTTGAGCGGGAAACGGATGCCGAACATTTTGGCCAAGCCCAGTGCCATGTCCGAATAACCGGAAAAATCGAAATACAATTGCAGCCCATAGGACAAACTGGTGGCCCAGGCGGCAAAAAATTGCAACTGGGCGGTACCGGCAAACCCGTCTTCCGACCAGTGCGCGATGCTGTCGGCAAACAAGGTCTTTTTTGCCAGTCCGATGACAAATAAGGTGCCGCCGATCGCGATATTCTCGGCACGGAATCGATAGCTCTTGGCGTCGGTCAACTGCTCCATCATGTCGCGGTGATGCAGAATCGGCCCGGCGATCAAGTGCGGGAAAAACGTGACGAACATCACGTAACCGAGCGGGCTGCGTTGCTTGACCACACCGGCCTTGCAGTCGAGCAGATAACCCAGTTGGGTGAAGGTAAAGAAGGAGATGCCCAGCGGCAGCAACACCGAATGCATGCCCACGCGAGTCCAGCCGAGTTGATCGAGAAAGCCGAGCAATACCACCATATATTTGAAGTAAAACAGCAGCCCGAGATTGGCGCTCACACTCAATGCCAGAATCACGCGTTGCAGTTTCGGACGCGGCGCGCTCGCGCACAGGGCTGTACTCAGTCCATAGTTGACGGTAATTGAAGCAGCCAGCACCAGCACAAACAAAGGGTTCCACCACCGTAGAAAATCAGCGAAGCCAGACACACCCAAGCCGCGGCGAGCCGGGTATGCAGGTGGCCGCACAAATAATAGATCCCCAGCACCAACGGCAAGAAGATGAAGAGAAACAGGTAGGAGTTAAATAACATTGCTTAACCGGCGCGCCTCATTTCACCGACCACGGCTTACTGTCGGGCGGCAATATAAGCCGCCATGGTACGCACCGACTCCAGATGAATCGCCACTTCGGTGGCCGGTATGGTGCAGTGAAAATGGGCTTCCACAGCCAGCATAACTTCCACAGTGGTCACCGAGTCGATCAGTCCGGATTCCAGTAAAGGTTGGTCGGGTGTCACTTTGGTAAAGACAATCGATTCGATAAGCGCGGCGATTTGATTTTCCAGTTCAGCTTGAGTAGTCATGGCAAAAGTCGATAAGTCGCGAGGGAAATCGCATAAAAAGGGGCGGCCGCACCGGCCGCACGAGTCAAATCACATCAGTCAAACGCATGACACGGCGCCGCGAGAGCGCCTCGCTTTGAGGCAAGCAGACAGATCGTCAGGCTTTACGGCATCGTGTCATGCGCCAGATAAGCCTGTTCCGCAGGGCTTAATGGTAAGGATAGCGACATTTCGGACATCTCCCACACCACCAGCTTCAAACCATGCGGCCAGGCAGCATGGTCGTCCAGCGCGGCGCGCAAGGCATCCGAAAAATTGCCGCCGTCCAGGCTGCGGTTCCACATCTCGCGCCCCAGCAAGGCGCCCAGTTGCTGCTCGAAGTTGCTGCGGCGCGAGTTGGAACTGCCAGCCAGCAGTATCTCGGGCGGCGCCGGCTCATCGAGTAAAGTGCCGCCGTGAACCGCTCTTATCGTTTCGGGCTGCTCCAGATCAAGCGCCGGGCGCAAAGCACGCGGTGCATGTTCCAGCCCGGCCAGCACGATCAGGTCGCCCATGCGCGGCAGCACCGCCGACCCCACTTCGCGCAGGTACTGTTGCGGACCTGCCCCGCCCAGCATCGGCCGGGCGACTTGCGCCACGGCTTGCGCCGCAGCAAGCGCGCCGTGCTGGTTCCAATGCACGTCGGTGCGGAAATAAGCCGGTCGCGCAGCATCAAGCGCCGACTGCAGTGCGACATAAGGCACACCCTGCTGCTGCAAAGCCGTTTGCCAGCGCGCCAGTTGCGCGGCCAGTACTGGCGCCTGCCGCAAACCGCATAGGCCGCCGGTTTCGATGCGCGACTTGTCCGGCACGGTCACCACCAGCAGCGGCACGCCCAGTTGCCGCAAGCGAGCGGTGTAGTAACGCATCAGCCGCAAGCGTTGCGCAAACACGAAATCGGGATCGACGCCGGCCGCCAAGCGCAGGCCATCGCCATAGAACAGCCAGCCCGGGCAGCCCTCGCTGACCTGCGGCCCAAGCTCGCCGAACAAGCGGTATTGCACACCCGCGTTCAGACTGTGCAGGGTCGAGTTGGCCGGTAGTTCCTGCATTTTCTCCAACACACGGCTGGCACGGCCGTCCAGCCAGAATGCGGCGGGCAAGGCGCGTACCGTCGGCAGCGCGCGCCCGACACCGACCAGTCCCCATGCCAGCGCGGCGCACAGCAATGTCACCAGCACCACTGCGCTGAGACGGAATGCGGCCGGCGGCACCACCTCGGCTGGATCAGGCATCGCACTCATAAGCCCGCTCCGGATTTGCGGCACGCGCTCAAAGATCGTGCTCCGGCGGCAAGCGCCCTGCGCCGCCGACTGCGTCGGCATAGATCGAGGCGAGGTGCGCGGCGGCGGCATATGTCGCCCGCAAGGAATCCTCGCCAAGTGCGGATAAAGGGTGTTGGGTCATTCAGCGAATCTCCGGACTATCGCAGCGACGACCTTCGCCGTACCGGCCGCATCGGTCGTTGCCCACTCGGCGTACCATCGCAACGGGCAGCACTTTGGATTTTAATTTGGCGCAATACTAACATTAGAAGGAATGATTTCAAGTTGAATTGATAATTATCAAACATAAATAAACAAATAAATTAAGAAATAAAAGCAGCAATAGACCGGCGCGGATTTTGTTGGCAGAATGCCGTTGCTTGCTGGTAAAGGGCTTCGAGGGTAAGACCGGATTGGATCGCGAGGTCGTGCCGATTTAACAAAATTTAACCTTTTACACCATTGAGTAAATATATTTTTTGCTCGAAAAATATAGAGTTAAGGATGAAATGTCAGAAATTTTGTCGGCTTTCGGTACTCGGCCCAAGGCGATCGAGATTGAACCCCCAATAAAATTATTCGGTGTGCGGATGGATATCGAATCAATCGCCGGCGCTGCTTGCGCGGCAACGCGAACTGTTTGAATTCCCCAAGGCACAGGCATGAACACCAACACCCCGCTCACGCGCCGCACCACTCCGCCACGTCGCCGCAGCATCGGCCCGAATGCCCTGCTGCGCCTGACCTTAAGCTTGAGCTTGGCGTTGGGTTTGAGCTGGATCGGCGCAGCGCAGGCCGCAACCGACGACGCCGCACTGCCGTTAAGCGGAGCCGCGTTGCGAGTGGCCCAGCGCGCTTATAGCGAATATAGCCTGCATCAATACGCGCGCTGTGCCGTCGATGCCCGCGAAGCCATCCGCCAGCGCCCCGACGTGCTGCGCTTGCGCCTGCTACTGGCCGATGCGCTGGAAGTCAATGGCGAACGCGTGCAAGCACGGCGCGCACTTACCGACGCAATCGTCCACTTGGGGCCCGAAGCCAGCCTGGTCAAACGCCGCAAGCAGATCGATGCCTTG